>NZ_JBWKIR010000008.1:7135-222621 GCF_056432605.1 Streptomyces sp. NPDC045022
GGTCGGCCTGCTGTTCCACGGCGGTTCGCTGTTTGGGCTCGGCCTGCTGTGCCACGGCGACGTGCTGTCTCCGGTCGGCCTGCTGTTCCACGGCGGTTCGCCGTTTGGGCTCGGCCTGCTGTGCCACGGCGACGTGCTGTCTCCGGTCGGCCTGCTGTTCCACGGCGACGTGCTGTCTCCGGTCGGCCTGCTGTTCCACGGCGACGTGCTGTCTCCGGTCGGCCTGCTGTTCCACGGCGACGTGCTGTCTCCGGTCGGCCTGCTGCCTCACGGCGGTTCGCCGTCTCCGCTCGGCCTGCCGCTCCACGACGACTCGCTGTCCCCGGGTGACCGGCTGCCCCACGACAATTCGCAGCCCCCGGGTGACCCGCTGCCCCACGACGACCCGCTGCCCCCGGGTGACCCGCTGCCCCACGACGACCCGCTGCCCCCGGGTGACCCCCTGCCTCATGACGACGCCGCCTTCGCGCCCACCGTGCGCGCGGCGGGCGGACGTGCCGGATGCAGCAGGGCGGCCGTCGCGCGGTCGCAGATGGTCCGCACGCGTTCCATGGGCAGGCCGAGCAGCGCCGCCGCCTGTTCCTCGGCGACCCCCTCGTAGAGCCGTAGTACCAGGATCAGCCGCTCCTGCGGCGCGAGTGCGGCGAGCGGGTTGCGCGGATCCGGCCGCCGGGCGCGGCCGAAGGCGCCGTACCGATGCCAGGTCGCGCGCGCGAAGCGCGTGGCGAGGTACTGGCGCGCGCAGTCGTACGGATCCTCGCCGAGCAGCCGGTCCCAGCGGGCGTAGGTGTGGGCGAGGGTCAGTGTCAGCAGGCGCCGCGCGCGCGGGTTGGCGTCCGGTGCCTCCGCGGTGAGCAGCGTGGCGGTGTGCAGCAGGCGCCCGGCCGCCCCCGCGACGAATGCCTCGAACTCGCGCGCCCGGCGGGCACCGCGGGACACCTGTCGAGCACGCACCGCGCCTCCCCCGGAAGGGGCCCTGTCCGGTACGGGACAGGCGAACCGCGTACGACGCAGGACCCGGGTCTCATATGAGGCCAGCGGCGGCCCGGGGTCAAGAGTCCGGACCCCACCGGTACCGGCGGTCTCAGGAGGCCGGCGGCTGCTCCGCCGAGGGGACGCCCTGCACCGTCATCCGCGCGGACAGCGCGCCGTTGAAGCGGGTCAGGAGGGTGCAGAACTCCTCGCGCTCCTCCGGCGCCCAGTCGTGTGTCAGCTCGGCCATGAGCCGGCGTCTGGACGAGCGCACCTCCTCCAGCCGGGCGGCCCCGCGCGGGGACAGCTGGAGCACCACCGCACGCCCGTCCTCCGGGTGCGAGGTGCGCTTGACGAGCCCGGTGTCGACCAGGGGAGCCACCTGCCGGGTGACCGTCGAGGAGTCGATGCCCATGCTCGCCGCGAGCGCCTTGACGCCCATCGGCCCTTCCCGGTCGAGGCGGTTGAGCAGCAGATACGCGGCGCGGTCCATGGAGTTGCGCACCTGCCCGACGCCGCCGAGCCGGGTCTGTTCGGCGCGGCGGGCGAACACCGCCACCTCGTGCTGGAGGGTGTCGAGAAGACCGGTGTCACCGACGGTCGTCATGTCCATCGACATTTCAGGTGTTGTGGGCATGGCCGGAGGCTCGCTTCATGAAGGGCTGCTGGGTTGGGGGACAGGGTACGCGGCCCGGCGCCGGGCCGTACCGGCGCTGCGCAAACCGGTCTCGGAGCTTGGTCACACCCGTCGTGCGCGACTGTGAACTGCGATGCTGGGGTCATGAGCTACGGCACGGCTGACTCCTTGCGTTCCGTCACCCTCGACGATGTGCGCGGAGCGCAGAAGATGCTCTCGGGCGTCGCCCGGGTGACCGCGATGGAGGGCAGCCGGCACCTGTCCCAGCTGGTCGGCGCGCCGGTGCACCTCAAGTGCGAGAACCTCCAGCGGACCGGCTCGTTCAAGCTGCGCGGCGCCTATGTGCGCATCGCCGGGCTGCTGCCCGAGGAGCGGGCGGCTGGTGTGGTGGCGGCGAGTGCCGGGAACCACGCGCAGGGTGTGGCGCTGGCCTCCTCGCTGCTGGGCGTGCACTCCACGGTGTTCATGCCGAACGGCGCCCCGCTGCCGAAGATCAGTGCGACCCGGGAGTACGGCGCCGAGGTGCGCCTGCACGGCCAGGTGGTCGACGAGACGCTGGCGGCCGCCCAGGAGTACGCGGCCGAGACGGGTGCGGTGTTCATTCACCCCTTCGATCACCCGGACGTCATCTCCGGGCAGGGCACGGTCGGCCTGGAGATCCTGGAGCAGTGCCCGCAGGTGCGCACGATCGTCGTCGGCATCGGCGGCGGCGGGCTCGCGGCCGGCATCGCGGTGGCGGTGAAGGCGCTCCGGCCGGAGGTCAGGATCGTCGGGGTCCAGGCGGAGGGGGCCGCCTGCTACCCGCCCTCGCTCGCCGCCGGCCGCCCGGTGTCGCTGGAGAACCCGGCGACGATGGCCGACGGCATCAAGGTGGGTCGGCCGGGCGTGGTGCCGTTCGGGATCATCGGCGAGCTGGTCGACGAGGTGCGCACGGTCAGCGAGGACCAGCTGTCGGCCGCGCTGCTGCTGTGTCTGGAGCGGGCCAAGCTGGTCGTGGAGCCGGCCGGGGCGAGCCCGGTCGCGGCGCTGCTGTCGGCGCCGGACGCCTTCGAGGGACCGGTCGTCGCGGTGCTTTCCGGTGGCAACGTCGACCCGGTGCTGATGCAGCGCGTGCTGCGCCACGGCATGGCGGCGCAGGGCCGCTATCTGGCGGTTCGGCTGCGGCTGACGGACCGGCCGGGCGCCCTCGCCACGCTCCTCAAGGTGCTGTCGGGGATGGACGCGAACGTCCTAGACGTGAGCCACGTACGGACCGACCCCCGGCTCGGGCTCACCGAGGCGGAGGTGGAGCTGCACCTCGAGACGAAGGGCCCGGTGCACTGCGTCGAGGTCGGCCAGGCCCTGCGGGACGCCGGTTACACGGTCATCGACTGAGGCGGGGCCGCGTTCGGCAGGGGGATCGGCCTGTCGGTCCGCACTGCCGGGGCGGTCACGTCCCGCGGGCTGATCCGGCTGTCCGGGTCACGTTCCTCGCCGGCGCCCGCGGCCGCCACGTGACGGCATGGCGGCATGACGGAGCCCCCGGCGTCACGCGGACGCCGGGGGCTCGATGTCGACCGGGGGACTGGATCAGCCGGAGTACGGCACGGCCTTCAGGATCGTCACCGAGGCCTTCTTGCCGTTCGGCAGCTCGTACTCCGCGTCCTCGCCGACCTTGTGGCCGATCACACCCTTGCCGAGCGGGGACTGCGGGGAGTACGTCTCGATGTCGGCGCTCGCGTACTCGCGGGAGGCGAGCAGGAACGTCATGGTGTCGTCCTCGTCGCCGTCGAAGGCGATCGTGACGACCATGCCGGGCGCGACCGCGCCGTCCGCGGACGCGGGGGCCTCGCCGACCTGGGCGTTCTCGAGGAGCTGGGTCAGCTGGCGCACACGCAGCTCCTGCTTGCCCTGCTCCTCCTTGGCGGCGTGGTACCCGCCGTTCTCGCGCAGGTCGCCCTCCTCGCGCGCGGCCGCGATCTTGGCGGCGATCTCCGTGCGCGCAGGACCAGTAAGGTACTCAAGCTCGTCCTTGAGCTTGTTGTACGCCTCCTGGGTCAGCCAGGTGACGTTCTCGCTGGTCTGGGTCACAGGGTGCTCCTCGTCGGTACTGGGAATACAAAGCATCGCCCTACCCAGAAGAATGTTCCCTCATGGAAGGGCGAAACCACGAGCCTAACAATTCAACGGCGTAAGGGGGAGGACATAAGCCATCAGATTCACATCAACGCAGGTCAACGCCTACGCATTCCGGGTGAGGGCGGGGAGTGTCCGGCAGAGTGCGCGGAGGACGTCAGTCCGCGTGACAGCCCAGCAGCTCGGCCGTCGTCCCCTTGGCCGTCGTACGCAGCGTGACGACCTTGTCGACGCGCGTGGCCGACCCGGTGAAGCGGAAGTCCGCCCGGCCCACCTCGGCGCCGTCCGCCGCCTGGGAACGCAGGGTGCAGTAGCCGTCGGTGCCGGAGTCCTTGTGGACCTCCAGATGGACCTTGACCGCGTCGTCCGAGGCCTGGAAGGTGATCACCTGGGCGCTGATCTCGTTCCGTGCGACGTAGTGGTAGGCGAAGTAGCCGACCAGGGCGAGCAGGGCCGCGCCCAGCACCGCGCCGACGATCCTGAGCCCGCGGTCGGCGCGCTCGTCCGAGGAACGGCCGTATCGGCCCTCGGGCAGCCGCGTGCTCGCCGTACTCATGATCGTCCTCTCGGCCTGGGACGGGACGTATGTCTCGAATGGGGCCCCGGGGCCGGACCCCGGAATTATTCGCCACCCGATTCGGTCACTATAGAAGCCGCCGATCGCACCCCAGGACACCGGGGCGCCGACTTACCGAGGATTGAGTCTTGACTGACCAGCTGCGACTGATGGCCGTTCACGCGCACCCCGACGACGAGTCGAGCAAGGGCGCGGCCACCATGGCGAAGTACGTGTCCGAGGGGGTGGACGTGCTGGTGGTGACCTGCACCGGTGGAGAGCGCGGGTCCATCCTCAACCCCAAGCTGCAGGGCGACACGTACATCGAGGAGAACATCCACGAGGTACGCAAGAAGGAGATGGACGAGGCCCGGGAGATCCTGGGCGTCAAGCAGGAGTGGCTCGGCTTCGTCGACTCCGGTCTGCCCGAGGGCGACCCGCTGCCGCCGCTGCCCGACGGCTGCTTCGCCCTCGAGGACATCGACAAGGCGGCCGGCGAGCTGGTGAAGCAGATCCGCTCCTTCCGCCCGCAGGTGATCACCACCTACGACGAGAACGGCGGTTACCCGCACCCCGACCACATCATGACCCACAAGATCTCCATGGTGGCGTTCGAGGGCGCGGCGGACACCGAGAAGTACCCCGAGAGCGAGTACGGGGCCGCCTACCAGCCGCTGAAGCTGTACTACAACCAGGGCTTCAACCGCCCCCGCACCGAGGCCCTGCACCAGGCGATGCTCGACCGCGGCCTGGAGTCGCCGTACGGGGAGTGGCTCAAGCGCTGGAACGAGTTCGAGCGCAAGGAGCGGACCCTGACCACGCACGTTCCGTGCGCGGACTTCTTCGAGATCCGCGACAAGGCGCTGATCGCCCACGCGACGCAGATCGACCCCGAGGGCGGCTGGTTCAAGGTCCCGCTGGAGCTCCAGAAGGAGGTCTGGCCGACGGAGGAGTACGAGCTGGCGAAGTCCCTCGTCGACACCTCCCTCCCCGAGGACGACCTCTTCGCGGGCATCCGGGACAATGCCTGACATGAGCGCAAGCGTGAGCCTGGCAGTGACGCACCTCGTCCCCCTCGCCAAGGAGGTCGACCAGAACAAGGTCACCCCCGGCGTCCTCGGCTTCATCGTGTTCGCGGTGATGGCCCTGGCGGTGTGGGGCCTGATGAAGTCGATGAGCAAGCACATGCAGAAGGTCGACTTCAAGGAGGCGGACGCCTCCGGTGAGGAGGCCGGGGAGGCCGGCGAGGCCGAGGCCGTCGGCGGGGCGAGGCCGCGGCAGGGGTGAGGTTCCGGCGGCGGGCGTCCGGCACCGCCGCCCGCCACGCGTGGTCACCCGCCGCCGCGGCGCGCTGGAGCAGCGGCGTGCGGGAGCGGCGCTGTGCCGCTCCCGCTCACTGTGCCGCCGGTACGGTGACCCCCATCACCTCCCGCGCATGCCGGCTCGGCGTCATACCGAGCCGCCAGGCCTGCCAGCCTGCCTCCAGCTGGACACCCCGCTCCAGCAGCAGGGCGTACGCCGAGGCACAGTCGGCCAGTTTCTCGTCGCGCAGCGGATACGTGGCGCGGGTCAGTTGGGCCAGTTCCTCCTGGGCGACCGCCGTGCCCACCTCCACCCCGCCCGGCGCCGCGTAGGGCAGCAGGGTGCAGCGCAGGAAACGGGCCCAGTCCTCACCGCGCCGGTCACCGTAGGACGTGAACAGGGCGAGCGCCTCGTCGCACAGGGCCAGCGCCTGCTGCGTACGGGCGTTTCCCGCGTCGACCACCGCCAGCTCCAGGCAGGTCCACGCCTCGCCGTGGGCGACGCCGATGCGCTGGAAGTCGGCGCGGGCGTCCACGAGCAGCTGACGGGCGAAGCCGGAGTTGCGCAGCGAGCCGGTCTGCGCGGCCCGCTGGTCCCGGGTGACCCGGGCCGAGTGGTGACGGGCGCAGGCCAGGCCGTAGACATCCCGCATCCGGGAGAACATCGTGCGGGACCGCTCCAGGTCGCGCACCGCCTGATCCAGATCCCCAGCCTCCTCCAGCGCCTGCCCCAGGTAGAACAGCGTCCACGCCTCGCCGCGCGCGTCCTCGTTCTCCCGGTGCCGGACGGCGGCCTGCCTGAGGCCCTCCACGGCGACTGAGACATCGCCGTCCACCAGGCGGGCCCGGGCCAGCTGGGTCAGCGCCCAGGCCTCCCCGCGGGCGTCGTGCGTACGGCCGTACCGCTCCAGGGCGGCCCGCAGCTCCGTCTCCGCGCGCGGCACGTCACCCATGCGCAGGGCCAGCTGACCGAGCTGGAAGTGGGCCCAGGCCTCGCCGTGCACCGAGCCGCCCTCGTGGTGCAGGACCAGGGAACGGGTGAGCAGATCCAGGGCCTCCGCCAGGCGGGCACGGTCGCGCTGGACCGCCGCCAGCGCGTGCATCGTCCACGCCCGGTCCGTCGCCAGTTCCGGCGCCGCCTGCAGATCCAGCGCCTCCTGGAGCTTGGCCGCCGCCTCGGTGAGGTTGCCCTGGTGGTGCAGGGTGATCCCGAGGGAGGTCAGAGCGCGGGCGGCACCCGCGTCGTGGTGGGCCTCCCGGTACAGGTCCACGACCGAGGCCAGCGTGGTACGCGCCTTGTCCAGCTCGCCCAGCTGCCGGGCCGCGATACCGGTGCGCCACTGCACCGAGCGGACCAGCAGCCCCTCGTCCACGGCCTGCGCCAGCTCGCTGATCTCGCCGAGCCGGTACAGGTCGCCGCGCAGCAGGCAGTAGTCGCACAGCGCGCCGAGCAGGTTCAGCACGGCCGCCTGATTCACACCGTCGGCGTGGCGCAGGGCCGCCGTGATGAAGCTGGACTCGTCGTCCAGCCAGCGCAGCGCCTCGTCGAGGGAGGTGAAGCCGTGCGAGCCGAACTGGTTCGAGCGGGTCGACATGTTGCCGTCCACCAGGCGCAGCACCGAGTCGGCCAGCTCCGCGTAGTTCACGATCAGCCGTTCCTGCGCCGCCGCACGCTCGGCCGGGTCCTCCTCGTCCGCCAGCCGGGCCTGGGCGAAGGCACGCACCAGGTCGTGCAGCCGGTACCGGCTGCCGCGTACATGGTCGATCAGTCCGGCCCGGGCGAGCGCCCCCAGATGCCGGGCGGCCTCGGCCTCGTCCGTGGCGAGCAGGGCGGCGGCCGCCGCCGCGCCGAGCGAGGCACGCCCCGCGAGGGCGAGCCTTCTCAGCAGCCGGCGGGCGGGCTCCGGCTGGTCGGTGTAGCGCAGCCACAGCGCACGCTCCACCGGCTCCACCGGTCCGTACGCGTCCAGGTCCATGGCCAGCTGCCGTGGTGAGCGCGGTCCGAGCGCGGAGCCCGCGATCCGCAGCGCCAGCGGCAGCCCCCCGCACAACGCGCGGACCTGGCCGGCGGATTCGGCATCGTAGGGACCCGGCGATTCCTCGGCGGCCGCGCTCAGCAGCTCCTCGGCACCCGCCGCGTCCAGCGGTTCCACCGGCAGGTGGTGCACCCAGGCCGGGAGGTCCGCCGGCAGCGCCAGGGCCGCACGGGCGGTGACCAGGACCAGGCTGTCGGAACGCTCCGGCACCAGCGCTCGCACCTGGTCAGGGTCCCAGGCGTCGTCCAGCACGATCGTCACCGGCAGGCCCGTCAGATGCTGGTGATACAGCTCGCCGAGCCGCTTGACCTGCTGGTCGGGGGAGGAGCGCTCCCGGAACAGCAGCTGCTCGCGCGGCGCGCCCAGCCGGTTGAGCAAGTGCAGCAGGGCGTCCCGGGTGGCCAGCGGAGCCTCCTCCCGGCTGCCGCCGCGCAGATCGACGACCACCGCGCCGCGGAAGTGGTCCCGCAGATCGTGTGCCGCCCGCACCGCGAGCGTGGTCCGGCCCGAGCCGGGCTCGCCGTGCAGGACGACCACCGTCGGGCGGGTCTCGGTGGCCGCCCGGGCCGCCTGCGCCCACTGCCTGATCCGCCCCAGCTCCTGCCGCCGCCCGGCGAACGATCCGTCCGGCTGGGGCAGTTGGCCGAACGACTGCTCCAGCACCGTGCGCCTGCGCGCCGCCGCGCTCTTGTCCGTGCCGCGCAGTGCCGGGCCGCCCTTCTTCTTCGGGCCCGTGGAGGCGCTGAGCATCCGCTGCTGGTCGAGGAACGGGCGGATGCCCCGCACCTCCAGCGCGGTCAGCCACTGCAACCGCAGCTGCTCCGCCCCGCCCGGCTGGCCGGCCTGGCCCGCACGGTGATGAGCGGCCGGCAGATGCGACCCGGCCACCTTCACCACCGTGGCCGCGGCGCCCACCGCACCCACGACGGCACCGGCGCCGACGGCCGTACCGGTGCCGGTGCCGAGGGACAGGTCCGCCACCGCGGCGGCGAGCGCGCCAACAACCGCCACCAGCAGGGCCGTTCCGGCGCCCTCACGGGCGTAACGCTGTCCGAAGGTCAGTCGGCCGGCCTCGGCCTCGTCCAGCGCGCGCGTGTAGGCCTCGTACTCCTCGCCGGCCGACCCCGCCATCGCGTCCAGTGCGCCGCGCGCCCGCGACAGCAGCAGCTGACCGTCGATGCGTCCGCCCGAGCGCCGCACCTCCTCCTCAACGGCCCGCGCCAGCAGCCGCTCGGCCTCCGCCCGATGGTTGTCCCGCATGTCCCGTCCCCCTCCGGCGGCAACTCCGTCGCCTATGAGTGTCCTTCGGGGAAGCCGGGAGCGCGAGAGGTGGTGATCGAGGGGTGGTGTGCGGGGTGGAGCGGGTGGGCCACAACTCCTTTGCCCCCACGTGGCTTTCGGGAGGGTCCGGCGGGCAAGGGCTGGTGATGGCTCGAAGGGGTGTCCGGTGCCCACCGGTTGGGCAGGGCCCGCCGGCCGCAGCCCGCTCACCTCCGGGCCGCCCACCCCTTCGACAGCGCCAGGGCCACACACGCCCATGCCAGTGCCCCCTCCGCCACCGCGCACAGCAGGGCCTGGACCAGGGCGCCGCCGGCCTCAGCGGTCGTTATGTCGAACCAGGCGTCCAGCACGGCGACGGACGCTGTCGCGGAGGCGGTGAGCCGGGCCCGGGGGTCGCCTCGCAGGCCGAGCAGGGCCGTTGTGGCGCAGCCCGCCGCCATGAGCGCGTCCAGGCCGATCCAGGCCAGCGGCCAGTTGTCCACCTGGGTGCTGCCGGGCAGCGTCACGGCCAGCACCACCATCCACGGCACCAGCAGGACCGCCGCCGCGCCCACCACGCGCAGTGTCCACTTCCTCATCCCTGCCCCCTCTCTTTCCTCATCCCCTGCCCGCTCTTCCGTTCTCCGTGCCTCCACAGTAGACCGCAGAGAAAATTCTGCAAAGAAAACTCGGCAGACATCAGGGATGCCTCAGGGTTCTCAGGGTTACCGTGGCGGCATGACCGACGGCCTGCCCGAGATGACCAGCCTTGAGCGCACCGCTCTCTACAAGTCCCTCGGCAACCCCCTGCGCCGCCGGATCCTCGAATACCTCGGCCGGCACGGCGAGGCGAACTCCACCGTCCTCGCCCGCGAACTCGGTGAAAGCTCCGGCACCACCAGCTACCACCTGCGCAAACTCGCCGAGCAGGGACTCATCGAGGAGATCCCGGAGAAATCCGGCGGCCGCGAGCGCTGGTGGCGGGCGCTGCCCTTCCGGCACACCACGCCCGACCCGGCCACGATGACCGCCGAGGAGTACGCGGCCGCGGCCCAGCTCGCCCACCTCAAGATCGAGTTCGACACCGCCCTGTACCGCCGCGCCCACCAGGAGTACCGCGGCCCCGAGGGCTGGGCCCAGGTCCAGCGCCACGGCACCTGGATGACCAGGGAGGAACTGCTCGCCTTCATGCGGGACTACCACGCCCTGCTGGAGCGCTACGGCCACCCGCGCGAGGAGGCACCGCAGGAGGCGCGCCCGGTGCTGATGCGTTTCTACGCGGTGCCGGAGCCCGTGGGAGAGTGGAACGGTGAACCGACTGGCCCATGAGACGTCCCCGTATCTGCTCCAGCACGCCGACAACCCCGTCGACTGGTGGCCCTGGTCGGCCGAGGCCTTCGACGAGGCCCGCAAGACCAACAAACCCGTGCTGCTGAGCGTCGGGTACAGCAGCTGCCACTGGTGTCACGTCATGGCCCACGAGTCCTTCGAGGACCAGACCACCGCCGACTACCTCAACGAGCACTTCGTCAGCGTCAAGGTCGACCGCGAGGAGCGCCCCGACGTCGACGCCGTCTACATGGAGGCCGTGCAGGCGGCCACCGGGCAGGGCGGCTGGCCGATGACGGTGTTCCTCACCCCGGACGCCGAGCCGTTCTACTTCGGCACCTACTTCCCGCCCGCCCCCCGGCACGGCATGCCCTCATTCCGGCAGGTGCTGGAGGGCGTCCAGCAGGCGTGGAGCACGCGGTACGACGAGGTCAGCGAGGTCGCCGGGAAGATCGTGCGCGATCTCGCCCAGCGGGAGATCAGCCACCAGGGAGCCCAGCCGCCCGGCGAGCAGGAACTCGCCCAGGCCCTGCTCGGGCTCACCCGGGAGTACGACCAGCAGCGCGGCGGATTCGGCGGTGCGCCCAAGTTCCCGCCGTCCATGGTGCTGGAGTTCCTGCTGCGCCACCACGCCCGCACCGGAGCCGAGGGCGCGCTGCAGATGGCCCACGACACCGGTGAGCGCATGGCCCGGGGCGGTATCTACGACCAGCTCGGCGGCGGCTTCGCCCGCTATTCCGTCGACCGGGACTGGATCGTGCCCCATTTCGAGAAGATGCTCTACGACAACGCCCTGTTGTGCCGCGTCTACGCGCACCTGTGGCGGGCCACCGGCTCCGGCCTCGCCCGGCGGGTCGCCCGGGAGACCGCCGACTTCCTGGTGCGCGAACTGCGCACGACCGAGGGCGGATTCGCCTCGGCCCTCGATGCCGACAGTGACGACGGCTCGGGCAGGCACGTCGAGGGGGCGTACTACGTCTGGACGCCCGAGCAGCTCACCGCCGTCCTCGGCGAGGACGACGGCCGACTCGCCGCCCAGTACTTCGGGGTGACCGCGGAAGGCACCTTCGAGCACGGGCAGTCCGTCCTGCAACTCCCGCAGACCGACGGCGTGTTCGACGCCGAGAAGGTCGAGTCCGTCAAGAGCCGGCTGCTGCGGAAGCGGGCCGAGCGTCCCGCGCCCGGACGGGACGACAAGGTCGTCGCCGCCTGGAACGGCCTCGCGATCGCCGCGCTCGCCGAGACCGGCGCCTACTTCGACCGGCCCGACCTGACCGAGGCCGCCCTCGGCGCCGCCGACCTCCTCGTCCGCGTGCACCTGGACGAACACGGCCATCTCGCCCGGACCAGCAAGGACGGCCGGGTCGGGCCCAACGCCGGCGTCCTGGAGGACTACGCCGACGTCGCCGAAGGCTTCCTCGCGCTCGCCTCCGTGACCGGGGAGGGCGTCTGGCTGGACTTCGCCGGACTGCTCCTCGACCACGTGGTCGCCCGCTTCACCGACCCGGAGACCGGTGCCCTGTACGACACCGCCTCCGACGCCGAACGGCTCATCCGCCGGCCCCAGGACCCCACCGACAGCGCCACCCCCTCCGGCTGGACCGCCGCGGCCGGCGCGCTGCTGAGCTACGCCGCGCACACCGGCTCCGAGCCCCATCGGACCGCCGCGGAGCGGGCCCTGGGTGTCGTCAGGACGCTCGGGCCGCGCGTGCCCCGGTTCGTCGGCTGGGGGCTGGCCGTCGCGGAGGCGCTGCTGGACGGGCCGCGGGAGGTGGCGGTCGTCGGACCGGCCCTGGACGACGAGAGGGCGGCCGGCCTGCATCGCACGGCGCTTCTGGGGACGGCCCCGGGAGCTGTCGTCGCCTACGGCATCCCGGGCAGCGACGAGTTCCCGCTCCTCGCCGACCGCACCCTCACCGACGGTGCGCCGACCGCGTACGTCTGCCGCGGCTTCGTCTGCGACCTGCCGGTGACGGACCCGGAGGCCCTGAAGGCGAAACTGACTCGGCCCTGACACCCTGCCCGACCACCTCCTGACCGCGGTCTCCACCGACTGAGCACCAAAGCCAGGACGCCCGGCCGACAGGCTGACGGGGTCCGGCCGACGCGGGTCCGGCCGACGCGGGTTGGGCCGACGGGGTCAGATTCGGCGGGGCCGAACCGGCGGGGTGGGGCTGACGGGGCCGGATCGGCGGGCCGGATTGCGCGCCGAGCCGGCGGATGCCGGGGCAGGACCGCTAGGGCCTCTCGTTTGGATCATGCCGGGCTCGCGGTGCATGATCCAAACAAAAGGCCCTGGATGCAGAGCTGAGCCGCCCGGCCGGGCTGAGCCCGACGCCGGGTTGAGCCGCCCGACACCGGGCTGAGTCGTCCGGCCGGGCTGAGTCCGACGTCGAGCCGAGCCCGCCGACGCCGGGTTGAGCCGCCGGACGCAGAGAACCGAGCCGCTCGACGCCGAGCCGAGCCGCCCGGCCCCGGGCTGAGCCGCCGGAGGCAAAGCTGAGCCACCCGGCGCAGGGCCGGCTCACCCGACGCCCGGCCGAACGCGCCGCCCGGCCGAACGCGCTGCCCGGCCGAACGCGCTGCCCGGCCGAGCCCCCCGACGCCCGGCCGAACGCGCTGCGGCCGAACGCGCTGCCCGGTGTTGGCCGGTTCTCAGCCGAGTGGGTCCGGTACCGGGTTCGGTATCGGCTCCAGGGTGGTGTCCGGGGCGGGTGTTGTGAGGGGGCGTGTGCTCAGGCGCCGGTACAGCCAGCGGTCCACGGCGAGGAAGCGGGCCGAGAAGACGATCGCCATGCTGAGCGCGGTCGCGGGCAGCGCCGTCATTCCCGCGCCCGCGATGAGCAGCGCGGCGAGCGGGATACGGGCGACGAGGTCGGCGTTGCCCACCGCCGCGAAGGTGAGCAGCCGTACCGCGCGCCGGTGATGGCGGCGCTGGTTGCGGTAGACGAAGGAGTCGATCAGGGCGAAGTTCCACAGCAGCCCGGCCTGGTTGGCGATGATCTCGGCCGGTGCGTAGGGCAGGCCGGGAGCCGTCGTGGTCAGGAGCCACAGCAGGGCGAGGTTGGGGACGAAGCCGGAGAGGCCGATCAGCCCGAAGACGACGGCGCGGGCACGCGGGTCCGCGGTGCGCAGGGTGATCAGATGGCGCAGGAAGCGCAGGCCCTCCCGCGCGGTGGACTTGGAGGCGCCCGCGTGCCGCTCGCCGAAGGCGTACGGCACCTCGGCGATACCGCGCGGGCGGGACCGTACCGCCAGCTCCAGCAGGATCTTGTAGCCGAGCGGCTGGAGACCCTCGTCCTCGGCGGCGGCCCGGTCCACCGCCGTGCGGCGGATGGCGAAGAAACCGCTCATCGGGTCGGTGAGTCCGCTCAGCGCGTGCGGGAAGAGGGACTTGGTCAGCAGCGTCGACGAGCTGGAGACCAGTTTGCGGTAGCCGCCGGCCAGACCGCCCCGGTTGCCGCCCGCGGCATAACGGCTGGCGACGACCAGCTCCGCGCCGCTCGACTCACCCCGCGCGATCAGCTCGGATATCAGCTCCGGCGGATGCTGGAGGTCGGCGTCGATGACGACGATCCAGGGCGCGGAGGCACGGGCGAAGCCCTCGACGACCGCGCCGCCCAGACCGCCTACGGGTTCGGGCCGATGATGCAGCACCACGGGGAGGGGGCAGTGCGCCGCCTCCTTCTCGATCACCGCGCAGGTGTGGTCGGTGGAGTCGTCGGCGAAGACGACCTCGGCGCGGATGCCGTCCGGGACGGCGGCGGCGATACGGGTGAGCAACGCGTGGATGTTGTCGGCTTCGTTGAAGGTCGGGACGACGACCGACACATGGGCGGGCAACGCCGTCACTGGGCCTCCTGGGGTCGCGGGTGCTGGACGGGAAGGTGGGCGCCGACGTGGGAGGTCAGCTCCCAGTCGTGGCGCCCGGTGTACTCGCGCCACACGGCGCGCAGCGCGGCGGCCGCCAGGATCACCGCGTACAGCGGACCGCCGGCGATGAGTTTGACGTAGTGCCGGAAGCCGATGCGGAAGCCGTACTCACGGCCGAAGTCGTGCAGGGCCACGGCCTCGAAGACCACCATGGCGGCCATCGGGATCATGGGCAGCCAGGCGAACAGCGAGAAGGGCAGCGGTACGCCGCCGATCAGCGCGGCCAGCAGGCCGATCGGGATCATCACACCGGTTGCGGCCTGCACGAACGGGGTGCTCAGCGTGTAGCGGGCGAGCAGGCGCTGGCCGAAGCCGGGCAGCCGGCGCCATTCGCCCTTGCGCAGCACCTGCAGGAAGCCCTGGTTCCAGCGGGTGCGCTGCTTGTACAGGCCCTTGAGGGAGTCGGGTGTCTCCTCGCGGGTGACGAGCGCGGAGTGGTAGGCGACGACTACCTTGGCGCCTCCGCTGGACAGCCGCACGCCCAGGTCGCAGTCCTCGGCGAGGCAGTCGCCGTCCCAGCCGCCGGTCTGCCGCAGCAACTCGGAGCGGACGAAGACGGTGTTGCCACCGAGCGGGATGAAGCCCTTGCGGGCGTGCAGGTGCAGCCGGCTGCGGAACCAGAAGAAGTACTCCAGGCAGTTGCGCAGGCTGTACCAGCTGCTCTGGTAGTTGATCAGCTGTACGCCGCCCTGGACGACGTCGGCGTTCTCGCGCCGGAAGGCGAAGTCGACGTGGCTGAGCAGCTCGGGGTGGACGACGTCCTCGGCGTCGAAGACCCCGATCACCTGGCCGCGGGCGTGCGGCAGGGCGGTGTTGAGGGCGCGCGGCTTGTTCTTCACCTCGTGGGTGTCGACGACCGTGCGGACCTTCTCCGGGTGCTCCTCGGCGAGTTGGTGGGCGATGGCGGCGGTGCCCGGGTCGTCATGGCCGACGATCACGAGGATCTCGTAGGACGGATGGTCCATGCGGAGCATCTGCTCGACCGTGTGCCGCAGGACGGTCTCCTCGTGCCGGGCCGGCACCAGCAGTGAGAAGGACAGCCCGGCCTTGCCGTCGGGCTCGGCGAACGCCGTCGACTGCAGTGTCTCCGGGGTGCGCCAGGCATGGAGCATCCACCACAGCGTGACACCGGCGGCGAACATGAGAATGATTGAATCTATGAACAGGACAGCGGAGACCACGAATTCCCCCCTCGGTTCCCTGGTCTTCCTGGTACTCGCGTTCTGGGCAGCGATCGTCCGGCCCATCTCCCCCCGGGCCGCTTCGGACGGTACTTCCCCCCGGACTTCCAGGGGATTTCCCTCGTGATCGGAAAACGATCGCAGCGCGCTTTCCAGCGAAGTTAGCAGGTTCTGCATTTCCCCGGCAATGTGGCCTCCGTCCACGAGCGGAGTCCTAGGTTCCGCACATACGGGTGGTCGACCTGTGCCATGATGCTGCGGCCTGCCCGATTTCCAGGGGGTTCGAGGGGGAGGTCCCTGGAGTGTGTCGGGCCATAAGTGGGGGTGGGGGATTCCGTATGGGGACTGCCGTTGTTCTCCGGGCGGTGACGGAGAATTCACAAGAGGAGCGGACCGCGGTACGCCGCGGAATGTTTCGGCCAGATTATTTTTGGGTTGCACCGATAATCGCCGTCGCGCTGTCGGTGCGCGCCTGGGGAATCGGTAAATACCCGTTTCCCAACGACGACGAGGGTACCTATCTCGCTCAGGCCTGGGCCGTGCGGCACGGGCAACTCGCGCACTACACCTACTGGTACGACCACCCGCCGCTCGGTTGGATACAGCTCGCCACCGTCTCCTGGCTGCCGAACCGGCTCCTGCCCGACCTGCCCACGTTCGTCCAGGGCCGCATCGCGATGCTCCCGGTCGCCGGCCTGACCTGCCTCCTGGTCTATGTCATCGGCCGCCGTCTCGGCCTGGCCCGGCCCACCGTGGCGGGCGCGGTCCTGCTGTACGCGCTCTCGCCGCTCGCGGTGGTCCTGGACCGGCAGATCTATCTGGACAACTTCGCCGTCCTGTGGGCGCTGGCCGCCTTCGCCTTCGCCCTGTCGCCGCGCCGCCACCTGTGGCACCACGTCGCGGCCGGGATGTCCTTCGCGCTGGCGGTGCTGTCCAAGGAGACCATCGGAGTGCTGCTGCCGGTGCTGCTCGTGGCGGTGTGGCAGGGCAGCCACTCCAGCACCCGCAAGTTCTCCCTCGCCGGCTTCGGCTCCGGGTTCGTGCTGACCGGCCTGTTCTACCCGCTCTACGCCCTGCTCAAGGGCGAGTTGGTGCCCGGCGCCGGCCATGTGTCGCTGCTGGGCACACTCAAGTTCCAGCTCGGCGGACGGGCGGGCAGCGGCTCCGCCTTCCAGACCGGCACCGACGCACACCAGCTGTTCGCGGACTGGCTCACCAGGGACCCGTATCTACTCATCGGCGGTGGCGTGGCCGCGGTGTGCGCGCTGCCGGTGCGCCGGCTGCGGCCCGTCGCCCTCGCCGTGCTGGTGCTGGCCCTGGTCGCCCTCAGGCCGGGCGGATACCTGCCGCAGATGTACATCGTGCAGGTGCTGCCCTTCCTCGCGCTCACCCTGGCCGGACTCGTCCAGGTCCTCGTCGAGATGCTCCCCGGCAGGCCGCGGCTGCGGTCCACCGCCGTCCTCGCGGCGGTCCTCGCCGCCGCGGCGATCGCCGGGCCCACCTGGTACCGGCAGGACCGGCTGGTCACGACCGCCGACGACAACCGCGTCTACCGCGACGCCGCGCGCTGGCTGCGGGACACCGACACCGGTGACCGCGACAAGGTGCGCCTGGTCACCGACGGCGTGCTGTGGCTGGACGCGGTCGACGCCGGATACCGGCCCGGCACCGGCGTCATCTGGCACTACAAGCTGGACCAGGACCCCGCGGTCACCAAGACGCTGCCGCACGGCTGGAAGGACATCGACTACGTGGTGTCCACGCCCGCGCTGCGCGGTGAACGCGAGCACCTGCCCACGCTGCGCGACCTGTTCGCGCACAGCACGCCGGTCGCCACCTTCGGGGAGGGCGGCGGCCGGATCGACATCCTCCGGATCAACCGCGCCGGCTGATCCGGAGGACGCGCCACCGAACGAGGGGGGACCCGCCATGCCGTACTCCGTCATGCCATCCGTAACGCCGTACCGCTCGCGAAGACCATCCGGAACACGTCCGACCCGCACCCGTCTGCTGCTGACCGCCCTGCTGCTCTTCGCCGCCGCGCTCGGCCTCGGCCCGCTCGGCGCCCAGAACGCCAGCGCCGCGAGCAACCTGGTGCGGAACCCGGGCCTGGAGATCCTCGACGGGACGTCCCGGTTCCCGCAGTGCTTCGAGAAGTCGGGCTGGGGCGACAACGACTTCTCCTTCACCGTCACCGACGACGCCCACAGCGGCGCCCGCGCCGTCCGCATCCAGCTGACCCGGCGCGGCGACGGCGACCGCAAGACGATGATGCTGGAGAACTCCTGCGCCCCGCAGGTCACTCCGGACCACCAGTACGACCTGTCGTTCTGGTACAAGTCGACCACGCCGAACGTGGCGTTCACCCTGTTCCGGCATGACACCGCCCAGGGCTGGGTCTACTGGACCGACCTCAAGACCCTTCCCCAGGCGGCCGGCTGGACCCGCACCGAGGTGCGCACCCCGGTCATCCCGCCGAACACCGACCAGGTCACCTGGGGCGGTGCCCTCTACGGCGTCGGCACCCTCACCACCGACGACTACGCGATGACCGACGCCACCGTCCCGGCCGGCCCCGACCCCTGTACGACGGGCGGCACGGGACCGGAGTGCCGGGGCAAGTGGACCGTGCAGCCCGTCGACTCCCCGGTCCGAGCCATCCATTCGGTGCTGCTGCACACCGGCAAGGTGCTGCTGATCGCCGGCTCCGGCAACGACCGGGACGCGTTCGCCGCCGGCACCTTCAAGACCACGCTCTACGACCCGGCGACCGGCGGCTACACCGACATCCCGACCCCGGCGGACTTCTTCTGCGCCGGGCACGTCCAGCTCCCCGACGGCCGGGTGCTGGTGGTCGGCGGCAACAGGGACTACGCCTCCCCGGACGGCAGCGTCGGTTACAAGGGGCTGAGGACCAGCTACGTCTTCGACCCGGCCCAGAACAAGTACCTCCGCGTCAACGACATGCTCGCCGGGCACTGGTACCCGTCGGCAACCGAGATGGCCAACGGTGACGTCGTCGCGCTCGGCGGCCTCGGCGAGGACTCCGCGGGCACGGTCGTCAACGAGCACTTCTCCTACGCCCAGAACAAGTGGCTGCCGATGGGCGAGGCCAAGCAGGCCTGGTCCTTCTGGGGCCTGTACCCGTCGATGATCCTGCTCCAGGACGGCCGCCTCTTCTACACCGGCAGTCATGTCTTCGGCAACGGTCTGCCCGGCACCGGCGCCTCCGTCTACGACTACAACGCCGGAACCATCGGCGAGGTGCCCGGACTGCGCAAGAAGGACGAACGCGACCAGTCCATGTCGGTGCTGCTCCCGCCCGCCCAGGACCAGAAGGTCCTCACCATGGGCGGCGGCAACCACACCGTCGCACCCGACGCCCTCCGGCTCACCGACCTCATCGACATGAAGGCCGACGCGCCGCACTACACGGCGGGCCCGGACCTGCCGCAGGGCCGCTACTCCGACGGCAGCCCGCAGACCGGCGACCAGGGCAAGGTCTACGTCTCCGCGGTGATCCTGCCCGACGGCAAGGTCCTGGAGACCGGTGGCGCCCTGCACACCTACCGCGAGGACCCCGTCTTCGAGGCCTCGCTGTACGACCCGGCCACCAACACCTTCCAGGCGGGCCTGGCCACGGACCCGGTCCCGCGGACCTACCACTCGTCCTCCACACTGCTGCCGGACGGCCGGGTGCTGAGCATCGGCAACAACCCCGGTGACGGCTCCTTCGACCAGCGTGTGTCGATCTACCAGCCGCCGTACCTGTTCAAGGGCGGCCGGCCGCAGATCACCTCGCTCGCGAGCACCCGCTGGACCTACGGAACCGCGCAGCGCATCACGGTCGACAAGCCGGTGGTGAAGGCCTCCCTGATCCGCCCGGCCGCCGTCACCCACTCCTCCGACCCCAACCAGCGCTACGTCGACCTGCCGATGACCGTCGACGGCGGCACCATCGACCTCAGCCTCACCAGCAACCCCAACCTGGCACCGCCCGGCTGGTACATGCTGTCGGTGGCCGACGCCAATGGTGTGCCGTCGGTGGCCAAGTGGGTGCGTATCGGCTCGGAGGGCCAGATCGCCGCCGCCCGCGTGCAGTCCTTCGCCGACGAACTGAAGGCGAGCACCGACGGCACGCACGACGGCATGGGAACCGGCACCGCGAGCGCGCGGAGCGGCGCCGCCGGCACCCGGCAGGGCACACACCAGGGCATGCACCAGCACCAGGGCGTGAAGATGGCCGAAGGCTACGACGGCTGCGACCACGCCTACGGCCGGATCAACCAGTGCGTGCCGTGGACGTTCCCGAAGATGTCGCAGGCCAAGCGCTGCACCTGGCTGCTCGCCAACGGCTACGGCCGGCTCGAGGTGCACGGCCGCGACCGGCACCACCTGGACCCGGACAAGGACGGCGTCGCCTGCGGAAAGGGGGACGTGACGAGGCGTTAGCGGGTCCGGCTGCTGAATTCCGTCAGGGCGCGCTCCACGATGGCCACGAGCTGTTCGTGGTGCGCGCCCTTCCAGTAGGCGCGGCCGCACGCGGTGCACTGGGCGAAGACGTCGTACGAGCGTTGCGTCCCGCCCTTGAGCTGGTCGGCGACCTGCTCCTTGGTGGCCTCCGTCAGCAGGCCGTTGCAGGCGGTGCAGCGGGTCCACGGGTGCAGGTCGGGGGCGAAGCGGCCGAGGACGTCGCGGAGCTGGTCGTCGGGGCGGGTGCTGTAGACGAAGGCGCCGGCCCACAGCTCGCGGCGGCGCAGCAGGCCGCGGTCGCGGCTGAGCATGACCCGTTTCTCGGCGGCGGAGCGGGCGGCGAGGGCCGGGTCGCCGATGTCGGTCGACTCGTACGCGGTGTCGACGCCGAGCAGGCGCAGACGGCGGGCGAGGGTGCCGAGGTGGACGTCGAGGAGGAAGCGGAGCGGGGCACCGGGAACCCGCTGGGGGCGCTGCACCGGCCCGACCGCGACGCGTTCGCCCGCCCGCGGGACGTGCGAGGGCGCCACCTCGCGGCCGTCCACCACCAGTGTGCCGACCTCGGTGAGCGGGACACCGAGGGACTCGACGACATGGCCGAGGGTCGCGACGCCGTCCGTGGTGAGTCCGGTGGCGGCCGAACGCCGGGCGGGCGGCACGAACACGTGCAGCGCGGGGGCTACTTCGACGTGGATCTCGGGTCCGTTCACCCCGTCAGGATGGCACGGGTGGCCGTCCGGACCTCAGTGGTTTTCCCTGGGCAGGCCGTGCTCCAGCACGTCCAGGGTGCGGTCGACCAGGGCCGTGAAGTCGTCCTGGTGGCCGTTCTCGGCCCAGTACAGGGAGGTCTCCATCAGGCCGCCGATCAGGGACATGGCGTAGACCCGCACCTCCAGGCTGTCCGGCTCGCGGCCGGTGCGCTCGGCGACGGCCTGGCAGAGCATGCGGCCGGTGACCGACATGCTCTCCATCATGCGCGAGCGCACCGCGGGGACCTGCACCATCAGGTGGGTCCGCAGCCGGGACGTCCGGGCGTCCTCCTCGACGCCGAGCTGGACGGCCCGCCGCAGCACATGGCGGATGGTCTCCGTCCAGGGCTCCTGCGCGGGCCGCCGTCTGATCTCCTCCAGGATGTGCGCGTCGTACTCGTCCGTGAGGACGATGTCCTCCTTGGTCGGGAAGTAGCGGAAGACGGTCGACGGCGACACCTCGGCCCGCTCGGCGATCTGGTCGATCGTCGTGGCGTCGTAGCCCTGCTCCTCGACCAGGGCGTACGTCGCCGCGCGGATCGCCTCACGCGTCTTGATCTTCTTGCGTTCCCGCAGGCTGAGCCGGGGCCCGTCGGCGGGTGAGGCGGTGGGGGTACGTGCAGCCGTCATGATGGTCATTGTCCGGCATCCGCCGCGGTGGCGGCCACGGCCGGAGCCTCCTGCGGTGCCGTGCGCCGGGCTACCGGTGTGCTCGGCAGCAGCAGCGCCGCGAGCAGGGCGGCGGCCAGCGAGGCGACCGCGCACACCAGCAGGACCAGGGTCATGCCGTGCACGTACGAGGCGTTCGCCGAGGCCGCGAGGTGCGCCGAGCCGGTCTTCGCGGCGACCAGGTGGGCGGCCACCACGGACTCCCCGGCGCTGTGCGCGGCGGCGGAGGGCAGCCCGGCCACGTCGAGCCCGTCGCGGAAGGCGCTCGCGAGGAGGCTGCCGAGCAGGGCGATGCCGATGGCGCCCCCGACCTGGCGAAGCGTCATGAGCAGCCCGGAGCCGCTGCCGGCCCGGTCGGCGGGCAGGGCACCGAGGGCGCCGTCCATGGCCGGCACCACGGAGAAGCCGAAGCCGACGCCCGTGAGGGACAGCCACAGCGCGGTGAATCCGTAGCCCGAGTCCACCGTCGTACGGCTGCCCAGCAGGGCGGCGAAGGCGAGCACCACCAGGCCGGCGCCGACCACGCCCCGGGCGCCGAACCGGGTGACCACCGGCTGGGCGCCCCTGGCGGCGATCAGCAGCCCGCCCATCATCGGGAGCAGCCGCAGGCCGGTGCCGAAGGCGTCGTGGCCGAGTACGGCCTGGAGGTACTGCGGCAGTACGAACATCAGGCCGGACAGCACGAACATCACCAGGGTGGCGGCGAGGGTGTTGAGCAGGAAGCCGCGCTGGGCGAGCAGGGTCATGTCGAGCATGGGGCGGACCGCCCGGCGTTCGCGCAGCACCAGACCGGTGAGGAGCACGGCGGACGCGGCGAGCATGGCCAGGACCAGGGGATCGCCCCAGCCACGTTCGGGGGCCTCGATGATCGCGTAGATGAGGGCACCGAGTCCCGTCCCGGTGAGCGCGGTGGACAGTGTGCCGACCTTGGGGGAGGCCGGGTCGCGCGTTTCGGGCAGCAGGAAGACGCAGGCGGCGATGCCGATCGCGGCCATCGGCAGGTTGATCAGGAAGACCGAGCCCCACCAGAAGTGGTTCAGCAGCCAGCCGCCGACGATCGGGCCGAGCGGCATGCCGAGCGCGGAGGCGGCGGAGATCATGCCGACGGCCTTGGTGCGCTCGTCCGGGCCGAACAGCGAGGGCAGCACGGACAGGGCCAGCGGCATGATCAGCGCGGCTCCGACACCCATGGCCGCGCGGGCGGCGATCACGGCGTTCACATCCCCGGCCAGCGAGCCGAGGAGGGAGCCCGCCACGAAGACCCCGAGTCCGGTGATGAGCATGCGGCGGCGCCCGAACCGGTCGCCGAGCAGGCCGGCGGGGAGCATCAGCGCGGCGAAGACGACGACGTAGGAGTCCGCCATCCACTGCTGCTGCCCGGTGGTGGCGCCGAGTTGCCCGGCCATCGTCGGCAGGGCCACGTTGAGGATCGTCGAGTCGAAGCCGAGCACCAGCATGCTCGCGACCAGGGCCCCGAGGGCCCACCAGCGGCGGGGGTCGTGCCGCGTCTCCTGAGTTCGGATGACAGTAGCCATGAAATGAGAGTAACTATCAAACAATTATGATTGTCAATCGGGAGCTGATGTCAGGCGTACGAAAAACGGCCACGGCAGGGGCGCCGTGGCCGGAAGGGGGAGGTGTCGAGGGGCTACGCGTGCTGGTAGGCCACCAGGGAGATGCCGATGTAGTGGACGACGAACGCGGCGAGGGTGAAGGAGTGGAAGACCTCGTGGAAGCCGAACCAACGCGGTGACGGATTCGGCCGCTTGATGCCGTAGATCACGCCACCGGCGCTGTAGAGCAGGCCGCCGACGATCACCAGGACCAGGACGGCGATGCCGCCGGTGCGCATGAAGTCGGGCAGGAAGAAGACGGCCGCCCAGCCCATCGCGATGTAGCAGGGCGTGTAGAGCCAGCGCGGGGCGCCCACCCAGAAGACGCGGAAGACGATGCCGGCCGCGGCGGCGCCCCAGATGCCCCACAGCAGCCACTGCCCCTTGTTGCCGGGCAGGAGCAGCATGGTCAGCGGGGTGTAGGTGCCCGCGATGATCAGGAAGATGTTGGCGTGATCCAGGCGGCGCAGGACGCCGTCCATCCGGGGGCTCCAGTTTCCCCGGTGGTACAGCGCGCTGACGCCGAAGAGCAGACAGGCCGTCAGGGCGTAGATGCCGCAGGCGATACGGCCTCTGCTGGAGTCGGCGAGGGCGGTGAGCACGAGGCCCGCGATGAGCGCGGCCGGGAACATGCCGAGGTGCAGCCAGCCCCGGAGCCTGGGCTTGACCGGGTGCGGCAAGGAGAGCGCGACGGGACCACGGCCGGCGGCCGGCGTGTCCATGGGCGCGTCGGAGGCGGACGGAGTCATGGGCGGCATGGTACCTACGTCGCCGTAAGTCGCCCGTCAATGCATGGTCATCGAAAGTCGCAGGCAAAAAGTCCTCCAGCTGAACCCAACATGGACGCAAAAAATCACGGAAACCGTGGGATTCCTCACGCTGCTCACCTGTGATGCCCTCTGGACAGATGGGCACTAAACTCGGATGATCAAATGAGTGCGGTCGGCACCGGATGAGCGGCTATGAAGCGTCCGGGCCGCGGCCCCCACGGGGCGACAAGACAAAAACCCCTCTCTTAGGAGCAACCGTGGCGCGCGACATCGCGGCTCCCACCGGCGTCCCCACCAACCATCAGGAAATGATCTCGTGGGTCAACGAGATCGCCGAACTGACGCAGCCGGACCGCGTGGTCTGGTGTGACGGCTCCGAGGCGGAGTACGAGCGGCTGTGCGAGGAACTGGTAGCCAAGGGCACGTTCAAGAAGCTCGATCCGATCAAGCGCCCGCATTCCTACTACGCCGCCTCCGACCCGACCGACGTCGCGCGCGTCGAGGACCGGACCTTCATCTGCTCCGAGCAGGAACAGGACGCGGGCCCCACCAACCACTGGAAGGCCCCCGCCGAGATGCGGGAGATCTTCTCAGGTGAGAAGGGCCTGTTCCGGGGCTCGATGCGGGGCCGCACGATGTACGTCGTCCCGTTCTGCATGGGCCCGCTCGGCTCCCCGCTGTCCGCGCTCGGCGTGGAGATCACCGACTCCGCCTACGTCGCCGTCTCCATGCGCACCATGACGCGCATGGGCCAGGCCGTGCTGGACGAGCTGGGCGACGAGGGCTTCTTCGTCAAGGCCGTCCACACCCTCGGCGCCCCGCTGGAGGAGGGCCAGGAGGACGTGCCGTGGCCCTGCAACGAGACCAAGTACATCTCGCACTTCCCCGAGTCGCGCGAGATCTGGTCCTACGGCTCCGGCTACGGCGGCAACGCGCTGCTGGGCAAGAAGTGCTACGCCCTGCGCATCGCCTCCGTCATGGCCCGGGACGAGGGCTGGCTGGCCGAGCACATGCTGATCCTCAAGCTCACCCCGCCGCAGGGCGAGTCGAAGTACGTCGCCGCCGCCTTCCCGAGCGCCTGCGGCAAGACCAACCTCGCCATGCTGGAGCCCACGATCTCCGGCTGGACCGTGGAGACCATAGGCGACGACATCGCCTGGATGCGCTTCGGCGAGGACGGCCGCCTGTACGCGATCAACCCCGAGGCCGGCTTCTTCGGCGTCGCGCCCGGCACCGGTGAGCACACCAACGCCAACGCCATGAAGACCCTGTGGGGCAACGCGGTCTTCACCAACGTCGCGCTCACCGACGACGGCGACGTGTGGTGGGAGGGCATGACCGAGGAGCCCCCGGCCCACCTGACCGACTGGAAGGGCAACGACTGGACGCCCGAGTCCGGGACCCCGGCCGCCCACCCCAACGCCCGCTTCACCGTCCCGGCCTCCCAGTGCCCGATCATCGCGCCGGAGTGGGAGGACCCCAAGGGCGTGCCGATCTCGGCGATCCTCTTCGGCGGCCGCCGCGCCACCGCGGTGCCGCTGGTGACCGAGTCCTTCGACTGGAACCACGGCGTCTTCCTGGGCGCCAACGTGGCCTCCGAGAAGACCGCCGCCGCCGAGGGCAAGGTCGGCGAGCTGCGCCGCGACCCGTTCGCGATGCTGCCGTTCTGCGGCTACAACATGGGCGACTACATGGCCCACTGGGTCGACGTGGCCAAGGACAAGGACCAGTCCAAGCTGCCGAAGATCTACTACGTCAACTGGTTCCGCAAGAACGACGAGGGCAAGTTCGTCTGGCCGGGCTTCGGCGAGAACTCCCGTGTCCTGAAGTGGATCGTGGAGCGGCTGGAGGGCAAGGCCGAGGGCGTCGAGACGCCGATCGGCGTGCTGCCGGCCAAGGACGCGCTGGACACCGACGGTCTCGAACTGTCCGAGTCCGACCTGGACTTCCTGCTCAGGGTCGACAAGGAGGTCTGGCGCGAGGAGGCGGCCCTCGTCCCCGAGCACCTCAACACCTTCGGCGACCACACCCCCAAGGAGCTGTGGGACCAGTACCGCGCGCTGGTGGAGCGCCTGGGCTGACGCCCGCGCCAAAGACTCCACGGCCGGTCCGGATGCCCTGACCAGCGATCGTCACGGCCGGCCGTGGTGACGACATCGAGGGCCCCGCACAACGGCGTGCGGGGCCCCGCTCGTTGCGTCCTGGCACTCGTACCGCCCCTCCCCGGCACCGCCTTCGCCGCGCCCGGCGATCTCGGCCCCGGCTTCGGCGGCGACGGCACGGCCCTCACCGACTTCGGCCATGACGACTTCGCCGACGACGTGGCGGTGCAGCGACCGGCCTGCCCCGGTATGCGACCGGACCAGCCGCCTCCAGGAGCCGTGTGGGCTGCGCGCCCGCTGGGTACCCGGGCGCAGCTCACCGGAAGGAGTGATGAGCCCATGGCAGACGGTGGTGACTTCTACTCCCGCGATCGTCCGGATGACCCACAGTTCACCGAGGACCGCCCCCGAGGCGGAGGACCCGAGGACCGTTCCACCAGGACCGGGCCTCGGCACATCTGGCTCTGGTGGGTTCTGCTGGCGGTGGTGATCCTGATCCTCTTCTTCATCTTCATCTGAGGAGAAGCAGGCGCGATCGCAGGTTCATGGCGCCCGGTCCGCGCGTCGCTGTGGATGCACGCGGACCGGGGCCGATCGGGGGACCCCGGGGGTGGGGTCAGTGGGCCGCGCTGAGTTCCGTCGGATCGGCCAGGGCGGCGGCGTGGGCGTCCATCCGCTCGGCCGAGAGGATCGCCGCCGCCGTGTCGGCGCGCGAGGCGGCCACCACGAGCGCGCGGCCGGCGAGGGCGTGCGCGCGTCGGTGCAGCGCCGCCGGGTCACCGGTGCGGGCCGGCGCCGCCCGCAACGGCGTACGTCCTCCTCGCAGCCGGGCCACCTGCCCGGCGAGCCGCTCGGCGGCCGTGCCGAGGTCGGCGGACGGTGACAGGGCGTGCAGCTCGTCGGTGACCGTGAGCAGCGCGGCGAGGTGCCCGGCGAGCTGGATGTCCAGCTCCTCCTCGCGCGAGCGGTGGGGGAAGTCGGTGGGGGTGCCGGCCATCGTGCTGTGGACCGACTTGGTGCGGATCGGCTCGTACATGGGGGATGGCCTCCTGTGCGCTGACAGGAAGCCATCTTAGCTTGGATTTCGTCTAAAGTTGAGCCGTGTCACGGAGTGCGGTCCGGCGGTCTCCGTCCGCGACGACCGCCTCTCCCCGTCCGCTACGGCTGGCTGTATCCGTCCAGGAAGTTTCCGATGCGAGTCACCGCGTCCCTGAGGTCCGCGACCGTCGGCAGGGTCACCACGCGGAAGTGGTCCGGCTCCGGCCAGTTGAAGCCCGTGCCCTGGACGACCATGATCTTCTCCTGGCGCAGCAGGTCCAGGACCAGCTCCCGGTCGTCCCTGATCTTGAACACCCGCGGGTCCAGGCGCGGGAAGAGATACAGCGCGCCCTTGGGCCGTACGCAGGTCACGCCCGGGATCTGCGTCAGCAGCTCGTAGGCGGTGTCCACCTGCTCCTTCAGCCGGCCGCCCGGGAGCACCAGGTCGCTGATCGTCTGCCGCCCGCTGAGCGCGGCGACCACTCCGTGCTGGCCCGGCATGTTGGCGCACAGCCGCATGTTCGCCAGGATCGTCAGGCCCTCGATGTAGGAGTCGGCGTGGGCGCGCGGCCCGGAGATCGACATCCAGCCGACGCGGTAGCCGGCCACCCGATAGGCCTTCGACATGCCGTTGAAGGTGAGGGTGAGCAGGTCCGGGGCGATCTTCGCGGTCGGGGTGTGGGTGGCGCCGTCGTAGAGGATCTTGTCGTAGATCTCGTCGGAGCAGACGAGCAGGTTGTGCCGGCGGGCGATGTCCGTCAGCCCCTTGAGCACGGCCTCGTCGTAGACCGCGCCTGTGGGGTTGTTCGGGTTGATGACGACGATGGCCTTGGTGCGGTCGGTGACCTTGCGCTCGACGTCGGCGAGGTCGGGCATCCAGTCGGACTGCTCGTCGCAGCGGTAGTGCACCGCCGTACCGCCGGAGAGGGAGACGGCCGCCGTCCACAGGGGGTAGTCCGGGGCCGGTACGAGGACCTCGTCGCCGTCGTCCAACAGGCCCTGCATCGCCATCACGATCAGCTCGGAGACGCCGTTGCCGATGAAGACGTGCTCGACGTCCGTCTCGATGCCGAGGGTCTGGTTGTGCATGACGACCGCGCGGCGGGCGGCCAGCAGGCCCTTGGCGTCGCCGTAGCCGTGCGCGGTGGAGACGTTGCGGAGGATGTCCTCCAGGATCTCCGGCGGGCACTCGAAGCCGAAGGCGGCCGGGTTGCCGGTGTTCAGCTTGAGGATGCGGTGGCCCGCCGCCTCAAGCCGCATGGCCTCCTCGAGAACCGGGCCCCGGATCTCGTAACAGACGTTGGCGAGCTTGGTCGACTGGATCACCTGCATGTCCGCGAGCTTACGACCCGGTAACGCCTTCCGGGTCGTGTTTTCCGACACGTGAGACACGGAAGTTTGCCCGGATATGGCCGTGGGCTGTCTCAGGAGTCACTTGCGTCCCTAGAATCCGCTGTCATGTCCACCGAACGGGAGCACGAGGCGGGAGCGTACGGCGTGCACGGACCGGCCGGCGAGCCCCAGGGTCCGCCGAACGTGTACCTTCCGCAGGCGGCCCACGCCCCCGCGTACGACGCCTACGCCGACCCCGCCGCGGCCCACGGCTGGCAGAACGCCTACGACGCCACGCGCGAGCTGCCCGCGCAGGACGGCCTGCCCGCGCGGTCAGAGCCGCCGGCGCCGCGCGGGCCGGGTGCGGGGCGGGCCGGGCGTCGGCGGGCGGAGCGGCGCAAGGGCGGCCGGCGCCGGGTGGCGGCCGTCGCCGGGGCCCTCGGGGTGGCCGGGGCCGTCGCGGTACTCGCCGCCCTGCCGGGCGGCTCGGGTTCCCCCGACGGCTCCCCTCCCGCGGACGGCGGGCGCGGCGTCGCCCGGGAATCCACCGCGGCGAGCACCCGCGCGGACACCACCGCCCCGGCCACGGCCGCTCCGACCGCCCCCCGCCGGTCCGTCCCGGCCTCGCCGTCCCGTACGGCCGCCCCGCCGGTCGCCCGCGCATCCCAGGGCGACGCGACCGGCGAGCCGAGCGGCACCCCGGCGGCCACCAGCTCGGCCCCGGCCGCCACCGTGTCCGCCACCCCGGTTCCCACCGTCACGTCGATCAGCCCGACGACGTCCGCGCCCGGCATCCCCGGCAGGGGCCACGGCCACGGCGCCACGAAGCAGCCCCACTGACCGGCGGACAACGACGCACACCCCACCTCGGCGGACAACGACGCACACCCCACCTCGCGGCCGCCCCGGCCACCTACGCACCGCCGGGCCGCCGCCACCGCCCGTTGGACCCGGCGGTCCCACGCTGGAGGTCGCCGCCCGCGGGGCGCGGTCCTGGGGCTGGGCGCGGCCGCGTACTTGTTCGCGGTCTTGCGGTCGGCGTCGCCTGGTGGGTGTCGTCCCGGTGTTTGTCGCCGCTGCACTCGTTCGCGGTTCCGTGGTTGGTGCCGCCGCCTGCTGGGTGCCGTCCCCGCCGCGTGCTCGCCGGCGGTGCCATGGTGGACGTCACCGCCTGCTGGGCGTGGTCCTGGCCGCGTACTTGTTCGTGGTCCCATGCCCAACTCACCACCCGTTGAGTCCCGTCCCGCCGGCGGTCCCGCGGTCGGCGGCATCGAGGGCTGGGTGCCCACCCGGTGTCGGTCGTCGCCGTGGGCTTCATGGTGGTCGGTGTCGGTGTGGTCTTCGCCGAACGGGTGCGGGCGGCGGTGGGCGACGGACGCCTGGCGCTGGGTGAGTCGGACAGCCGGCTCGCCGAGGTCTACCGCACCCGGACACCGGGCGAGCTGGACGCCGCCGGACGGGGTCTGCCCGAACCGGGGGCCAGGGATGAGCTGGTGGTGGATCGCACCCCCACCTCCCGTTCGGCGCTGGGCCTGTTCGGCGGCTTCGCGCGGGAGGGCCAGTGGGTCGTCCCGCCACGGTTCACCGCCTGGTCGATGTGGGGCGGCGGCAGGCTCGACCTGAGCGAGGCCCGCTTCACCGCCCGGAGGCCGTGATCCGGGCCGTGGCCCTGTGGGGCGGCACCGGGACCGTGGTCCCGGACGACATCGACGTCGAGGTCAGAGGCGTGGGGCTGTTCGGTGTGTTCGGCGGGCGCGGTGCCCGCAGGACCCGGCGGCCGGGTGCCCCGTGAGTCGTCGTCGAGGGCCTCGCCCTGTTCGGCGCCGTCGTCGTCAAACCGAAGGTGGCCGGGAAGTGACGCTGTCCCGGGGCCGGTTGACTCGGCCGGGCGGTACAGGGAAACCCCTATGACCTGAGCCGGGTTCTTGTTCACCACCCCCTCTGCGTCGAGAATGCGCATGACAAACGAACGGGCGGCCGGAAGATCTCCGGTCGCCCAAGTCGTAAGAGGGGACCCCCACATGAACAAGCCTCTCCTTGCCGCGCTCTCCTCCCTGGCCATTGCCGGGATGGGCGCGGCCCCCGCGGTCGCCGCGCCGCACGCCGCCAAGGCCGCCGCGGTGACCGTGAACTTCGCCGGGACCGTCTCGCTCAGCAACTGCTCCGGCTCGGTCATCCGCTTCCCCAACTCCGCGGACACCGACCCGGCGCTCGTGCTGACCAACGGCCACTGCCTGGAGACCGGCTTCCCCAGCCCCGGCGAGGTCATCACCGGCCAGTCCTCCAGCCGTAGCTTCGGCCTGCTGAACTCCGCCGGCACCAAGGTCGCCACGCTCCGCGCCAACCAGGTCGTCTACTCGACCATGACGGACACGGACGTCACGATCTACCGCACCACCACCACCTACGCGGCGATCAGGAACTCGTACGGCATCAGCCCGCTCACCGTGCAGGACACGCACCCGACCGCCGGCACCGCCATCAAGGTGGTCTCCGGCTACTGGAAGCGGATCTACAGCTGCAACGTCGACGGCTTCGTGTACCGGCTGAAGGAGGGCGACTGGACCTGGAAGGACTCGGTCCGCTACACCTCCTCCTGCAACACCATCGGCGGCACCTCGGGCTCGCCCGTGATCGACACCGCCACCGGCAAGGTCGTCGCCGTCAACAACACGGGCAACGAGGACGGCCAGCGCTGCACCGAGAACAACCCGTGCGAGGTCGACGCCAACGGGAACGTGACCGTCCGCCAGGGCATCAACTACGCGGAGGAGATCTACAACATCCCGGCCTGCTTCACCACCGGCAACAAGCTCGACCTGAGCGCCGCCGGCTGCACCCTGCCCAAGCCGTAGCCGCCGGGCCGGGCGGTCACACCGGCGTACGACGGACCGCCCGCCCCGCCAGTACGTCCGTCCGCTTCCCGTCCTCGATGACGAACCGGCCGTCGATCAGCACGTGCGGGATGCCGGCCGGCAGGCAGCGGGGCGCGGCGAAGGTGGCGCCGGGTGCCACCGTCTCCGGGTCGAAGAGCACCAGGTCGGCCCGGTACCCCTCGCGCACCAGCCCGCGGTCCGGCAGTCGCAGCCGGGCCGCGGGCCGGCCGGTGAGGTGGGCGACGCACTCCTCCAGCGTCAGCACCCCCAACTCCCGTACGTACCGGCCGAGGTAGCGCGGGAACGTGCCGTACGCGCGCGGGTGCGGCTTGGCGCCCCGGAGGATGCCGTCGGAGCCGCCGGTGTGGGTCCGGTGCCGCATGATCGTGCGGACGTTCTCCTCGTGGCCGACGTGTTGCAGGATCGTCGTACCGAGCCGGTCCTCGACCAGCAGGCGGTGCGCCGTGCTCCAGGGGGCCTCGCCGCGCGAGGCGGCCGACTCGCGGACCGTACGGCCCACGAAGTCGCCGAGCGCCGCGTCCGTCACCCCGGAGACCTCGATCGTCTCCCACTCCACGGGCACGCCGTGGCAGCCGTCGGAGCCGGTCACCTCCAGGTCGTACCGGATGCGCTCGGCCGTCGCCGGGTCGGTGAGCCGGGCCAGGGTCTCCTCCGGGCCGCCCGCGCTCGCCCAGCTCGGCAGCAGCGCGGCCAGGGTGGTGCAGCCCGGGGTGTAGGGATAGGTGTCCAGCGTGATGTCCGCGCCCGCGTCCAGGGCCCGGTCGAGCAGGGCGAGCAGCTCCGGCGCCCGGCCCTCGTTCACGCCGAAGTTCATCGTCGCGTGGGCCAGGTGCAGCGGACAGCCCGCCTCCCGGGCCAGGGCGACCATCTCGGCGTAGGCGTCCAGCGCGCCGGCGCCGTAGGAGCGGTGGTGCGGGCAGTAGTAGCCGCCGTAGCGGGCCACCACCCGGCACAGCTCGGTCAGTTCGGCGTCCTCGGCGTACATGCCCGGGGTGTAGGTGAGCCCGGAGGACAGGCCGACCGCGCCCTGCTCCATCCCCTCCGCCACCAGCCGCCGCATCCGGTCCAGCTCCTCGGGAGTGGCCTCGCGGTCCTCCCAGCCGACGGCGAGCGCGCGGACCGTGCCCTGCGGGATGAGATAGGCGGCGTTCACGGCGATCCCGCGGTCGAGCCGGCCGAGGTACTCGCCGACCGTGCGCCAGTCGAAGTCGATGTCGTCGCCGAACCCGTTCCAGCCGGTGATCGCCCGCCGCACCTCCGCCAGCGTGCGGTCGTCGGCCGGGGCGTACGACAGCCCGTCCTGGCCGAGCACCTCCAGCGTGACCCCCTGCGCCGCCTTCGCGCTGTGGTCGGGGTCGCGCAGCAGCGCGAGGTCGGAGTGGGCGTGCATGTCGATGAAGCCGGGGGAGAGGACCAGGCCTTCCGCGTCCACCTCGCGCATGGCGCGCGGACGCTGGCAGCCCGCCGCGGCGGCCTCCTTGACGATCGAGACGATCCGGCCCCCGTCGACCACGACGTCGGCGCGGTAGGAGTCCGCGCCGCTGCCGTCGACGACATCGGCGTCCCGGATGACCAGGTCCTCCACGCGGGCCTCCTAGAAGAACGTACGGACGTAGTCGACGACCGTGCCGTCCGCCTCGACGACCGGGATCAGCTGCCACTTGTCGAACGACGTGCACGGGTGGGACAGGCCGAAACCGATCCAGTCGCCGATCGCGATGTCCGCGTCCGGGCCGGTGCGCAGCCACAGGTGCTGGTCGGACAGGGCGCTCACCTCGATGCCGGTCGCCGGGTGCTCGGTGCCGTTCCGGCGTACCACGTGTGCCACCGGAAGGTCGAGGTCGTGGGCGGCGTCCCGCTTGCCCGCGTTGACGAACGCCTCCGTCGGGGAGGGCCGGGACACCACCTGGGCCCACAGCCGGAACGCGGGCTCCAGCGCGCCCTCCTCGGGCACCCGGTTGAACGGCGTCAGCCGGCTGTAGTGCACGTCGTCGTGCGACACGTACGCCCCGGAGCGCAGCAGCTTCAGCACCGGGAGGGTGAGTTCGGGGACCCCGGCGAAGACGTCGGCGACCGTGTCGAACCACTCGCTGCCGCCGGCGCTCACCACGATCTCCCCGGCGCCGCCGAACCGCCCGGCCTTGTCGAACTCCACCGTGAGCGCGACCAGCCGCTCCAGCCACTCCCGCACCCGCTCCGGCGTGGCGCCGGGCACCTGGGCCTCGTAGCCCGCCACGCCGACGAGCCGCAGTGTCCCGGCGCCGGCCACCGCGTCGGCGACGGCCCGGGCCTCCGCCTCCGTCCGCACACCGGTGCGGGCCCCCTCACCCGCACCCAGCTCCACGACCACGTCCACCGGGCGGGCGGCGCCCCGCAGGGCCGCGTCCATCAGCTCGACCCCGCGCACGGAGTCGACGTAGCAGACGAAACGGTAGTCCGGGTCGGCGGCCAGCTCGGCGGCGATCCAGCGCAGGGCCGAGGCGTCCACCAGCTCGTTGGCGAGGAACACCCGCCGGATGCCGAACGCCCGGGCGACGCGCACCTGGTGGGGTACCGCCAGTGTGATGCCCCAGGCGCCGTGCTCGATCTGGCGGTGGAACAGCTGGGGGGCCATGGAGGTCTTGCCGTGCGGGGCGAAGGCGAGGCCGTGCCGGACGGTGTACGTCTCCATCAGGGCCAGGTTGTGCTCCAGGCGCTCGGCGGACAGGGCGAGGACCGGGGTGGTGAAGCCGTCGGCCTCGTGGAAGAGGTTGCGGCGCCGGGCCGTCAGCTCGCCGACGGTGAGGCCCCCGGCGTCCGGCGGGAGGCCCTTGAAGCGGTGGTCGACGCGTTCCTCGGCGAGGCGGGCGAGCGCTTCGGTGCTCATGGAGCCCCTCTCTTGGCGTTGCATCATATGCAACAACCATTGCGTGTGGTGCTACTGGTGTCTAGCATCTCGCCGACACCGGGTCAACGGAGCCGCCACCCGGGCATCGACAGGAGTCATCATCGACGACGCTGCTTACGCCTCGACCGTTGCGCGCGACCGCATGGACATGGTGGACGTCGTGGCGCTCGGCGAGTCCATGGTCACCTTCCTGCCCAGCGGGCCGGGCCGCCTCGCGGACGTGCCCTCCTTCCACCGCGCGATCGGCGGCGCCGAGTCCAACGTGGCCTGCGTGCTGGCCGCCGCCGGCCACCCGGCCCGCTGGGTCGGCCGGGTCGGGGCGGACGGCTTCGGCGACCACCTGGTGGAGCGGATCGCCGCGCACGGGGTCGACGTGTCGGCCGTATGCCGGGACCCGGCCCGCCCGACCGGCATCTACTTCCGCACGGCCGGCGACCGGGGCACGGACGCGCACGAGGTGGCGTACTACCGGACGGGGTCGGCGGCCTCGGCGATGTCCGTCGGCAACGTGGACCTGCCGGCGGTACGGGCGGGACGCGTGCTGCACCTGTCGGGCATCACGGCGGCGCTGTCCGACGACTGCCGCGAGCTGATGTACGAGCTGACGGGCCCCGGCCCCACCCGGCCGCTGGTCTCCTTCGACGTGAACCACCGGCCGGGACTGTGGCGCGGCGCCGAGGGACCGCCGGTGCTGCTGGAGCTGGCACGGCGGGCGGACGTGGTGTTCGTGGGCGAGGACGAGGCGGAGGCGGCCTGGGGGATCACCGGCGGACCGGAGGCGATCCGCGCGGCCCTGCCGCACCCCAGGCTGCTGGTGGTCAAGCAGGGGGCGCGCGGGGCGACGGCGTTCGAGCGCGCGGCACCCGCGGCACAGCCGTCCGCCTTCGCACCGGCCCTGCACGTGGACGTCGTGGCGACGACCGGTGCCGGTGACGCCTTCGCCGCCGGCTTTCTCTCCGCCACCCTGCGCGCACTGCCCCTCCGGGACCGGATCCGGCACGGCCACCTGACCGCCGCCGCCACCCTCACCGCACCCGGCGACCTCGCCGCGCCCCCCTCCCGTGACCACGCCGACCGCCTGGCCGCCCTCGACGACGACGCATGGGGGAGACTTCGACTCGGCCCCGGCTGGACGCAAGCCGCGCAGGCCCCGGAGGAGGCGAACACCCCATGAGTCAGACCGTCGACCGCGCCCTGAGCATCCTGCCGCTGCTCGCCGAGGGCCCCGCCGACCTCGGCCAGGTCGCCGACCGCCTCGGCGTCCACAAGTCCACGGCGCTACGGCTCCTGCGCACCCTGCACGAGCACGGCCTGGTCTACCGCCAGTCCGACCAGCGCTACCGCCTCGGTGCCCGCCTCTTCGCCCTCGCCCAGGAGGCGATGGAGAACCTCGACATCCGCGAGATCGCCCATCCCCACCTGGCCCGCCTCAACGAGGCCTGCGGACACACCGTGCACCTCGCCGTCCACGAGGACAACGAGGTCCTCTACATCGACAAGGTCGACAGCCGCTACCCGGTGCGCATGTACTCGCGGATCGGCAAGCCCGTCGCCATCACGGTCGCCGCGGTCGCCAAGCTGCTCCTCGCCGACCTGCCCGAAGCCGAGCGCCGCGCCCTCGCGAACAAGCTCGACTACCCCCTCTACACGGCCCGTTCCACCCCCAACGCCGCGGCCTTCCTGCGCGAGTTGGAACAGGTGCGCGAACAGGGCTGGGCCACCGACCTCGGTGGCCACGAGGAGTCCATCAACTGCGTGGCCGCACCGATCCGCGGCGCCGACGGCCGCGTCGTCGCGGCGATGTCGGTCTCCGCGCCCAACGTCGTCGTCACCGCCGACGAACTCCTCACCCTGCTCCCGCAGGTGCGCCGTACCGCGGACGCGATCAGCGGCGAGTACTCCGGAAGAACGCCAGCGAAGGGCACCACCGTATGACCGAGAAGACCGCGCTCACCCCGAAGACCCACACCACCCCGCCCGCGAAGTTCTCGCACGGCGTGCGGAAGGGCAACATCCTCCAGGTCGCCGGCCAGGTCGGCTTCCTGCCCGCCGAGGAGGGCAGGCCCCCGACGCCGGCCGGTCCCACCCTGCGCGAGCAGACCCTCCAGACCCTCGCCAACGTCAAGGCGATCCTCGAAGAGGGCGGCGCCGGCTGGGACGACGTGATGATGATCCGCGTCTACCTGACCGACGTGGACCACTTCGCCGAGATGAACGCGATCTACAACGCCTACTTCGAGGAGCAGGGCCTCACCCAGCCGCCCGCCGCCCGCACGACGGTGTACGTCGGTCTGCCGGCCGGCCTCCTCATCGAGATCGACGCGCTCGCCGTACTCGGCTGACGCCACCCCAGCTCCCGCACGTCCCGCACGGCACGGCACTCTCCGGGGCGCCGTGCCGCGATCCCCCCTGCCCGAAAGCTTCATGAACTTACGCAGAGGACCCCCGCATGCCCGTTCAGCTCGCCGCAACCGCCCCCGCCGCACCACCCCACACCGGAGGCCTGCTCCTCCTCCTCGACGGCACCACCGGACTGCTCACGGTCGCCGCCATCGGCATCGCCCTCCTGCTCTTCCTGATCATCAAGGCGAGGCTCCAGCCCTTCGTCGCCCTCCTCGTCGTCTCCATAGCCGTCGGCCTGCTCGCCGGCCTCTCGGTCACCGAACTCTTCGGCACCGTCCAGCGCTCCGACGCCGTCTCCACCATCGAGTCCGGCATGGGCGGCATCCTCGGCCACGTCGCGGTCATCATCGGGCTGGGCACCATGCTCGGCGCGATCCTCGAAGTCAGCGGTGGCGCGGAGGTACTGGCCTCCCGGCTGCTCGGCCTGTTCGGCGAGCGGCGCGCCCCGCTGGCCATGGGCCTGACCGGCCTGATCTTCGGCATCCCGGTCTTCTTCGACGTCGGCATCTTCGTCCTCGCGCCGCTCGTGTACGCGGCCGCCAGACGCGGCGGCAAGTCGATCCTGCTCTACTGCCTGCCCCTCCTGGCGGGTCTCTCCATGACCCACGCCTTCCTGCCCCCGCACCCCGGCCCGGTCGCCGCCGCCGGACTGCTGCACGTCCAGCTCGGCTGGGTCGTCCTCATGGGCATCGTCTGCGGCATCCCGGCCGTACTGGCCGCGTGGGTGTTCGCCGCCTGGATCGGCAGGCGGATCTTCGTCGCCGTACCGCAGGACATGGTCGAGGCCGCGCAGGAGGCGAAGCGGGCCGTCGTCGCCGAACAGCGCGCCCAGGGCGTGACGCCGGCGGAGCAGCCGGTGCCGCTCGGCACGGTCCTCGCCATCATCGGCACGCCCCTGGTGCTGATCCTCGCCGCGACGTTCTCCTCGATCGCGCTGGATCCGTCCGCCGGCCGCTCGGTACTGGAGTTCTTCGGCCACCCCTTCGTCGCCCTCACCCTCGCCCTGCTGCTCGCCTACTACCTGCTCGGCATCCGGCGCGGCTGGTCCCGCCAGTCCCTGGAGGCGGTGTCGACCTCGTCCCTGAAGCCGGTCGGCAACATCCTGCTGGTGGTCGGCGCGGGCGGGGTCTTCGGCGCCGTACTCAAGGCGAGCGGGGTCGCCCAGGCGCTCTCCGACACCTTCGACGGCGTCGGCCTGCCGGTGATCGTGCTGGCGTACCTGATCTCGCTCGTGCTGCGGATCGCGCAGGGCTCGGCCACCGTGGCCATCGTCACCACGGCGGGCATCGTGGCGCCCCTGCTGACGGAGGGTCACCACTCCCAGGCGTTCGTCGCCCTCGTCATCATGGCCATCTCGGCCGGTTCCATCTTCGCCTCGCACGTCAACGACGGCGGCTTCTGGATGGTGTCGAAGTACTTCGGCATCAGCGAACGGGACACCCTGAGGACATGGACGGTACTGGAGTCGGTGCTGTCCGTGGCGGGGTTCGCGGTCGCGGCGGCGGTGAGCGTGTTCGTCTAGGCGACGTACGAGTGGCCGGTGTGCACCACGGGATGGGCGGGCTGACTGGTTCCGGCACAGGGAAGTCGTCCATACTGCCGCCGTGGAGCAGCGCATAGGATCGAGCAGCAAGCCCCTGAAGGGCGAGCCCGTGACGGGCGCCGGTTTCGACCCGGCCTTCATCCCCGGCATCACGGCCCCGGCCCCGGCCCCGGTCCCGGCTCAGGCCGAGACCGAGCCGCGGGACGCGGAGCCGGAAGCGGTGGCGGAGCGGGAGCCGGAGGAGCCGGCGCGTGCCGGGGAACCGGAGCCCGGGGACCCGGCACAGCCGGAGGAACCGGCGGACGACGAGAAGGCGGCCGACGGCCCCGTCTTCGAGGCCGCCGACCGCCGCGCGAAGATAGTGGCCGACCACACGGGCGTCCGCCTCAGGCTGGACGAGGAGTCCTGCGAGTTCCGCTGGGACGAGATCGCCGCGGTCGAGACGGAGTCGCCCCGCTTCGGCAAGCGCTTCACGATCACCGTGTACACCCCTGACCGCCGCTGGTACCCGATCGAGATCGAGGCGACGGCCAGGGCGCGTTTCGAGGAGTGGGACGAGCAGCTGGACGCGGTGCTCGACGCCTACTTCGAGGAGTCCTAGCCGCTAACCGCAGTACTGGGCGGCCTTCCCGATCGCCCGGTACATACAGTCCGCGTTCTCCAGCAGCTGCAACACCGCGTCCTTGTTCCGGGAGGTCTCCCGCTCGATCACCTCGTCGGGCGGGTAGAACCCACCCCCGCCGGACGCCGGATACATCTCGAAGGTGTAGTCGAAGATCTTCTGAGTTCCCCACAGATAGTCGTCGATCGACCCGTCCGTGATGTACAGGTCACTCGACTGCTCGGCGGTGTACCCGTTGCTGGCGGCCATCTTCCGGCCCACGGCCTGGTACGCGGCGGCGTCGTCCGCGGTCATCCCGGTGGCGGTGTCCGAGTAGGTGTACCCGAACGGCCACAGCACCAGCTCGCTGTAGGTGTGGAAGTCGATCCCGGCCTTGATCTGCTGCCTGCCGCCGACGACCCGGCTGCGCACGAAGTCGGCCACGACCTTCACCTCGGGCGCCGACTCGGCGGCGGAGCCGCGGTAGGTCTCGGACGAGGCCGACCCCGAGGACCCGCCACAGCAGCCCCACTTGTAGTTCCAGTTCCGGTTGAGGTCGGTGCCGACGTACGAGGAGCCCGAGTTGGGCTGCCGGTTCTTCCGCCACGACCGGTACGACCCGGTGGCGATGTCGTACTCGCCGCCATCCGGGTTCAGATCCGGGACGATCCATATCTCCCGGCTGTTGACGATGTTCGTGATCCGGGAGTCGGTGCCGTAGCCCGCGCCGAGTTCGCGCAGCAGGTACAGGGCCATCTCCACGGTCAGGTGCTCACGGGCGTGCTGATGGAAGGTGAACAGCACCTCGGGTTCGTTCTCGTCCGTCCCCACGTTGTCGCTGACCTTGATGGCGACGATGTCCCGCCCCTGATACGACTTCCCGATCACCCGCTTGCTCATGATGCCCGGGTAGGCGGCGAGACGCTGATCGATCTCGGCGTTCATCTCGGCGTAGTTGTGGTACTTCGAGTCGGCGGTCGGGAAGTCGTACAGCCGCGGCCCGGACCGCTCCGGCGCGGCCCCCAACGGGCTGACGTGGTAGCCCAGTCGGCGCAGCTCACGGATCTGGTCCGCGCGCCCGGAGACGACGACGGTCTCCTCATCGGCCTCGTCGACCGTGACGCCGGTCGCCTGAATGGCCGTACGGGTCACGGGAGTCGTGCTCTGGTGGATCTCGTACTGCCGGATGTCGTCGCCGGCGGGCGCGACCTTCCGGACACTGTCGGCGCTGGCCTGCGTGGCGGTCGCCGAGACGGGGGCGGCGAGGGCGAGGGCCAGCAGTGCGCCGAGCCCGGCGATGCGTCTGCTGCCGCGCGCGCCGGAGCCGCGGGTGCGAAGTCGCATGAACTCTCCTTGGGTCTCCAGGAATTCCGGGGTCGCCGGAATGTGGGGGTGGAGCTGGGAGCGGGGGGTGTACTTCGGTGCGACGTGCGGGTGGGGGTGCGGACCGGGGGCGGGATCTGCTGCGGGTCTGCTGTGAGTCCGCTGTGCCGGTCGGCGCTCAATGGTCCAGCTATGTCATGGTCATATCAAGCAGTGGCAAAGTGGTCCGGCTGAAAATCGCCGGGCGTGGCCTCCTCGAACCGACGTACGGCAAGGTGGGTGTCAGCCCAGCAAGAGAGAGTAGGGCCCACCGTGACGGAAGCGAACGAGGTGGACCTCGTCCATCTGGAGGACGAGCGCGGCAACCGCTGCGTCGTACGCGTGACGGGCCCCCGCCAGACCCGGGAGTGGCACCCTCCGGGCCGACGTGCTCCTGTCGGCGAGCTGTGTCGACGCCCGCCTGGACGTCTCCCTTTTCCCCGCCGGCCTGGACGCCCGGCAGGGCGATCTGGTGACCAGCAGCGGCGTGGCCCGCCGCGCCTCTGCGTTGTGGAAGCAGCACAGGGCGACGGCGGAGGCACGCGGTGGAGCGCGGCGGGTATCAGGGTGGGGTCGGAGGCGAGGAGCGCGGTGTAGACGTCGTGCTCGAAGATCTGCACGGGCCCATGCGGCGCAGGATGTCGTCGGCGCGCCCGACGGAGACGGACTGCTGGGGCGCCGGCTCCCGCGTGGGCAGATGCAGCAGCATCGCGTTCGGCCCGACCGCCAGATGGGTGGCGGTGCTCTGGTGCCCCATCACATGAATCAGCCCGTGCACGGGTGCTCCTGCCGCCCGCAGTACAGGATGGCCCCGGAGAAGGCGGCGTCAGCGGCCGAGACGCACATGCGGGCCCGTCGAGGAGGGGCTCATCTTCAGCGCCTCGATGAAGGGGGCGAAGGTACGGGCCGGGAAGGTGAGGGTTGCTCTGGCGGGGGCCTTGGAGTCGCGGACTGATATGTGGGTGTCGAGGTCCGCTATCTCGACGCAGGTGTTCCCATCACCTCCGCCGGAGTACGACGACTTCCGCCAGCGGACGGCCTGGCTCATGCGGGTGCCTCACAGTTCCTTCGTCATGCGGTGGATGAAATCCCGTGACTCCACGGGCTGAAGTGCTGCCAACTCCACCTTATTGAGCATGGCCCGGAAGCGCGCCAGCTGAGATTCGGCATCGACGAAGGCGGTGCCGTGCGGAGCGTCGCGCAGCACCGTATCCAGCTGGGGGAGCGGGCCCCCGACGTACATCATCTCGATCCCCGCCCCGGCGAACCCCTCCCGGGCCAACGGGATGACGCGCACGGTGGCGTGGCCTTGCTCGCTCGCCCGCAAGACTGCCAGTAGTTGCTCACGAGCGGTACGGCGATCCGAGACCAGGATACGTAGCGCTGCCTCGTGGATGATCGTCTCGTAGGGGATGGGAATGTCACGCTCCAGTACGGACCTGCGCCTCATCCGGTGCTCGACGCGAGGCCTCAGCTCGCTTTCTGGCAGCTCCGGGACCATGTACCCGAAGACGGCGCGGGCGTAGTCCGAGGTCTGGAGCAGTCCGGGCACATGGCTGGTGACGACCTCACGCAAGCACGTGGCGTGGTGCTCGATCTCGGCGACATCCAGGAAAACCGGCGGCAGTACTCCTCGGTACTCCTCCCACCAGCCCTGCGTGCGGTCTGTGGCCATCGCGACCAAGGCCTCGATCAACGTCTCGTCGGCGCAGGCATAGTGGGCAGCCAGGCGTCGTACCCGCTCCTCGCTGACTCCCGCGAGGCCCGCTTCGACTTGACTCATTTGAGCCGAGGTTGAACTGAGCAGGCCCGCCACCTCACGCGCTTTCAGGCCGGCGGCTTCTCGAAGCCTGCGCAGCTCGGTGCCCAGGCGCACCTGCCGTGCCGTGGGTTGGCTTCTTGGCGCCATGTGCCCTCCCGACCCTCAACCGCCCCGTCGACGTGCCTCGTTCGGGGTCAGGTTACGCGACGAGCTTGCGTGAGGAAAAATTTTTGCTCTACCGTCAGTGATGCAAGGCACACGCAGCGGAAGTGCACCGTTCCGGGCTGCCATGCCGGTTGCGGCAATGCCACCGCGTGCGAAACCCATTACTCACAGTCGGAGCTGACGCATGCCCGAAACCTGGGACTACACCCTCTACATCCCCAACGACCTCAGAGCCGTCACCGTCTGCCGCCGCACTCTGCGTCTGATCCTGACCCTGCACGGTCTGATCGGGCTGGTCGATACGGCGGAGCTGCTGGCGGCGGAGTTGGTGTCGAATGCCGTGCGGCACACGAAGGGGCCGGCTGCGCTCAGGGTCCGCCGAACCGCTGAGGGGGTGGTGTGGATCGGGGCGTGGGACACGGATCCCGAGCCGCCCCCGCCGCCCCGACCGCTGGGCCAGGTCGCCGAGCTGGAGGACGGGCGGGGGCTGGGGCTGGTGAGGGCCTGCGCGGACTACTGGGGCTGGCAGCCGTCGGCGCGGTTCGGGGACCGGGGGAAGTACGTGTGGTGCGAACTCGCGGCGGGCTAGCTCGTTGATCACGTCGTACGGAAAGGAGAGCTGATGGTCGGCTCGTCGCATGAGGCGCTGCACCGGATCTTCCAGAAGGATCCGGCGCTGCTGACCCGGGCGTTACAGCGGGTGCTGCACGTGCCCTTCCCTGAACCCCGGGAGTTCGCCGCGCTGAACGTGGACCTGACGGAGATCGAACCGGTCGAGCGCCGGGTGGACACGTTGCTGCGGGCGGAGACGGACGAGGGGACGTATCTCCTCGTGGTGGAGTCGCAGGGGAAGGTGGACGAGCGGAAGCGGGGCAGCTGGCCGTACTACCTTTCCTACCTGTACGAGAAGTACCGCTGCGAGCCGGTGCTGATCGTCATCACCCAGAGCAGCTTGACGGCGAAGTGGGCGTCGCGTCCGATCCGGTTCGGCTTCCCCGGCTGGGACTCCCTGGTGGTACGGCCGCTCGTGCTGGGTCCGGACAACGTGCCGGTGATCGCGGACGAGCGTCAGGCCGAACGGGACGTACCCCTTGCGGTGCTTTCGGCGATGACACACGGGCGTGGCCCGCAGGCTCCGGCCATACTGGAATCCCTGGCCACCGCCCTGCGGACCATTGACCCGGACACCGCCGCAGTCTTCGTGCAGTTCATCGACTCATGCCTGACAGACCCCCAGGCGAAGCAGATGTGGAGGGACCTGATGACGGCGATCCAGTACTTCTGGCGACACCCCCTGGCCGAACAGGTGCGCGAAGAAGGCCGGGAGCAAGGCCGCGAGGAGGGCCGCGAAGAGGGCCGGGCGGAGGCGAAAGCCGAGATGGTCCTCCGCGTCCTGGAATGGCGCGGTATCCCGGTGCCCGACGCCGTCCGTGAGCGGGTCGAGACCTGCACGGACCTGGACCAGCTCGAGGTGTGGGCCCAACGCGCAGTACACGCCACGGACGCGACGGAGCTGTTCGCCGAGGAGTGAGGGCCTACGGGGAGCCGCCCAGAGGGGTGGTCACCGGAAGGGGATGTCGAGCCAGGGGCTGCCGGGCTCGGTCATCAGGATGCGATGGGCCACCATGTCCTGGGGACGGCACGACAGCGCCCGGCGCGCGAAGGCGCCGGGCGGTGTGGGTCAGTGGTTGCTCATGTCACGGGAGCGCGTGTACATGCGCCCCTACCGAGTTCGACCACGCGTTGCCCGAAGACGCGTCCCAGTTCGTGGACCAGGTCATCGCGCCCCGCAGGCCGGGGTAGGTCTTGGACGGCTTGAAGGTGCCGCAGCCGGTGCCCTTGGCCAGGCAGTCGAGGGCGTTGTTGACCACCGTGGGGGAGACGTAGCCGCTGCCGGCCGCGCTCGTGGAGGCCGGGAGACCTAGGCCCACCTGGGACGGGGAGAGGCCGCCCTCCAGCTGGATGCAGGCGAGCGCGGTGAGGAAGTCCACCGAGCCCTGGCTGTAGACCTTGCCGTCACAGCCCAGCATGGAACCGCTGTTGTAGTACTGCATGTTGACGACGGTGAGGATGTCCTTGATGTTCAGGGCCGTCTGGAAGTAGGAGTTCGACGTCGACTGCATGTCGATGGTCTGCGGGGCCATCGTGATGATCAGGGACGAGCCCGCCTTAGACGACAACGCCCGCAGCGCCTGCGTCATGTAGGTCGCGTTGAGGCCGTTCTCCAGGTCGATGTCGACGCCGTCGAAGCCGTACGTCTGCATCAGCGCGTACACGGAGTTCGCGAAGTTCGCCGCCGACGTGGCATCGCTGATCGACACCGTGCCGTTCTGGCCGCCGATCGAGATGACGACCTTCTTGCCGGCCGCCTGCTTGGCCTTGATGTCCGCCTTGAACTGGTCCACCGTGTAGCCGCCGAGGCCGGCCGAGTCCAGGTTGAAGGCCACCGTGCCCGGCGTCGAGGTCGCGTCCGCGAAGGCCACCGCGATGATGTCGTAGGCGGAGGGGACGTCCGACAGCTTCTGGACCGTGGCGCCGTTGTTGAAGTTCTGCCAGTAGCCGGTCACGGCGTGCTTGGGGAGCGTGCCGCCCCCGCCCCCGCCTCCGCCGCCGTTGTCCGCGGACGTCGTGCCCGTCACCACCCCGGACTTCGCGGACTCGCCCGCCGAGTTGGTCGCCGTGACCTGGAAGGAGTACGAGGTGGCGGCGGAGAGGCCGGTCACCGTTGCCGACGTGCCCGTCACCGCCGTCACCTTCGTGCCGTTCCGGTACACGTTGTAGCCCGTCGCGCCCGACACCGCGGACCAGGACAGGGAGACCGACGAGGAAGTCGTACCGGAGACCGTCAGGCCGGCCGGGGCGGCGGGGACGGTCGGGGCCGGGTCGCCGCCTCCGCCGCCGTCGGGACCGTAGACCGAGACGTCGTCGGCGTAGTAGGCCGCCTGCCCGTACCAGCCGTGGGTGTACACGGTGACGGAGGTGGTGGAGGAGCCCGTGGTGAACGTCGTCGACAACTGCTTCCAGGCCGTCGTGTCCGGCGTCCAGGTCGAGACGTCCGTCGTGCCCGTGCCCGTCACGCCCAGGTAGGAGTAGCCACCCTGGACCCACGCGCTCAGCGTGTACGTCGAGTTGGGCCTGACCGCCACCGACTGGGTGCACTGGGCGTTGTCCTGGCCGGCCGGGGTCGCCTTCAGGGCGGCGGTGCCCCCGTGCACCGGGGAGGAGACCGTCGCGCCGCTGCCGGCCGTACAGGTCCAGTTGGCCAGGCCCGACTCGAAGCCCGCGTTCCGGACATTGTTGACGTCCGCCGCGGACGCGGGCGAGGCGGCGGCGAGGCCCGCGACGGAGAGGGCGAGGGCGGTGGCGGCGGACCACGTCACGAGCCGCCGTCTGCGGGGTCTGGGTATGCCTGGTGCGCGGTCCACTGGAGCCTCCGGTGGGGGAGTTCGGCGGGGAGGGGTGAGGAACGGTGGCCACCGCTGGCCTCCAAGTTGGTCCAGACCAATCGGGGTGTCAAGAGGTCCAGACCAAACCCGTCTCCGCCTGTCGACGCAACCTGTCCTGTTTTGGCGGGACTTGCGCCGAGAGAGTTGCACGCGAGCTTCACAAACGCTGTTCTCCGGTCATACGGCCGTGGTTACAGTGCTCACGTAGTCACGCAATGAAGTCGTTCTGGCGCATTGGAGTAACACCGGTGGGCCGGCGGGTGTGAAGAGCGGGGAGCTGCGCGTGCCAACTGCCGTTGCCGTGACCAGTGCCGACATGGCGCTGCCGGCGCAGGACGAACGGACCATGCCCGCCGTCGTGTTGCGCGACCTCGACCAGCGGCCGCTGGACCAGGCCCTCACCGAGCTGCACGCCCTGACCGAGCAGTACGGCTACCTGGTCGTCGTCTGCTCACCGGCCGCCCCGGAGCCCGTCGTACGGCGGCTGCACACCCTGCGCTCGCTGCTGGAGAGCGACCGCATCGCCTTCTTCCGGCCCGAGCTGCCGCCCCTCGGCATCGCCGTTCTGGCCCGGCAGCTACGGCAGCTCGCCTCCTGCGACCTGAGCCCGGGCGTGCTGGCCTCCGCCGGACGCCTGCTCACCCACTACATCCACGCCGGCGCCGTCCTCGGTTCCGTCGCCAAGCTGGACCACGTGCCAGTGGGACTGAAGGCGCACGCCAAGTCCTGGATGCCCGGCAGCCAGTTCGCGGTCCTCGCCCACCCCGAGCCCCAGCTCGTGCGGATCGGTCCCGGGGCCACGCTCAAAGGACCCGAGTTCAGCACCTGGATGCTGGTCGCCAAGGGGCAGTTGCAGAGCGACTGGGCCGCGGGCCTCGGCACGGCGTGGAGCGTGCACGGCCTGCGCGAGACCCCGCTGCCCGCCGAGTCCCCGGTGTGGTGGGGGACCGGCCGGATGGTCGAGTTCTGCAGCTACCTCGCCGATCTGTCGGTCCTCTACCAGCTCGTCACGTCCGTGCGGCAGACCAGCTGTCACTGGTGCGGCCTCGACGTCATCGGCGACCGCTGCGTCTTCTGCTCGGCCGCCCCGCCCGTACCCGAGCCACCCGCGCCCCGCGCCCTGGAACAACGCACGCCCGCCCGACCGGCCGGGCACGGACACCCGTAGCCCGCCGGACCCGCCCCGACACGGACACCTGTAGCCCGCCCGACCCGCCCGACCAGAAACTCACATCCCGCTCGACCGATTCCCCCAATGAGGTTGCACGGTTCATGAACTCCCGTCAGCGCCGCGGCGTGATACTCCTGATCCTGTCGGTCCTGTGCGCTCTCGGCGCGTTCGCCGGCGTGCTCTCCGTCGTCCGCGACGTGAATTCCAAGGTCGGCCCCGAGGTCACCGCCTACCGGGTCAGGTCCGAGGTGAAGCCGTACACCGCGCTGGACACGGGCCAGTTCGAGAAGATCAAGATGCCCGAGCGGTGGCTGTCCGGCAACGCCGTCACCGACCTCCGGCAGATCCAGGGCAAGATCGCCGTCACCACCCTGCGGACCGGCTCCCTCCTCCAGACCGACATGATCGTCGACCAGCCCGCCCTCCAGCCCGGACAGCAGGAGGTCGCCATCATGATCGACGCGGCGACGGGCGTCGCGGGCAAGATCACGCCCGGCTCGCGGGTCAACGTCTACGCCACCTTCGAGGGAAAGAAGGAAGGCGACCCCGACCAGTCGAAGATCATCGTGACCAACGCCCGCGTCCTCGACGTCGGCCACATCACCGCCCTCGATCCCGACAACAGCAAGAACCAGCAGCAGCCCACCGAGGCCGTCCCCATCACCTTCGCGCTGTCCACCCTCGACGCCCAGCGCGTCACCTACGCCGAGTCCTTCGCCCAGCGCGTCCGGCTCGCGCTGGTGGCCCCCGGCAGCGAGACCAGCGTCCCCGACAAGGACCGCACCTACGAACTCGCGACGGACAAGTGAGAGGCGGCCATGCCCACCAGGATCCTCCCGGCCGGCGCGGACCCGGACGCCGTCCGCTCCCTCACCACCCTGCTCAGTCAGCTCCCCGACGCCGAACCGCAGCCACCGGCGACCGACTCGACCCAGCTGGTCGACACCCTCGCCCGGCTCGCCGCCGAGTCCATCGACGAACTCCCGGAAGTGGTCGTCGTCCATGAACGGGTCGGCCCGGTCCCGGCCCTGGAGCTGATCCGCGAGGTCGCCCTGCGCTTCCCGGCCGTCGGCGTCATCCTCGTCACCACCGACGCGAGCCCCGGCCTGTTCGCCGCCGCCATGGACTCCGGCGCCCGCGGCCTGGTCGCGCTCCCGCTGTCGTACGAGGAACTCGCCGGCCGTGTCCAGGCCGTCGCCCAGTGGTCGACCGGCGTACGACGGCACCTCGGCCACGGCGCCGACGAGTTCGGCGGGGCCGGCGGTACCGTCGTCACGGTCAGCGGCGCCAAGGGCGGCACCGGCGCCACCCTGGCCGCCATCCAGCTGGCCCTCGCCGCCCAGGCCTCCGGCCGCGCCACCGCCCTGGTCGATCTCGACCTCCAGACCGGCGACATCGCCTCCTACCTGGACATCCAGTTCCGCCGCTCCGTGGTGGACCTGGCCGCCATCACCGACATCTCGCCCCGCGTCCTCGCCGACGCCGTCTTCCGCCACGACACCGGCCTCGCCCTGCTCCTCGCGCCCGGCGAGGGCGAACGCGGCGAGGAGGTCACCGACCGCGCCGCCCGCCAGATCGTCAGCGCCCTGCGCTCCCGCTACGAGGTCGTCGTCATCGACTGCGGCTCCCAGCTCAGCGGGGCGGGAGCCGCGGCCGTCGAGATGGCCGACACGGCGTTGCTGGTCACCACCCCGGACGTCATCGCCGTACGCGCCGCCAAGCGGACGGTACGGATGTGGGACCGGCTCCAGATCCGCAAGGCCGAGGAGACGACCGTGGTCGTCAACCGGCACACACGGCATACGGAGATCCAGCCCGCTCTGGTCCAGCGCATCACCGGTACGGCCCTCGCCCGCAGCGTCGTCCCCGCCAACTTCAAGGAGCTGCAGGGGGTCGTGGACGCCGGCCGGGTCCATGAACTCGACAGCAGGAGCACGGTGAAGCAGGCCCTGTGGGGGCTCGCGGGGGAGCTGGGGCTGGTGAAGGCGGCGGAGGGGACCTCGCACCGCGGGGGCCGGGGAACCGTGAACTTTCGGCGGCGGAAGGAGTGAGCGGGCGATGAGACGGCCCGGAGGGGACCGAGGGCAGGTGAGCATCGAGTTCCTCGGCATGACGCCGCTGATCGTTCTGACGTTGGTGCTCGTGTGGCAGGCCGTGCTCGTGGGATACACCTTCACGCTCGCCGGGAATGCCGCGGACGAGGCGGTGCGGGCGGGAACGGCGGCGCCGCAGGGTGGCGCGCGGCAGGCGGCCTGCTCGGCGGCGGGACTGGAGAACCTGTCGGCGGCGTGGAAGGGGAGTGCCGAGGTGAGCTGCAACCCGAGCGGCTATGTGACGGCCAAGGCCACACTGCACGTTCCCGTCCTCTTCCCCGGCCTGATCGACTTCCCGGTCGAGGTGACAGGCCATGCCGGGGCCGTCGAGGAGGTGAAGCGCTGATGCCGTACCGGCGCCGACGGCGGGACGCGGGCCAAGTGGCCATCGAGTACCTCGGGTTCGTTCCGATCCTGCTGATCGTGGCCATGGCGGGCATCCAGATCGGGGCTGTCGCCTACGCCGCCGAGCAGGCCGGTACGGCGGCCCGGGCGGGGGCGCGGGCGGCGTCCCTGGGGCAGGACGCTCAGCAGGCGTGTGCGCAGGCGGTCAGCGGCGCGCTCGATGTGTCCTGCGACCAGGGTCCCGGTGATGCCGGCTCGGTCACCGTCACCGCCACCGTTTCCATCCCCCAGATCGTCCCCGGCTGGTCGTTCGACCCGGCCCGGAAGTCCGCCACCATGCCGCTCGACCACCAGGCGAGGAGCAGCAACCCATGAGCCTGCGGGCACGTATCAACACTCCGGAGGAGCAGGGCAGCCGGGGCGAGGACGGGCATCTGGTCGCCTCCTACCGGGCCAAGCTGCTGGAGGAGATCGACCTCGCGGAGATGAGTTCACTGGCCGCCGCCGAGCGCCGGGCGCGGCTGGAGCGGGTGCTCGGGCACATCATCAGCCGCGAGGGCCCGGTGCTGTCGACGGTGGAGCGCTCCCAGCTGATCCGCCGGGTGGTGGACGAGGCACTGGGCCTCGGCATCCTGGAGCCGCTGCTCGAAGACGCGTCGATCACCGAGATCATGGTGAACGGGCCTGACGCGATCTTCGTCGAACGCCGCGGCCGCGTCGAGCAGTTGCCGCTCCGTTTCGTCTCCGCCGACCAGCTGATGCAGACCATCGAGCGGATCGTCTCCACGGTCAACCGCAGAGTCGACGAGTCGAACCCGATGGTGGACGCCCGCCTCCCCTCCGGTGAGCGCGTCAACGTCATCATCCCGCCGCTGTCCCTGACCGGCCCCATCCTGACCATCCGCCGCTTCCCGCGCTCCTTCACGCTCCAGGAGCTGATCGGGTTCGGCTCGCTCGACGAGCACATGGTCTATCTGCTGGCGGGCCTGGTGCAGGCCAAGTTCAACATCATCGTCTCCGGCGCGACCGGCACGGGAAAGACGACCCTGCTGAACGCCCTCTCCGGGCTGATCCCGTCCCACGAACGCATCATCACCATCGAGGACTCCGCCGAACTCCAGCTCCAGCAGACGCACGTGGTCCGCCTGGAGTCGCGCCCGCCGAACGTGGAGGGCAAGGGGCAGATCACCATCCGCGACCTGGTGCGCAACTCCCTGCGGATGCGGCCCGACCGGATCGTGGTCGGTGAGGTCCGCGGCGGTGAGTCCCTCGACATGCTCCAGGCCATGTCCACCGGCCACGACGGCTCCCTCGCCACCGTGCACGCCAACAGCGCCGAGGACGCCCTCACCCGGCTGCAGACCCTCGCCTCCATGTCCGACGTCGAGGTTCCCTTCGTGGCGTTGCACGACCAGATCAACAGCGCGGTCGACGTCATCGTCCAGCTGACCCGGTTCGCCGACGGCGCCCGCCGCATCACCGAGATCGCACTGCTCGACAGCCACGGCGGGGAGCCGTACCGGCTGGCGACCGCGGCCCGCTTCGACGCCCGGCCCATGACCCCGGACGGCCGCGTGTACGGCACCTTCCAGTACTTCCCGCTGCCCCGCCGTACCGCCGACCGCCTCTACATGGCGAGCCAGCCCGTCCCGCAGGCCTTCGGCGTCGCCCACTCCGCGGACCAGCTCGCCACCCGAGAAGCCAGGTAGGTAGGCCACCCCATGGAACTCCACACCCTCGTCCAGCTCACCATCGGCGTGACGCTGCTGACCTGCGTCCTGGCCGTGGCCGGCGGGCACGCCTACGCCTCGGGACGGGCCCAGCGCGCCGCCCTCGTCGACCGCCTCGCGCACACCGGCCCGCTGCCTGCGGCCGGCCGCAGGCGCCGCTTCCGCGATCTCGACCGGCGGCTGCGCCGTACCCGCTTCGGCCGGTGGCTCGAACTCCGCCTGGCGGCGACCGGCCTGGACGTCACCCCGGGCGAGTTCTTCGTCTACCTGCTCGCCGCGGTCGCCGCGCTCTGGCTGATCGGCCAGACCGCCCTCGCCCCCTTCTTCGGCCCCCTCGCGGGACTCCTCGGCATCGGGGCGGCCGTGCAGTTCCTCAACTGGCAGCGCCAGAAACGCATCGAACGCTTCATCGGCCAACTCCCCGAACTGGCCCGCATCCTGGCCAACGCCACCCAGGCAGGCCTCGCCCTGCGCACCGCGATCGGCATGGCGGCCGAAGAACTGGAGGCGCCGGCGGGCGAGGAACTGGCCAAGGTGGCCGACCAGCTGGCCGTCGGCCACTCCCTGGACGACGCGCTCGGCGAACTCGCCGACCGCCTCCCCTCCCGCGAACTGGTCGTCCTGGTCACCACCCTCGTCCTCGCCAACCGCGCGGGCGGCCAGGTGGTGTCCGCCCTGCGCAACCTGACCGAGACCCTGGACGAGCGCAAGGAGACCCGGCGCGAGATCCGCACCCAGCTCTCCCAGGTGACGATGACGTCGTACGCCGTCCCCGTCCTCGGTATCGGCGCCCTGTTCCTGATGAACGGCGTCAAGGACGGCGCCCTGGAACGCATGACCGGTTCACCGGTCGGCCAGGCCTGCGTGATCATTGCGTTCGCCCTGTACGCCGTCGGTTTCGTCCTCATCCGGCGCCTGAGCCGGATCGACGTGTGAGGAGGGCGCGGACTCCATGGGATTCCTGCTCGCACTGCTGATGGGCCTCGGCGTCTGGGGCGCCTTCGCCGGGCTCCGTATGTACCGCGCCGAGGCCAAGCTCCCCGGCGACCTCGCCGTGGCCCTGGAGGTCGGCGCCACCCGCACCGGCGCGGTGGGCTCGGTCGTCGACCGGATGGGCATGCGCTACGCCCCCGCGGTACTGCGTCTCATGGGCCCGCGGCTGGTCGCCAAGTACCGCCGCAGGATCGACCTGGCGGGCAACCCCGGCGGCCTGACCATCGACCGCTACGCGGCCCGCCGCGCGGTCTACGGCGCACTGGGCGGCGTGGGCTTCCTGGTCTTCCTGCTCCGTGGCCAGTGGTTCGTGGCCCTGCTCCTGCTGCTCTTCGGCGCTTTCTGGACGGAGGTGGGCATCTGGTCGGCGATCCGCGTCCGCAAGGACGTCATCGAGCGCACGCTGCCCGACTTCCTGGACGTGCTGGCGGTCGTGGTCAGCGCGGGCCTCGGTTTCCGCCAGGCCCTGGACCGGGTCGCCTCCCACTACGAGGGCCCGTGGGCCGACGAACTCCGCATCACCCTCCGCCAGATGGACCTCGGCATGAGCCGCCGCCAGGCCTTCGCGGAACTGCGCCGGCGCAACGACTCCGAGCAGGTGGCCATGTTCGTCACGGCTCTGCAGCAGGGCGAGGAACTGGGCGCGCCGATCGTGGACACCCTGGTCTCCCTGGCCAAGGACATGCGCCGCACCGACGCGCAGAACGCCCGCCGCAAGGCCGCCCGCGCGGTGCCCAAGGCCACGCTGATGATCACCACGTTCATGGTCCCGGCGACGATGCTCCTCCTGGGCGCGGGCCTGCTGCTGGGCTCCGGGGTGGACTTCGGTTCGCTCACGGGGGAGTGAGGCGACCATGACGGCGACGACAGGGCTGACGGGGCGTGGGGGGCCCGGGGGACGTGGATGGCCCGGAGGACGTGTCCGAGGTCTGTCCTTCGGGGGACGGCTGAGGAAGACGATCGGCTGGTTCGCCCGCCCTTCGACGACGACGAAGGCGGACCCGGCGGCGAAGGAGGACCAGGCCGCGAAGGGGGACGGGGCGGCGAAGGAGGGCCGGGCGGCCGGATCCGGGTTCGGGGAAGAGCGGGCGATGCCTTCGGCCGGGGTCGGGGTGGATCGTACGGAGCCTTCGGCCGGGGTCGGGGTGGATCGTTCGGTGCCTTCGGCCGGGGTCGGGGTGGATCGTTCGGTGCCTTCGGCCGGGGTCGGGGTGGATCGTTCGGTGCCTTCGGCCGAGCCGTCCGAGAAGATTCAGGTCCGCGCGCTGCAGGCGATGTGCCGCCAGGTCTTCGGATTCCGGCTCGCCATGATCGCCCTGGCCGCCCCCGCCGCCCTGCTCAACGCCGCCCCCGGCCTGGGCGCCCGCCTGGTCGGCGCGGCCGTGGTAGTCACCTTCATGGTGTCCTACGCCCTCTTCCGCGACTGGGAACGCCTCGGCCCCTTACTCCTCCGCCACCCCAGCCTCCTGGCAGTCGACACCCTGTTCGGTTCCCTCCTGCTGATCTCGGCGGGCCCGGACACCACCCTCGCCTACGTCAGCGTCTGCACCCCACTCCTGGCCGGCCTGGTCTACAGCTGGCGCGGGGCGGCCTGCTTCGCCTCCCTGCAGTCCCTCGTCCTGCTCCTCGTCCACGCCACCCTGAAGGCCGACCGGCACGCGCCTGTCGTCGAGGCCCTGCTCCTGCCCGGCCTGTGCGTCATCGCCGGCGCCATGGGCTCGACCCTGCGCAACCTGATGCTCCGCTTCGGCGCCGCGACCCAGGCCCTGACGGCGGTGCAGGCGCGCCTCGCGGCGGCGGAGGCGGTGAGCGAGGAACGCGCCCGGCTGGCCCGCGAGATGCACGACTCGGTGGCCAAGACCCTGTACGGCGTCGCCCTGGCGGCGGACGGTCTGGCGGCGACCGCCTCGACCGACGCCCCCGATCCCACCCGCATAAGGCAACAGGCGGAACTGGTGTCCCGCTCGGCGCGCAGAGCGGCGGCGGAGTCACGCGAACTCCTGACGGACCTACGCCGTGAGCGGCCGATGGGCAGGGCGAAGGAGACCACGGCATGGCACGAACTAAGCCGCCGGACCTGTGACTTCACGACCCGGACGGGTCTGCCGGTCACCTGCCACTGGCCGGACTCCGCCGGCCTCCCCGCGCTGCCCGCGCCCCTGACCCGCCACCTCCTGGCCATCGCCGAGGAGGCGCTGGAGAACGCCCACCGCCACGCGTCCGCGACCCGGGTGGACGTACGCGTCACGCTCGACGGCGACCTGCTCCGCCTCACGGTCCACGACGACGGCACCGGCCTGCCGCCCGGCACCACACTCGAACAGCTGCGCAGCTCCGGTCACTTCGGCCTGCTCGGCATGGTCGAACGGGCGGCTCGGGCGGGCGCCCGCATCCGTATCGGCCCGGGCGGCCACGCGCGAGGGACGGAGGTGTGGTTGGAGCTCCCTCTGGGCTCCTCGACCGCGCGGAACCACCCCGCTGCGACGCCCTCCGGAGTTCCTGCCACCTCCACCAGCCCCGTCAGCCCTGTTGATCCATCCCCCGGCAATCCTGAGAGGAGACACTGATGCGGCACACCCGTCCCCGGCCGGACTTCCCGCCGCCCACGCCCGCTGCCCCGCCGTTGCGGTTGCTGGTCGCCGACGACAATCCCGTGGTCCGCGCGGGCCTGACCGCCCTGCTCTCGGGCCGCGCGGACACCACGGTGGTGGCGGAGGCGACGGACGGTCGCGAGGCGTATGAGGCGGCGCTCCGGCACCGGCCCGACGTCATCCTCCTCGACGTCCGCATGCCCGGGGTCGACGGAATCTCGGCATTGCCACACCTGGTGCGGCTGGCCCCCGTCATGATGCTCACCTACAGCCACGAGACGGAGACCGTGCGGGAGGCACTGCGGCTGGGGGCGGGGGGATACCTGGTGCACGGCGAGTTCACGACGGAGCAGTTGGTACGGGCGGTACGGGACGTACGAGAGGGACGGCCACATGTGACGCCGGGAGCGGCGAAGGCTTTACTGACTGAGCTTCAGGAGAGTGCACTCGCACACGACAGGGGTCAACTTGCCGATTCCTGGGCGGAAATCGCCCCACTCCCTCTTTCGCAATTGCAACCATCTGTGGGACAGTCGTCCCCATCGCGGTTCCGGCTGAGTGCGAGGGAGGCGGAGATCATGGACCTCATCGCGTCCGGCATGACCAACCAGCAGATCGCCGCCGCCTGCTTCATCAGCGAGAAGACGGTCAAGAACCACATCAACCGCATCTTCGCCAAGCTCCACACCACGACCAGGTCCCAGGCAGCCGCAAAGTGGCTGGGGGTGGCCTGAGATGACGGCGCGGGGCAGCACGGACGCCCGCGAGTGGGCCCGGGGTTGGGCCCAGGGGCCCTTGGGTGGGCAGGACGTACCGCCGTACATTCCCAGGTTCCGGGGCGAAGCTGGAGGGGAAGACCATGAGCAAGTGGTTCAACACCACCGTTGCGTATCTGCAGGCCCGTGCCGCCCGGAGCGACCGGGGGCAGACCGCGGTGGAGTACCTCGGCATCATCGCAGTGGTGGTGGCCATCGTGCTGGCGATCACGGGTACGAGTATCGGGCAGACGATCTTCGATGCGATCAGGACGAAGATCACGGAGGTCACCGGCGGCTGATTCCGCCACGTTACGACGCGGGGCAGGCCTTCCCCATCTACATCACGGTGGTGGCAGGCCTGCTCTTCCTCGCGTTGGCCTACCTTGCCGTCGGCCAGGCTGCGGTGAACAGGAGTGGCGCCCAGACAGCCGCGGATGCGGCGGCGCTCGCGGCAGCTCAGAAGCGCCGTGACGACCTTGCGGGAAAGTGGTTGGAGGTCCTGAAGGATCCGGCCAAGTGGTGGGACGTTCTCCACGGTGAGGTGGACCGCAGTCCGTCGTGTTGGCGCGCTGACCAACTTGCCGCGCAAAACGACGGTCACGTGCAAATGTGCGATGACAGGCTGCCGTTGGAAGTCACGGTCGAGGTACAGACGAACAGGCCGGTCGGCGACTCCGTTGTCCCCGGAACGAGGGACATCAAGTCGAGCGAGACCGCCAAAGCCGTGATCGAGCCGCTCTGTGACTTCAAGGCTCCGGGGGCGGACACCAAGGACGAACCACTGCCCGCCCTCACCTGCGACGGCAAAATCTGGAAGCCGGATCCGGGCGACCTGGCGGGGCTACCGGGACCTGAGGACCTCTTCGACGTCCACCTTGCCGACTGACAAGCGAACGCCATGGAAAAGGGAAGCAGAGCGATGAGCATTCGGTTCACTGCGAAGGCCCGCAGGGGGATGGTCGCACTGACCGTTGCGGTTGGTCTGGGGGTTGGGGTGGCAGGCTGCGGTGGAGGTGCCGGCGACGACAAGAAGCCGCACAGTTCCGCTTCCGCTTCCAAGGCCGGCCACTCCGACCCGAGCACCCAGGAGGGACAGTCTGACGAGCCGCTGGCCGAGCTGAAAGGTTCGGATGGCCTGCTTCTGCAGATCACCTCCGCACAGCGCGACTCCGGTGGCTTCGTCACTGTGAACGGCACGCTGAAGAACGACGGGTCCAAGAGTCTCCTCATCCCGTCCGCCCTGAGCGGCAACGAAACCGAGATCATCCGGAACGGCACGTCCCTGGGTGGAGCCACCCTGGTCGACCCGCAGGGCAAGAAGCGGTACTACGTGCTGCGGGACACGGAGGGCCGTCCGCTGACGACCACTGGCTTCTCGACGCTCAAGGCCGGTGACAGCCTGGCCGTCTTCATGCAGTTCCCGGCCCCCCCCGGAAACACGAGCGACGTGGACATCCAGCTGCCCACGTTCTCCAGTGCCGGCATTCAGATCTCCGGGTGAGGCCCAAGTGACCACCACGCCCCGTCTCACCGTCACCCTCGCGGCCGCCGGCCTCCTGTTCGCCGCCGGTCTGCACGGCGCCCCCGCAGCCCGCGCCGGCGACACCGGCCCCAGTGAGCCCCCCGGCAGCGAACCGTCCGCCACCGCGCCGGTGAGGGTCGACCCCACCGACCCGGATCTGAAGCTGCCCGAGGGCGCCACCCTGGCGGACCCCAAGGTGCTGGACATCAAGTCGGTCGTGGAGGACCAGAGCGGCGACGAGCGCAGGGAGGACACCAACGCCGACGTGACCTTCGCCCTGCAGGCCGAGGTGCTGTTCGGCAAGGACAGCGCCGAGCTTGGCGCGGAGGCGAAGGCCCGCATCGCGGTCATCGCCCAGGAGATCAAGAAGCAGAACGCGGCCCAGGTCCGCGTCTTCGGCTTCACCGACAACCTCGGCTCCTCCGCCCACGGCGACATCCTGTCCAAGCAGCGCGCCAACGCCGTCCAGGCCGTTCTGAACCAGGACCTGAACGACCCGGCTGTCACCTTCGAGGTCCGCGGCTACGGCGAGCAGTACCCGATCGCCGACAACTCCACCGAGGCCGGACGGAAGAAGAACCGCCGGGTGGAGGTCTCCTTCCCCCGAACCCAGGAGTGAGACGGGGCCCGAACCCGAGCCCGGAGACCGGGCGAACAGCTCAGTCGGCCCCACGGCCAGTACCGCGCCACACCCACGCCCGAAAACTTCAGGCCGGCACCTCCGCCCGCACCTCCACCCGCGCTCCCACCCGCACCCCCCACCCCGCCATCACGCCCGCCTGCGCCTCGAGCACATGCCGGGCCCGCCACCGGGGCAGGCCCAGCCGGCCCGGCTTCACGGTGTGGACGGCGACGACGGTCAGCCGACGGTCCAGGTAGGCGACGTCGATCGGCATCCGCATCCGGAAGGTGTGCACTCCGCTCGCCGGTGACAGCAGCATCGCCCCGTCGATCGAGTCCCGGCCCAGCAGCCCTCGGGTGCGGGCCCGGTAGGACGTCGAGATCTCCAAGGGGACGGTGACGACCGCCGCGTCCCCGGAGGACCCCCGCACGATCAGCTTTCCCCGTCCGTCCGGCCAGCGCCCTCGTCGTCGCATTCCCCGTCCTCCCACTCCACCGAAACCGCCACCGGAACCGCCAACACACCGGATGGGTAAACATGTTGTCTCATCGCGTCCTCCCCACTAGGAAGGGCGACATGACTCGACTCGGCGCCGTGTTCCGCCCCCAGCTTCCTCCCGAGCGGCTGCGGGCCGTCGCCCGGACGGCGGACGAAGCGGGGCTCGAAGAGCTGTGGCTGTGGGAGGACTGTTTCCGGGAGGGCGGCATCGCGACGGCCGCGGCGGCGCTCGCCTGGACCGAGCGGCTGCGGGTCGGTGTGGGGCTGCTGCCCGTACCCCTTCGGAACGTGGCCCTCACCGCGATGGAGGCCGCGTCCCTGCACCGGATGTTCCCCGGCCGCGCGACACTCGTCGTCGGACACGGCGTGCAGGACTGGATGGGACAGGTCGGCGCCCGCGCCGCCTCCCCGCTCACCCTCCTCGGTGAGCACCTCGACTGCCTGCGCGCGCTGTTGCGCGGGGAACGGCTCACCGCCCGGGGCCGGTACGTGACCCTGGACGACGTCGGCCTCGACTGGCCACCGCATCGTACGGAGGGGGCCGGAGCCGTGGACGTGCTCGCCGGTGCCACCGGGCCCCGGACGCTGCGCCTCTCCGGCGCCAAGGCCGACGGCACCGTCCTCACCGCCTCCACCTCGCCGGACGGCGTACGACAGGCCCGGCAGCTCATCGACGAAGGGCGGCGGGAGGCGGGCCGCACCGAGCCGCACACGGTGGTCGTGTACCTGCTCGCCGCGACGGGGGCCGACACCGAGGCCCGGCTGCGCGCGGAACTCGCCGCCGAGGGGCTGGAGTCGGTGCCGGACGTGGGGGTCGCCGGAGACGCGGGTGCCGTGGCCGAGGCCGTGCGGCGGCTGGCGGAGGCCGGTGCGGACACGGTCGTCCTCCAGCCGACCGGGGACGACCCCGACCCGGAGGGCTTCGTGCGCTTCGCCGCGCAGGAGGTACGGCCTCTGGTGCCGTAGCGACCGGCTTCGAGCCGTTGTCGGTGCCGACTGCCGCACTTCTCCGCATGACCGAGCACGATCCGGACGCCCTTCGGCGGTCGAGGCTCACCCGCTCACCCCGTCCCCCCGCCCCGCGGACGGTCGCCGGTCGACCCGTCGATCAGCTCGCGCAGGATGTCCATGTGCCCGGCGTGCCGTGCGGTCTCCTCGACCATGTGGACCAGGGTCCAGCGCAGCGAGACGCGGTCGTCCCGCCAGGACGGACGGCCCTCCGCGTCCAGGGGCAGCGCGGCGATTGTGCGGTCGGCGGCGGCGCGGGCGCGGCCGTAGAAGGCGACGATCCGTTCCGTCGTCTCGTCGGGGGTGACCCGCATGTCGTCGTGCGGATCGAACCAGAACGGCTCCGCCTCGCCGCCGAACGTCTCCACGAACCAGCCGTACTCGACCGAGGCCAGGTGCTTGACCAGGCCCAGCAGATTGGTGCCGGTCGGTGTCATCGGGCGGCGCAGCTGCTCGTCGTCGAGGCCGGCCAGCTTCCAGAGCACGGCGTCCCGGTGCCGGTCCAGGCTCGCGTGCAGCGTGTCCTTCTCGCCGGCGAAGTAAGTCGTCATGCGGGCGGAAACTAGCAGCAGCCACTGACGCCGCCCTGCGATCATGAGTGTCATGACAGGGAACCGAACCTTCGAAGCCCTCGTGGCGGAGGGCGCCGCCGTGCCCACCGGGGGATGGGACTTCTCCTGGTTCGACGGGCGGGCCACCGAGGCGCGGCCCTCCTGGGGGTACGCCCGGTCGGCGGGGGAGCGGCTGACCGGTGCCGAGGCCGCGCTCGACATCCAGACCGGCGGCGGTGAGGTGCTGGACGCCGCGCTGAGCAGGGCGGAGCCGGCCCGGCCGCTGTCGATCGCCGCCACGGAGGGATGGCCGCCGAACGTCGCCAAGGCCACCGCGCTGCTGCGGCCCCGCGGTGTGGTGGTGGTCGCCGCGCCGGACGACGCGCCGTTGCCGTTCGCCGACGCGGCGTTCGACCTGGTCCTCAGCCGGCACCCGGTGCGTCCGCACTGGGACGAGATCGCCCGGGTGCTGCGGCCCGGCGGCACGTATTTCGCTCAGCACGTCGGCCCGGCCAGTGTCTTCGAGCTGGTCGAGTACTTCCTCGGACCGCAGCCGGACGAGGTGCGCGGGGCCCGGGACCCCGAGCGTGAGCGGGCCGACGCCGAGGCGGCGGGTCTGGAGGCGGTCGATCTGCGGGCGGAGCGGCTGCGGATGGAGTTCCACGACGTCGGCGCGGTCGTCCACTTCCTGCGCAAGGTCGTCTGGATGGTCCCCGGTTTCACGGTCGAGGCGTACGAGCCCCGGCTCCGCGCGCTGCACGAGCGGATCGAGCGGGAGGGGCCGTTCGTCGCCCACAGCAGCCGGCACCTCTTCGACGCTCGCAAGCAGGGCGGCTGACGAACCGGGCAGAGCAGGGGGAAACGGTCGCTGTTCACCCCGGGTTTCCCCGTGGTTTTCACATTGTTATCGAAGGTGCGGTTCACATCTGTCTCACTGGCCACGTAGGTTCAGACCAAGGTAATTCGCGCCAGCAAAGCTGTGCGGGCGGCGCCGCGCAGCGGAGGGGGCTGCGCGGCGCCGTGGGCCGAGGTAATCCATCCGGCGCCCCGTAGTGGAATCGTCAAGTCCACCGTTCGCCGGCCGGGTAGCCCATCGGGGGGACCCTCGGACAACTCGCCAAGGTGCCCCGAAGGTGGCGTAAAACCCCAGGATTCATTCGTATCCGGCCGCATTTCCCTGGGATTCCGCTGTGAATCGGCCACGAAACGTCCCTGAATCAAGCCTTCCGTCACCACCGTGGCGTCGCCGGGTGATTCCGGAGAGTAGTTGTGTCGCGCCAATGCACCCGCGATCCCTCACGAAGGGTTATGGTGGAAACCCCCCCTCGGGCCGGTCCGTCTCCCCCCCACGGACCGGCCCGTTTTTTTGTCGGCAGCACCGGGACGGTCTCCCTGTCCAGGGGCGGGGACCGTGCCCGGCTTGCGGTTGCCGCCGCGTCGCAGCGGTAGGCTCGACGGCTCCGGCACCCGACCCCGCGCCATATCCCCGGAGGGCCACGTGAACCTGCGCGACAAGCTGCGCGGCCTGCTCGTCAGGCTCTACGCACGCCGGGTGGAAGGTCACCTGGATCCCGCTCAGGTGCCCAAGCACATCGGCGTCATCATGGACGGCAACCGCCGCTGGGCGAAGGCGTCCGGCTCCACCACCGTCCACGGCCACCGCGCCGGTGCCGAAAAGATCGAGGAATTCCTCGGCTGGTGCACCGAGATCGACGTCGAGGTCGTCACCCTGTGGCTGCTGTCCACGGACAATTTCGAGCGCCCGCAGGAGGAGCTGGTCCCCCTGCTCGGCATCGTCGAGGACGTCGTCCGCACCCTCGGCGCCGACGGCCGCTGGCGTGTGCACCACGTCGGCACGCGCGACCTGCTGCCGTCCCGGTTGCAGACGGCGCTGAAGGAGGCCGAGGAGGGCACCGCTCACGTCGACGGGATACTCGTCAACGTGGCCATCGGCTACGGAGGCCGCCAGGAGATCGCCGACGCCGTGCGCTCCATGCTGTTCGACGCCCACGACAAGGGGGTGCCGATGGCGGAACTCGCCGAATCCGTCGACATCGACATGATCGGGCGTCACCTCTACACCGGCGACCAGCCCGACCCGGACCTCGTGATCCGCACCAGCGGCGAACAGCGGTTGTCCGGATTCATGCTCTGGCAGACCGCGCACGCCGAGTACTACTTCTGCGAAGTCTTCTGGCCGGCCTTCCGCAAAGTCGACTTCCTGCGCGCCCTGCGCGACTACGCCGCACGTCACCGCCGCTACGGCGGCTGACCGCATGTCACACCGCCCCGTCGCCACCCGGTGACGGGGCGGTTCCCGTATACCCCGGTTCGGGCGGAAGTAACAAGGAGTTCACCGGTGCGCCGTTGGCTGCTTCTGCATGGCGGCGCGAGTTAGAGGGCATAAGGCAAGCAGGTCGACACCCGAACCACGGGTGTCGGATCTCAGCGGGCGGCAGGGGTCGTCCGCCCGGGAGGCCCTTTGCACCAGCCCGACCGTGCGGTCACCGCACGGAAGCAGCCGCGGAGGGCCGGTATCCGGCCCGCCCTGCGCGGGGGCCGGGGACCGGCCGCAATGCTCCCGCCCTCCCGGCCCGGCTTCCACCTCGTCGCTCCCCGACCTCATCCGAGGGGGTACGTCCTTCCGTGGTGACCAGCGCAAAGCGCCACAAGCCAGACCGGCGCACCTATGTTCTCGACACCAGCGTCCTGCTGGCCGATCCGAACGCCCTGACCCGCTTCGACGAGCACGAGGTCGTGCTCCCCATCGTCGTGGTCACGGAACTGGAGGCCAAGCGGCACCATCCGGAACTCGGCTACTTCGCCCGACAGGCCCTGCGCCTGCTGGACGACTACCGGGTGAAGAACGGTCGCCTCGACGCCCCCATCCCGATCGGGGAACTCGGCGGAACGGTCCGTGTCGAGCTCAACCACTCGGACCCCAGCGTGCTGCCCAGTGGCTACCGCCTGGGGGACAACGACTCCCGCATCCTCGCGGTGGCCCGCAATCTGCAGGCCGAGGGGTTCGACGTCACCGTCGTGTCGAAGGACCTGCCCCTGCGGATCAAGGCATCGTCCGTGGGCCTGCTGGCCGAGGAGTACCGGGCCGAACTGGCCATCACGGAGAACTCCGGCTGGACCGGGATGTCCGAACTGGTGCTCTCCGGGGAGCAGGTGGACCTCCTCTTCGAGGAAGGGCACGTGCACGTCCCGGAGGTCTCCGACCTCCCCGTGCACACCGGCCTGACCATCCAGTCCGAGCGCGGCAAGGCGCTCGGCCGGATCTCCGCCGAGGGCAATGTCCGCCTGGTGCGCGGCGACCGGGAGGCGTTCGGCATCAAGGGCCGCAGCGCCGAACAGCGCATCGCGCTCGACCTGCTGCTCGACCCGGACATCGGCATCGTCTCGATGGGCGGCCGGGCCGGCACCGGCAAGTCGGCGCTGGCGCTGTGCGCGGGCCTGGAGGCGGTCCTGGAGCGCCGCCAGCACCAGAAGGTGATGGTCTTCCGGCCGCTGTACGCGGTCGGCGGGCAGGAGTTGGGCTATCTGCCGGGCAGTGAGGCGGAGAAGATGAGCCCGTGGGCGCAGGCCGTCTTCGACACCCTCTCGGCGGTCACCAGCCGGGAGGTCATCGAGGAGGTCACCTCGCGCGGGATGCTGGAGGTGCTCCCGCTCACGCACATCCGCGGCCGCTCGCTGCACGACGCGTTCGTGATCGTGGACGAGGCGCAGTCCCTCGAGCGGAATGTCCTGCTGACCGTTCTGTCCCGCATCGGCGCCAATTCACGGGTCGTTCTGACCCATGACGTGGCACAGCGGGACAATCTGCGCGTCGGGCGCTACGACGGTGTGGTGGCCGTCGTGGAGAAGCTGAAGGGGCACCCGCTCTTCGCGCACGTCACGCTGACTCGGTCCGAGAGGTCCCAGATCGCCGCCCTTGTGACCGAAATGCTTGAGGAAGGGCATATCTGAGCTGAATCAGCGCAGTTGGCGCCGTCCGGCAAAGGCCATGAGCCTAGCGGGGCGGCGCCTTCGCGTGTGCCGGTTTCCTGAAATCACGCGGGCGAAACGGGATGTGAGCTTTCACACGTGACTCAGAATTGCCACCGCCGTCCGGTTACGGCAGAGTCTCAGTCCTGTCAGGCCCCGCATACGGCACACGTGTACCCCCAGCGGTACGGCACCACAGCAGCATCACCAACTCCATAGCGCCGCCGTATGCCGCCCGAGCACCACGCGGCGCTCCCCTCGGGGGAGTTGCCCACCGGGCCCGTGCCTCCCGTGACCCCGCAGTTGGGAGGCCAGTGCCAGGGGCACGATTGCGTCCGCCAGGGTCACCGAAGCGGGCGATGCTGGAAGGAAACCGTGTGAGCCGGATTTCGGTCCGGGGATTCGCAGTGGCCTCGGCCACCGCGGTCACCGCTGTCGGAAGCGTCGTCGGTGTTGCCTCGGGCAGCACCGCGCAGCCCAACGACGCCGAGGCGACGGCAGCCGACACCACGCTTCTCGCGGACATACCCGCGGGTCAGCAGGCGCAGGTACAGACCGCGTCCCTGACGCAGCAGGCCGACGCACAGGCCATCGCCGCGGACACGAGCGCCAAGAAGGACGCCGAGGCAGCAGCCCGCAAGGCCGCCGCCGAGACTGCGATCGCGAAGAAGGACGCCGCTGAGAAGGCGGCGGCCAAGGCGGCCGAGGCGGCCAAGGAGCGCGCCGAGACGAAGGCAGCGGCCAGCCGCGACGACGTCCGCGACTCCTCCAGCTTCCCGGCCCAGGGCAGCTACACCGTGGCGCAGATCCAGGCGATGGCGCGTCAGATGGTGGGCGCCGGCCAGTTCCAGTGCTTCAGCAACATCGTGGACCACGAGTCCAGCTGGAACTACCACGCGGTCAACGCCTCCTCCGGCGCCTACGGCCTCTTCCAGGCCCTGCCTGGTTCCAAGATGTCCTCCGCCGGTGCCGACTGGCAGACCAACCCGGCGACCCAGATCAAGTGGGGCCTCAGCTACATGAACAGCCGCTACGGCAGCCCCTGCCAGGCGTGGTCGTTCTGGCAGGCCAACCACTGGTACTAGGCAGCTCGGTTCCGCTCGATCTTGCGCAGCCCCTCCCCGTTCCCAGGGGAGGGGCTTTCGCCCTGTACGGTCGTATCCGAACGGCTCCCCGGGGGGAGTGGTGGCCAGCACCCGGGGACGCGGGGGAAGAGGACGGATCATGTCGCGAGTGCCAGGGTGGCTCGGTCGGCTCGGGGCCGGCCTCACCGAGATGAGTGAGCGCCTGAACGAGCGCCGTGCCGAGGTGGCGAAGGAGCACGCCGAGTCCGAACCGGCCGACGCGCCTGCGGCCGCCGCCCCGGCGCCGCCGGCCCGACGGCCCGCGCCGCCGGCCGGTCCCCGCCCCGACCCCGCCGAGGCCGTGCCCTGGGGTGTCCGGGTCGCGGCCGAGGCCGGCTGGCGCCTGCTGGTCCTCGCCGGCACCGTGTGGGTTCTGATGCGGGTCATCAGCGCCGTCCAGCTGGTGGTGTTCACCTTCGTCATCGCCCTGCTGGTCACCGCGCTGCTGCAGCCGACGGTCGCCCGGCTCACCCGCCGGGGGGTGCCGCGGGGCCCGGCCACCGCGCTCACCGCCATCAGCGGGTTCGTCGTCATCGGCCTGATGGGCTGGTTCGTGACCTGGCAGGTCATGGAGAACATCGACACGCTCTCCAGCCAGATCCAGAACGGCATCGACGACCTGCGCAACTGGCTGCTGAAGAGCCCCTTCCACGTCACCGACAAGCAGATCAACCAGATCGCCAAGAACCTCCGCGAGGCGATCGGCGCCAACGCCGACCAGATAACGTCCGCGGGCCTGGAGGGCGTTCAGGTCATCGTCGAGGCCCTGACCGGCATCCTGCTGGTGTTCTTCTCGACGCTGTTCCTGCTCTACGACGGTGAGCGCATCTGGCAGTGGTTCCTGCGGCTGGTGCCCTCCGCCGCCCGCCCGGGCGTGGCCGGCGCCGGCCCGCGTGCCTGGCGCACCCTGACCGCCTACGTCCGCGGCACGGTCCTGGTCGCCCTCATCGACGCGATCTTCATCGGCATCGGCATCTACTTCCTCGACGTGCCGATGGCCGTCCCGCTGGCCGTCTTCATCTTCCTGTTCTCCTTCATCCCCCTGGTCGGCGCGGTCGCCTCGGGTGCGCTGGCGGTGATCGTGGCGCTCGTCACCCAGGGCGTCTTCACGGCGGTCATGACCCTCTTGGTCGTCCTCGCGGTCCAGCAGATCGAGGGCCACGTCCTGCAGCCGTTCATCCTCGGCCGCGCGGTCCGCGTCCACCCGCTGGCGGTCGTACTGACGGTGGCGGCCGGCGGCATGGTGGCCGGCATCGGCGGCGCGGTGGTGGCCGTACCGCTGGTGGCGGTGACGAACACGGTGGTGGGGTATCTGCGGCAGTACTCGCTGGGTATCCAGGAGCAGCACAGCTCGGCGGAGCCCGCGGACGAGGCCGGGCCGGAGAACGCGGAAGACCCCGCCCACCAGGAGTGAGCGGGGTCCCGGCGAAACGGCCTACTCGGCCAGCACGGCCTCGGCGTCGAGGGTGACGCCGACCGCCTGAACCACAGAGGCGATCTTGAACGCCTCCTGGATCACCTCGCGCTCCACGCCGGCCTTGCGCAGCACCTGCTCGTGCGAGTCAAGGCACATGCCACAGCCGTTGATCGCGGAGACCGCGAAGGACCACAGCTCGAAGTCGGCCTTGTCCACGCCCGGGTTGCCGATGACGTTCATCCGCAGACCCGCGCGCAGGGTGCCGTACTCGTGGTCGGACAGCAGGTGCCGGGTGCGGTAGAAGACGTTGTTCATCGCCATCACCGCGGCGGCGGCCTTGGCGGCCGTGTACGCCTCCGGCGTCAGGTTCGCCTTCGCCTCCGGCTCCAGCTCACGCAGCACGATCGGGGACCGGGAGGCGATCGCGGTCGCCAGCACCGTGCCCCACAGCTGCTGCGCCGGCAGCTCGGAGTTGCCGATGACCGAGCCCAGGTTGAGCTTCAGGTCCTTGGCGTAGTCCGGGACGCGGGACTTCAGGGAGTCGAGCGACATGGGTCACTCACCAGCCAGCAGCGCGACCGGGTCGAGGGTGTCCTCACCCTTGCTCCAGTTGCACGGGCACAGCTCGTCGGTCTGCAGGGCGTCCAGGACCCGCAGGACCTCCTTGGGGTTACGGCCCACGGAACCGGCGGTGACCATGGTGAACTGGATCTCACGGTTCGGGTCGACGACGAAGACGGCGCGCTGCGCGAAGCCGTCCTCCCCCTCGATGCCGAGGTCGCGCATCAGCTCGTGCTTGGAGTCGGCCATCATCGGGAAGGGCAGGTCGGTCAGGTCCGGGTGGTCCTTGCGCCAGGCGTGGTGGACGAACTCGGAGTCACCGGAGAAGCCGAGGATCTGGGCGTCGCGGTCGGCGAACTCGTCGTTCAGCTTCCCGAACGCGGCGATCTCGGTCGGGCAGACGAAGGTGAAGTCCTTCGGCCATGCGAACACGACCAGCCACTTGCCCTCGTAGGACTTGTGGTGGATCTGCTCGAACTCCTGGCCCTTCTCCAGCGAGACGCAGGCGGTCAGTTCGAACTCGGGGAACTTGTCACCGACAGTGAGCACAGGCTCTCCTTGCAGCGAAGAAACACCCCTTTTGAGGGTCTTTCCCATGGGTTGGACGTTGACGATGTTGGCACAGGGTGGATTGATTAGGGAAATAGCTACACTCGGTCATGTTGATCGGAGGTAGTTATCAGTGACCATCAGTAACGGCAAGCGGAGGCAGCCGAGCCTCGCGCAGCTGCGTGCCTTCGCCGCCGTCGCCGAGCATCTGCACTTCCGGGACGCGGCCGCCGCCATCGGCATGAGCCAGCCCGCCCTGTCCGGCGCGGTCTCGGCGCTGGAGGAGACCCTCGGGGTGACCCTCCTCGAGCGTACGACCCGCAAGGTGCTGCTCTCGCCCGCGGGGGAGCGCCTCGCCGTCCGGGCGAAGGCGGTGCTGGAGGCGGTCGGGGCACTGCTGGAGGAGGCCGAGGCGGTCCGGGCGCCCTTCACGGGGGCGCTGCGGCTCGGGGTCATCCCGACCGTCGCGCCGTATCTGCTGCCCACCGTGCTGCGGCTGGTGCACGAACGGTACCCGCACCTCGACCTGCAGGTGCACGAGGAGCAGACCGCCAACCTGATCGACGGCCTGAACTCCGGCCGGCTCGACCTGTTGTTGCTGGCGGTGCCGCTGGGTGTGCCGGGAATCGTGGAACTCCCCCTGTTCGACGAGGACTTCGTGCTCGTCACCCCGCTCGACCACTGGCTCGGCGGCCGCGAGGGCATCCCGCGCGAGGCACTGAAGGAACTCAACCTGCTGCTCCTGGACGAGGGACACTGCCTGCGCGACCAGGCCCTGGACATCTGCCGGGAGGCCGGCCGGGAGGACGCGCCGGTCACCACCACGGCCGCCGGCCTGTCCACACTGGTCCAGCTCGTCGCGGGCGGTCTCGGCTGCACCCTGCTCCCGCGCACCGCAATGAAGTTGGAGACCACCCGCAGCAGTCAGCTCCTCACCGGCTACTTCGCCGAGCCCGCGCCCAGTCGCCGTGTCGCCCTGGCGATGCGGGCGGGAGCGGCGCGCGGCGCGGAGTACGAAGAGCTGGCGGCGGCCCTGCGCGAGGCCCTGCGTTCACTGCCGGTGCGGGTGCTGGAGCAGGACGCCTGAAGGGCCCCTCCCGGCGGGAAGGGCCCCTCCCGGCGGGAAGGGCCCCTCCCGGCGGGAAGGGCCCCTGGCGCACCACGCCGTTACTCCGTACGCAGCCCCTCCGGCCGCATCATCCGCAGCAGGGGCGGCAGGCTGAGCAGGGTGACGGTGAGGACCACCGCCGCGCCGGCGCCGGTCATGGACAGCACGCTCGCCCAGTCGACGGTCACCGGGGTGGCCGCCATCTTCAGCAGCACCGCGCCGAGGGCGAGGCCCACCGCCGAGGCCAGCAGCAGGCCGAGGGTGATCGGGACGGCCGTCTGCCAGAGCACCGACAGGCCCAGCGTGCGGCGCCGGGTGCCGAAGGCGACCAGCGCCGACAGCAGCTTGCGCCGCTCCCGCAACTGCTCCAGCTGGGAGACCAGCAGGCTCGCCCCGATCAGCGCCAGTACCCCGATCGCGCCGACGAACAGGCCGGTGCGCAGGGAGGTGTACCTGGAGAACTGTTCGGTCGACGCCCAGTTCCAGGCGTTGGAGAGCGGGTCGATCCGCGCGGCCGTGTTCCGCACATACTCCTCCGCGTCCGGCACCGACGGGTCGAGGCGGACGTAGACCTGGCTGTACAGCGTCGGCACGGCCTGCGTGGGCAGTACGGACGGGGTGACCAGCAGACCGCTGATGGAACCCTGCAGCGAGTCCTTGCGGGGGGTCGCCCGGCGCGTGCCGGCCGGTACCGTCCAGGGCAGCTCCCGGCCGTGGTTGGCAGCCGAGTAGGTCGGGTCGAGGAAGGCGTGCCGGCCCGGTCGCAGCAGCGCGCGCAGGGCGGGGTTGTCGTCCTCGCCGGACACCACGAACGCGTCGCCGTCCCGGCAGGACGGCAGATGGGCCAGCTCACGCAGCGCGGCGCAGTCACCGGCGACGACACTCGCCGTCGTGTCCGGGTCGCGGCGCTTGTCGCCGAGCGACCCGGTGGACGTCGCCACCACCGCCCGTACGCCCTTGGTGCCGGCGAAGTCCCGGCCCACGAGCGACATACGGGGCTGGTCGGGCAGGTCGATCTCCATCTGCGCCCGGTGGGGGTCCCGGCCGGTGTCCTTGGTGTACTGGCTCTCCACGCCCGCGAACAGCATCTGCAGCGCGATCGCCCCGGCCACCGCCACCGCGATGCCGTTGACCATGCGGGCCGCTGTACCGCTGCTCAACTGCAGCCGTCGCACAGCCAGTTGCCAGGACACCGCACCGGCTCCGAGCCGGACGACGACTGCCTCCACGAGCCACGGCAGCAGCGCGGTCACACCGACCAGCAGCAGCATCACACCGCCGACGACCAGGTACTGGTTGAAGTCGCCGTGCGAGCGGCCGTTGCCGATCATCGGGTACAGCATCGCCAGGCCCGCCAACGGCAGCAGCAGCCGCCACCACAGGCGGCGCCGGGCCTGCTTGGCCGCGCGCACCACCCCGAGGGGTTCGACGACCACCCCCCGCATGGCGAACAGCGTCACCAGCACGGCGGCCGACGGGACCGCCACCGCGACCAGGGCCACCAGCGCAGGGGAGGGGTTCAGATAGCTGGGGAAGAAACTCTCGCCCAGCACCTCGACGGAGCCGGCCGCCTGCCGCCCGATCAGGAAGAACACGGTACCCACGACCAGCCCGAGCAGCGCCCCGGCCAGCGCCTCGCCCGCCGCGATCCGCCGGGTCATCCGGCTGTCGGAACCCACCAGTCGCAGCGCGGCCAGCCGGCGGTCGCGCCGCTCGCCGCCGAACCGTACGGCCGCGGCGATGAAGACGGCGACCGGCATCAGCAGCGCGACGAAGACGACCAGCATCATCAGGATCAGCACCGGGTCGGCCCGTTCGGTCGTCGGGTGCGGATCACCGAACGCGGTCAGCCGCACCACACGCGTGCTGTCCGGCGTCGCCTTCAGCCCCCTCTTACCGGCGTAGTAGACGAGTTCGTGCGAGCCGATCAGCCCGGCCTCGCCGATCGTCCCGGTGATCCGGTAAGCGAGACGCTCGCGCAGCAGCTTCGCCCCGTCCGAGGAGAGCAACTCCTTCAGCGCGGGTGAGACGACCATCTCGCCGTCCGCCGGGAAGCGGCCCACACCGGGCGGCAGCGGCGCACGCGGCCCCTCGGGGTCAAGGAGCCGGCCACGGATGTCCTTGGAATGCCACAGAGTGTCGGCCGAACCGACCAGCACCGTGTTGTCGCCCTTCCGCGGCATGGCCGCGCCGAACGTGACGTCCTGACGAGCCTCCTCGCGCTGGTGCCGCACGCTCAGCACATGGGGCAGCGCCGTCGTCAGCAGCAACAGGGCCACGCCCAGGCCGACGCCGACCGCCGTCAGCAGCATCCGGACCCAGCCCTCGCGCCCGCCCGTGACGGCGAACCGGACCCCCATGCCCAGATCCCTGGACCACTGCCGCAGGTTCATATCGCCCGCTCCATGTCCCGGGACCTGCCGTCGCGTACGACGATCTCCCGGTCGGAGTAGGCGGCCACCCGGGCCTCGTGCGTGACCAGCACGACGGCCGCGTTGGTGGAGCGGGCCGCGTCGGTCAGCAGCTCCATCACGCGCTCGCCGTTGAGGGAGTCCAGCGCGCCGGTCGGCTCGTCGGCGAACAGCACCCGCGGCCCGGTGACCAGCGCCCGCGCCACCGCGACGCGCTGCCCCTGGCCGCCGGAGACCTCGCCGGGCCGCTTGCCCTTGAGGTCGTCCACCTCCAGGCGCTCCATCCAGCCGAGCGCGGCCCGCTCGGCCTCCTTGCGGGAGGTGCCGTTCAGCCTGAGCGGCAGGGCCACGTTCTCCACGCAGGTCAGCTCGGGGACGAGCTGGCCGAACTGGAAGACGAACCCGAACTCGCTGCGGCGCAGCGCGCTGCGCTCGGCGTCGCGCATGGTCGCCAGCTCGCGGCCGGCGTAGGTGATCGAGCCGGAGTCGGGCGGCACGATGCCGGCGAGGCAGTGCAGCAGCGTCGACTTGCCGGAGCCGGAGGGGCCCATCACGGCGACGACCTCACCGGGGTGGATGGAGAACCCGGCGCCGTCGAGGGCGACCGTCGGGCCGTAGGCCTTGCGCAGGTTCTCGGCGGTGAGCAGGGAGCCGGGAGGGGGAACGCTGGTCATTCGGTCACCGCCGTACGGAGCTTGTCCAGGCGCGCCGCGGTCAGTTCCAGCCAGCGCACGTCGGCCTCCAGGTGGAACAGGGCGTGGTCGCAGATCAGCTGGTCTGCGAGATCGCCCTTGCGCTTGCGGTCGGTCAGGATCCGCATGCTGCGCAGGTGTTCGGCGCGCTGGGTGTCCAGGATGTCGGCCGCGTTCCGGTGGGTGAGGAGCGCGAGGACGACCTTGGTGTAGAGGGTCGACTGGAGGTACTCCTCCGGCTTCTCCGGGGTGGCGAGCCAGCGCTCCACATCGGTGACGCCGGCGTCGGTGATGGCGTACCGCTTGCGCTCGGGGCCGCCGCCCGCCTCGATCCCGTCGACTTCCACGAGGCCGTGCTTCAGCAGCCGGGACATCGTGGAGTAGACCTGGCCGTAGTGCAGCGGCCGGTCGTGACCGAACTTCTCGTCGAAGGCCCGCTTGAGGTCGTAGCCGTGGCGCGGGCCGGACTCCAGGAGTCCTAGGAGGGTGTGACCGATGGACATGCCGACCACACTACACACGGTGTATACGCGGGGTGTATACGCCGAGTGTGGAGATCATGGCAGGGCGTACACTCTCGCAGGTGGAGGCCTATTGTCACTGTTCCGATACAGGCGGCCGTCCCCTGCGGGGCAGCGGTCCGGTGTCCTTCGGCAGGCGTCCCGCCTCGGCCAGCGCCCTGCGCAGCAGGAACTCGATCTGTGCGTTTGCCGACCGCAGTTCGTCCCCGGCCCACCGGGCGAGCGCCTCGTACACCGACGGGTCCAGCCGCAGCAGCACCTGCTTGCGCTGCTGCGGTCGGCGCTTCGGAGCCTCCGGAGAGTCCGTCACTGGTAAAGCGTCCCGGTGTTGAGGACCGGCTGCGGGGCCCGGTCACCGCACAGCACCACCATCAGGTTCGACACCATCGCCGCCTTCCGTTCCTCGTCCAGCTCCACGATGTCCCGCTCGGCGATCCGGGCGAGTGCCGCCTCGACCATTCCGACGGCACCGTCCACGATCTGCCGGCGGGCCGCGACGACCGCCCCCGCCTGCTGCCGCTGGAGCATTGCCGAGGCGATCTCGGGAGCGTACGCGAGGTGCGTGAAGCGTGACTCGACGATCCGTACCCCGGCCGCCTCCACCCGCGCCTGCAGTTCGACGGCCAGCTTCTCGGTGATCTCCTCGGCGTTGCCACGCAGCGACAGGCCGTCCTCGTCGTGCGCGTCGTACGGGTACTCGATCGCGATGTGCCGTACGGCCGTCTCGGTCTGCGTGGCGACGAACTCGACGTAGTCGTCCACCTCGAAGACCGCCTGGGCGGTGTCCTGGACCTTCCAGACCACGACCGCGGCCAGCTCGATCGGGTTGCCGTAGGCGTCGTTGACCTTGAGGACGGCGGTCTCGTGGTTGCGCACCCGGGTGGAGATCTTCGTCCGGGAGGTGAAGGGGTTCACCCAGCGCAGGCCGTCCTGCCGGATCGTGCCCCGGTAGCGCCCGAAGAGCTGCACGACCCGCGCCTCGCCGGGGGCGACGGTGTTCAGGCCGCGCATCCCCATGACCGCGGCGAGGAAGACGAGCACGCCGGCTATGACCAGCCCGGCCTTGGCGCCGGCGACGGAGATCGCGGCGGCGGCGGCGAACAGCGCGCCGGCGGCGCCGAGGCCGATCAGTCCGAGCAGCAGGGCGAGCCCGCCGCCGATGCTGTGCGCGGGGAACTCCCGCACTCGCGGGGCGGGCATCTCGGGCACGTCGGCGGTGGCGGCCGCCTCCTGGGCGGGGTCGGGCGCGGGGTCGGGTGCGGACATGGGTGATCCCCCGTTCTCGGTGGCGCCCATCCGGAGCGCCTAGCTTCGTTCTAGCTAAGAGATATCACTTTAATCTGTCAAGCAACCTTACGGCGCTCATATCCGTCGGTTCCCTTGGGGCGGGTGCTGATTGTCACGTCCGTAAAAGAGCGGATCGGACGCCCTTTGTCATATAGACGGGTGTTAGCTTTCGGAGCTGACCCCCAGACGGAAGCGAGCGTAGGGACCCATGGGACGAGCGGAAGAAAGACGAGCGCGGCAGCGCGGTGGCCACCGCGCGGCGCCCAAGCGCCGCCGCTCCGCACCCACGGCCGGCAGCGCACCCACCGCGGCCGGTACCGCGTCCACCGCGGCCGGTACCGCGTCCACCGCGGCCGGTACCGCGTCCACCGCGGCCGGCGGCAAGCCCGCCAAGAGCCTCATACGCCGGATATTCAGCTGGAAGAAGATCCTCGGGACCTTCTTCGGGGTGTGCCTGCTGGGCATAGCGGCCTTCATCGGCCTCTACCTGTACGTGGACGTCCCCGAGGGCAACGCCGCCGCACAACGGCAGAGCAACGTCTACAAGTTCAGCGACGGAACGGTCCTGGCCCGCGACGGCAAGGTCAACCGGGAGATCGTCGACCTGTCCAGGGTGCCGCGCGAGGTCCAGCTGACCTTCGTCGCGGCGGAGAACAAGAGCTTCTACCACGACGCCGGAGTCGACTTCAAAGGCACCGCCCGCGGCCTGCTCAACACGCTGGCCGGCAAGGGCAAGCAGGGCGGTTCGACGATCACCCAGCAGTACGTCAAGAACTACTACCTCAACCAGGACCAGACCGTCACGCGCAAGCTGAAGGAACTGGTCATCTCGTTGAAGGTGGACCGCGAGAAGTCCAAGGACGACATCCTCGCCGGCTACATCAACACCAGCTACTACGGCCGCAACGCCTACGGCATCCAGGCCGCCGCGCAGGCCTACTACCACGTCGACGCCGAAAAGCTCTCGGTCCAGCAGGGCGCCTACCTGGCCTCCCTGCTGCAGGCGCCCAGCCAGTACGACTGGGCGGTCGCCACGCCCACCGGCAAGCGGCTGGTCCAGGAACGCTGGAACTACGTCCTGAACAACATGGTCGAGGAGCACTGGCTGCCCAAGGCGAAGCGCGACGAGATGAAGTTCCCGAAGCCCAAGGAGCCCAAGGGCGCCCCGGGCCTCGGCGGGCAGAAGGGCTACCTCGTCGAGCTGGCCAACCAGCAGCTGGAGCGGCAGCTGATGGACCAGGAGGGGCTGAGCCAGGGCCAGGCGGAGAACGCGGTCATCGGCCAGGGCTGGACCATCACCCTCAATGTCGACCGCAAGAAGCAGGCCGCCCTGGAGCAGGCCGTCAAGTCGGAGCTGACGAGCAGGCTCGACAAGAAGAAGCGCAAGGTCGACCGCGACGTCCAGGCCGGTGCCGTCTCCGTCGATCCCAAGACGGGCAAGATCCTCGCGCTGTACGGCGGCGTGGACTATTACAAGCACTACTACAGCAACGCCACCCGCACGGACTACCAGCCGGCCTCGACGTTCAAGCCGGTCATCCTCGCCGCCGCGCTGGAGCAGGACGCCACCACGCAGGACGGCAAGCCGATCACCGCCGACACGATCTACGACGGCACCAGCCGCCGCCAGGTGCTGGACCACGGCTCCAGGGTCGGCTTCGCCCCGCCGAACGAGGACAACCAGGACTACGACAAGATCACCGTCCAGAACGCGATGAACGCGTCCGTGAACTCCGTCTTCGCGCAGATGGGCGTGGACGTCGGCATGGACAAGGTCATGGGCACGGCGAACAAGCTCGGCATGGACACCAAGGGCATGCAGGCCGTACCGGCGCAGACGCTGGGCTCCATGGGCGCCAGCCCGCTGGAGATGGCCGGGATCTACGCCACCCTCGACAACCACGGCTACAAGGTCACCCCGACCCTCATCAAGTCCGCCGAGACCAAGGGCCGTTCCGTGCACATGCCGGACCCCGTCGGCGGTTCGGTGCTCAGCAGGACGGCCGCCGACACGGTGACCTCCGTGCTCACCGGCGTGGTCGACGACGGCACGGCCAAGATCTCGGTGGCGAGCAACCCGCTGCGCAACGGCCGGCAGGTGGCGGGCAAGACGGGTACGTCCGACTGCAACCGCTCGGCCTGGTTCACCGGATACACGCCCGACCTGGTCACCTCCGTCGGTCTGTTCGGCGAGGCGGACAAGGCCGGCGGCACCGGCTGTGACGGCGTACCGATCAAGAAGGGCGCCCATGTGTCGCTGAAGGGCGCGATGGGCGGCGGCCGAGTGAACGGTGGCGGACCCCCGGCGAAGATCTGGGCCGCGTACACCTTCGGCGTGACGGACAAGTCCAGGTTCGATCTGAACACCACCCAGGGCGCGGCCGTCGAGCCGACCCCGAGCTGGACGAAGCCGTCCTCCCCCACGCCGTCCCCGACGCCGTCGCAGACGCCGAGCAGCGAGCCGCCGACATCCCAGTCGGCGTCGCCGACGCCGTCCCAGACCCCGTCGCAGACGCCGTCGCAGACCCCGTCGCAGACGCCGTCCCCCACTCCCACCACCGGGCCGCCGACGGCTCCCGTCACGGAGGACCCGCTCGATCCCCAGAGCGACTTCAACCAGTAGACGCGCGCAAGAAGGGGCGCCCGGATTCCTCCGGGCGCCCCTTCGCCGTCGTCACGCGGCGGGACTCAGCCCCGGTTCAGCTCGAACCAGACCACCTTGCCGGTGCTCAGCCGGGTCGCGCCCCAGCGCCGGGCCAGCCTGTTGACCAGATACAGACCCCGCCCGCCCTCGTCCGTGGCCCGAGCCTGCCGCAGACGCGGCAGCTGCGGCACGTCGTCGCCGACCTCGCAGCGCAGCACGTCCGTGCGCAGCAGGCGCAGCGTCACCGGCCGGGACGCGTACCGTACGGCGTTCGTCACGACCTCGCTGACCAGCAGCTCCACCGAGTCCGTCAGGTCCTCCAGGTCCCAGCGGGCGAGCGCGCGCCGGGCCAGCCGACGGGCCTGGCCGGGGGCGGAGTCCTCGGGCTCCAGCGTCCAGTACGCGACATCGCTCGGCGCGATCCCGTCGAAGCGAGCCGCGAGCAGCGCGATGTCGTCGTCCCGGTCGCCCGGGCCCAGCATGTCCAGCACCTCGTCGCACAGCGCTTCCAGCGGCGGTGGATGGTCCGGCCCGGTCAGCTGCGCGGTCGCGGCGAGCTTCTCCCGCAACTGCTCTATCCCGGTCCACACGTCCCGCAGCCGGGACTCCACCAGCCCGTCCGTGTACAGGAGCAGGGTGGCCCCGGCCGGCGCGTCCAGCTCGACCGCCTCGAAGTCGACCCCGCCGACCCCGATCGGCGCGCCCGGCGGCACCCGCAGCACCTCGGCCCGCCCGCCCAGGTGCAGCAGCACGGGCGGCGGATGGCCGGCGTTGGCGATGGTGATGCGGTGCGTGACCGGGTCGTAGACCGCGTACAGGCAGGTCGCCATGCGGTCGGTGCCCAGGCGCTGCGCCTGCTCGTCCAGGTGGTGCAGCACCTCCTGCGGCGGCAGGTCGAGCCCGGCCAGCGTCTGGGCCGTCGTACGCAGCTGGCCCATGATCGCCGCCGACGTCATGGAGTGGCCCATGACGTCACCGACCACCAGCGCGACCCGGCTGCCGGGCAGCGGGATCGCGTCGTACCAGTCGCCGCCGACCCGCGCGGTCTCCGCGGCCGGCAGATACCGGGAGGCCAGCCGCACACCCGTCGGGCGGGGCAGGGTCTCGGGCAGCATGGTGCGCTGCAGCTCGTCCGCGATGTAGGCCTCCCGGCCGTACAGCACCGCCTTGTCGATGCCGAGCGCGCTGTGCGTGGCCAGCTGCGCGGCCACCAGCAGATCGTCCGCCTCGAACGCCGGCCGCTCCGGGCGGCGCAGGAACAGGGCCGCGCCGATCACCCGGCGCCGGCCGCGCAGCGGCGCGAGGATCGCGTGCCGCCCCTCCGGTACGACCGCCTCGCCGCCCTCGCCGAGCAGCTCGGGCAACGCGGCCCGGGCGGCGGGCGCGTCGGCGAACACCGGCCGCACCCCGCGCAGCACCTCGTTCAGGGCACCGCCGGGACGCACCTCGCACAGCTCGGTCGTCAGCGCGGACAGATCCGCCAGCGCGGTCGGCTCCGGCTCCGGCTCGAAGGCCGCCGGCAGCAGCACCCCGTCGGTGTCCCGCTCCTCCGGTATGCGGTCGGTCCGGCGCAGCCGCAGCACCACCGGTCCGGTGGGCCGCTCGTCACCGACCGGCAGCGGGTCGCGCAGATAGACCAGGATCGCGTCCGAGAAGGTCGGCACGGTGGCCCGGCACAGCCCCATCACGATCTCGTCCAGGTCGAGCCCGCGGGCGATCCGCCGGGTGGCCGCGCCGACGAAACGCAGCCGGTCACCGTCACGCCGCATGGGCATCGGCCGCCCAGGTGGCAACCCCCGCCCGGTACGGCGTTCCGGACCGCCCGGCGCCCGCTCCTGCTCGGCACCGGGCTGGGGCGGAATGGCCTCCGGCGCCGGGCGCGGGCGGTGTGCGCCGGGTTCGGCGGTGGCGGGCTGGGAGTGCTCGGGGCCGTCGACTGGGGGCTCCTTTCCCTTGCCGTCCTTTCCCTTGCCACAGGGCGTGGCCGTCCCCGGGCCGGAGGGCGTCCCGTCGGCCCGGGCCTGCACCGGTAACCCCGAGCTGCCGGGCGGTTTCGGGGTACGCAAGAGCGCCCCGCGGGCCTCCGCGGGGTCGCCGCCCGGCTGGGGGCGCTCGAAGGAGGTGGGCTGCTCCGTCACGCGTGTCGCATCCATCCGTCCGGGGCTGCGCGCCGGGCGCGCAGTCGGTCCCGCAGAAATCCCGATACCCGCAATACGTGCCCCAGGAACGGAATTCCCGCATGCTCAGCGGTTGTCGCCGTGCCACCGGCGGGGCCGTGGCGGCCGGCGGTGGTGTTCCCCTGGTACCCCTCGCTCACGTCCTGCCGCCCCTCGGTGACGATCGGTCAAGCCCGGCGCATGCTCCGGGAGTTGCACTAACGCGCCCTTGCGGAGGACGATCCTACGTTTCTTGCCTGGGGGCGCATCAAGGGTCTCATGAGGACACGTGCGCGGGGGTACGGTCCCAGTCATCGGGAAGTGACGGTACCGCCCAGGACGGGTCCGGGCGCCAGCGCGGCCAGCCGTCCGGGAACGGCGACTCCCAGGCCTCGATGACCGCCACCGCGTCACGCCCGGCCGCACGCACCCGCTCGGCGGTCGCCTCGTCCATCAGCCCGTCCCGCTGGGCCTGCGCGAACTCGTCCTCGTCCCGCCAGTGCCATGTGCGGTCCGGGTGCACGGAGATGTCCAGGAAGTAGTCCTCGGAGTCCACCCCGCCCGACCAACGGGACAGGGGCTGCTCGAGGTTGACGTACCAGTTCTTGAACCGCCAGCCCGGCTCCCAGAACAGCCACACCGACCAGGGCCGGCCGGGCTCGGCGAGCTTCAGCACACCCGTGCCGAACCACCGGTCCCGCTGGACCGCGCGCGGCTTGGTGTAGCGGGACTCCAGCGGCTCCAGGTGCACGGGGGTGCCGTCGGCCAGGACCGGCCGCAGGCACTCGGTGCCGGGCGCCAGCCACACCGCGAGCAGCTCCGCGTCGTCGCGTACGACGGTGACGGGCCGGGCGATGTGGACGTGCTCGCCGGCGTTCTCCCGGTAGCGCCACAGGATCTGCGTTCCGGGGGTCCAGTACGTGGCAGGTCCCGCTTCCACTCGTGTCACCGCTCCGTCGTCCGTCATGCACAGATATTAGGTGCCGTAGGCATACGACGCTGCGGTGCGTGTCACGGTTGTACAGCGGTGGCCGGAAAGGTTCGCTCGCGGTTACGGGCGTGTCATCCGCAGGACATCCAGGGCCTCGTCGAGCTGCTCCAGCGTCAGATCGCCGCGCTCCACGTACCCGCTCTCCAGGACGACCTCGCGGATCGTCCTGCGCTCCGCGAGGGACTTCTTGGCGACCTTCGCGGCCTCCTCGTAGCCGATGTACTTGTTGAGCGGGGTGACCACGGAGGGGGAGGACTCGGCGTACTCGCGGGCGCGTTCGCGGTCCGCGGTGATGCCGTCGACGGTCCGGTCGGCCAGCAGCCGCGAGGCGTTGGCGAGCAGCCGCACGGATTCCAGCACGTTCTTGGCGATGACCGGAAGCATCACGTTCAGTTCGAAGTTCCCGGCGGCACCGGCGGTGGTGATGGTGGCGTCGTTGCCGATGACCTGCGCGGCGACCATCAGCACGGCCTCGGGGACGACCGGGTTGACCTTGCCCGGCATGATCGACGAGCCGGGCTGGAGGTCGGGCAGCCGGATCTCGGCGAGACCGGTGCGCGGCCCGGAGGACATCCAGCGCAGATCGTTGGCGATCTTCGTCAGGCCGACGGCGATGGTCTTGAGCTGGCCGCTGGCCTCCACGATCCCGTCCCGGGCGCCCTGCGCCTCGAAGTGGTCGCGGGCCTCGGTGAGCGGCAGCCCGGTGGTCCGGGCGACCTCCTCGATGACGGCGGCGGAGAACCCCGGCGGGGTGTTGATGCCGGTACCGACCGCCGTGCCGCCGAGCGGCAGCTCCGCCAGCCGGGGCAGCGAGGCGCGCAACCGCTCTACGCCGTACCGCACCTGGGCCGCATACCCGCCGAACTCCTGCCCGAGCGTCACCGGCGTCGCGTCCATCAGATGCGTCCGGCCGGACTTCACCACGTCGGCGAACTCCCCGGACTTGCGCTCGAGGGAGGCGGCGAGGTGCTCGAGTGCCGGGACCAGGTCATGGGTGACCGCGGCGGTGGCCGCGATGTGGATGGAGGACGGGAAGACGTCGTTGGACGACTGCGAGGCGTTGACGTGGTCGTTGGGGTGCACGTCCCGGCCGAGCCGCTCGGTGGCGAGGGTGGCGATGACCTCGTTGGCGTTCATGTTGGAGGAGGTCCCCGAGCCCGTCTGGAACACGTCCACCGGGAAGTGCTCGTCCCACTTCCCCGCGGCGACCTCGCCGGCCGCCTCCTGGATCGCCTCCGCGACCTCCTTGTCCAGCACCCCGAGTTCGGCGTTCACCTTCGCCGCGGCCGCCTTGACGCGCGCCAGCGCCTCGATGTGGGCCCGCTCGATCCGCTGCCCGGAGACGGGGAAGTTCTCGACGGCACGCTGGGTCTGCGCCCGCCACTTGGCATGGGCCGGGACCCGGACCTCGCCCATCGAGTCGTGCTCGATCCGGTACTGCGGCTCTTCGGTCGTCATCGTCGTACCTCCGAAAACGTGAGCACTTGTCGTGGCGCCCGTATTCCCATCTAACTACCCGCCAGTACACACCGGCGGTGACACCCGCTCCGGGGAGGCGTCACGCAACGCGCCGGATCCAGGATCGGATGCACGGCCGTCGCCGTCGCGGCAGCCGCCACCGTGAGACGACGAGAGCCCCCGGCCGCTCGGGCCAGGGGCTCTGCACGGGTACCGCTACCGGGTCAGCCGAGGCCGGGCCCGCGCACCGGGATCGACGTGAACGTCGGCTGTGGGGCGGGGTCCTGGAAGAAGTCGTTGCCCTTGTCGTCCACCACGATGAACGCCGGGAAGTCCTCGACCTCGATCTTCCAGACGGCCTCCATGCCCAGCTCCTCGTACTCGAGGACCTCGACCTTCTTGATGCAGTCCTGGGCGAGGCGGGCGGCCGGGCCGCCGATGGAGCCGAGGTAGAAGCCGCCGTGGGCGTCGCACGCGTCGGTGACCTGCTTGCTGCGGTTGCCCTTGGCGAGCATCACCTTCGAGCCGCCCGCCGCCTGGAACTGCTCGACGTAGGAGTCCATGCGGCCGGCCGTCGTCGGGCCGAAGGAGCCGGAGGCGTAGCCCTCGGGGGTCTTCGCCGGGCCCGCGTAGTACACCGGGTGGTCCTTCAGGTACTGCGGCATCTCCTCGCCCGCGTCCAGCCGCTCCTTGATCTTGGCGTGCGCGATGTCACGCGCCACCACCAGCGGGCCGGTCAGGGACAGGCGGGTCTTCACCGGGTACTTCGTCAGCTCGGCGAGGATCGTGTCCATCGGCTGGTTGAGGTCGATCTTCACGACGTCGCCGGCCTCGTCGAGGTGCTCGTCCGTGGTCTCCGGCAGGAAGCGCGCCGGGTCCTTCTCCAGCTGCTCCAGGAAGACGCCCTCGGCGGTGATCTTCGCGACGGCCTGGCGGTCGGCCGAGCAGGACACGGCGATGGCGACCGGGCAGGAGGCACCGTGGCGGGGCAGGCGGATCACGCGGACGTCATGGCAGAAGTACTTGCCGCCGAACTGCGCGCCGATGCCGATCTTCTGCGTCAGCTCGAAGACCTTCTCCTCCAGCTCCTCGTCCCGGAAGCCGTGTCCGAGCGGCGAGCCCTCGGTCGGGGCGTTGTCCAGGTAGTGCGCGGAGGCGTACTTCGCGGTCTTCAGCGCGTACTCGGCGCTCGTGCCGCCGACGACGATCGCCAGGTGGTACGGCGGGCAGGCGGCCGTACCCAGGGAACGGATCTTCTCCTCCAGGAACTTCATCATGGAGGCCTCGTTCAGGACGGCCTTCGTCTCCTGGTACAGGAAGGACTTGTTGGCCGAGCCGCCGCCCTTCGCCATGAACAGGAACTTGTACGCGCCGCCGTCGGTCGCGTACAGCTCGACCTGGGCCGGCAGGTTGGAGCCGGTGTTCTTCTCCTCCCACATGGTGAGCGGGGCCATCTGCGAGTAGCGCAGGTTCAGCTTGGTGTAGGCGTCGTAGATGCCGTGCGAGAGGTGCTTCTCGTCCTCGCCCTCGGTGAGGACGTTCTGCCCGCGCTTGCCCATGACGATCGCCGTGCCGGTGTCCTGGCACATCGGCAGCACACCGGCCGCCGCGATGTTGGCGTTCTTCAGCAGGTCCAGGGCGACGAACTTGTCGTTGCCCGAGGCCTCGGGGTCGTCGATGATGCGGCGCAGCTGCGCCAGGTGGGCCGGGCGCAGGTAGTGCTGGATGTCGTGGATGGCCTCCTCGGCCAGCTTGCGCAGCGCCTCCGGCTCCACCTTGAGGAACGTCCGCCCGTCCGGTCCCTCGACGGTGGACACACCCTCCGAGGTCACCAGCCGGTAGGGGGTGGTGTCCTCGCCCTGGGGGAGCAGATCGGTGTACGCGAACTCAGGCATCGCAGCCCATTCCTCACTCTGACGGACGGCGCCCGCCGACGCTGGCGGGCCTCACCAGCCTAGAACCTGCCGTCGGCACGGAAGCTGTGAGGTAAGGCTCAGTTCGACACGCCCGGGGTTCTCCACACCCCTAGTCGCGATCTATCGCGTTTCGGTACGCTGCTGCGGTGGACCTTCAGAAGCCCGCCCCCATCCAGGACGCCGGACCGCGCGTCTCCGAACTGCGCGCCTCGGACGCCGACCGCGACCGGGTCGCCGACATCCTCCGTGAGGCCCTCGCCGAGGGCCGGCTGACCGCCGACGAGCACGCCGAGCGCGTCGAGGGAGTGCTGCACGCCAAGACGGTGGGGGAGCTGGAGGTCTTCATCCGTGACCTGCCCGCCGCCCACCGGCAGTCCGCCGCCCCCGCCTACGCGCCGGTACCACCGCGCCCCGCTCCGGGCGTGATACCGGCCGAGGCGGATGCCAGCGTGGTGGCCGTGTTCAGCAGCGCCGTGCGCCGGGGCCGCTGGCGCGCCGGCCGCCGCCTGCACGCGTACGCGGTCTTCGGCAGTGTCGAGATCGACCTCAGTGAGGCGGTCTTCGAGTACCAGCAGGTCGTGATCAAGGCCGTCTCGGTCTTCGGCGACGTACAGATCCGCGTCCCGGAGAACGTCTCGCTGCGCGGCACCGGTGGCGGGGTGCTGGGCAACTTCGAGGTGAGTCCGCTGGACTCGGCCGAGTCCGACGCCCCGGTCGTCTACGTCGACGGCTGGGCCGTCCTCGGCAACGTGGAGGCGCGGCCCAAGCGCGGCAAGCTGGTCGCCGACATCCTGGAGCGCGTGCAGGACAAGGTGGACCGGAAACTGCGCAAGCACCTGGACCTGTGACGGTCGCGGACCCGCCGGTGACCGGACGGGCCCGGTCCGTTCGGGGCACCGGCGCGGGGGCGTGAACGAGCCGCCGCGCGCCCGCGGTTGGAAACGCAGTGCATAGGCGTGCGCACAGCGGGTAGGCCTTGCTGCATCGTCTCTCGCTCGCGAAGCCGTCGTCAGGAGTAGACCGTGCTGCAACCGCCGCATTCGTCCCTGCAGGTAGCTGCTGTGCCGGCCCAGCGGGTGTCAGCGCGGGACAGGGACCAAGACGCCCCATGGCACACCGAGGCGGTGTGCCGGCGTGACGAGGCCGGCCTGTTCTTCGCCCCGTCGAAGGAGCCGACGGCCGCCCGGCTGTCCCGTGAGGAGGCGGCGAAGCGCGTCTGCGCCCGCTGCCCGGTCATGGTCGAGTGCCGCGAACACGCTCTCCTCCAGCCCGAGCCCTACGGCGTCTGGGGCGGCCTCACGGCAGCGGAACGCCGCGTGGTCCTGGCGAGGCGCCGCCGCCGGGAGATGGAACTGAAGAAGACGGCGAGGGCGACGGCGAACCGTATAGCCGGTTGAGCGGGTGAGGGGCGCCCTCTCCGCACAGAGGGCGCGTCCCTGCCCGAGGAGGCCCGAAGAGGCGCGGGGCTGTGTCTGACACGCGGCTCCGCCGCCTGGGCGCGTCCAGCCACGAATGACCTGCACGCGCCGACGATCCCGCGCCCCCCGTTCGGGCGCTACTTGGCCTTGTCGAAGTCGATCGCGCTGTAGGCCCGCAGCTTGCGCAGCCGGTGCTCGGAGTCGATCCGCCGTACCGTCCCCGACTTGGACCGCATCACGATCGACTCGGTCAGCGCGGTCTCGGAGCGGTACCGCACCCCGCGCAGCAGCTCACCGTCGGTGATGCCGGTCGCGACGAAGAAGACGTTCTCACCGGAGATCAGGTCGTCGGTGGTGAGCACCCGGTCCAGATCGTGCCCGGCGTCGATCGCCCGCTGCCGCTCCTCGTCGTCCTTCGGCCACAGCTTGCCCTGGATGGTGCCGCCCAGGCACTTCACGGCGCAGGCCGAGATGATGCCCTCGGGCGTGCCGCCGATGCCGAGCAGCAGGTCGACGCCGGTGCCCTCGCGCAGCGCGTACACCGAGCCGGCGACATCGCCGTCGGAGATCAGCTTGATGCGGGCGCCGGCCTCCCGGACCTCCCGGATCAGGCCCTCGTGCCGCGGCCGGTCCAGGATGACGACGGTGACGTCCTCCGGAGCGGACCGCTTGGCCTTGGCGATCCGGCGGATGTTCACCTCCACCGGCGCGTTGATGTCGACGAAGTCAGCGGCCTCGGGGCCGGTGACCAGCTTGTCCATGTAGAACACGGCGGACGGGTCGAACATGGCGCCGCGCTCGGCGGCGGCGAGGACGGCGATCGCGTTCGGCATGCCCTTGGCGGTCAGCGTGGTGCCGTCGATCGGGTCGACGGCGATGTCCACCTCGGGACCGGTGCCGTCGCCCACGTGCTCTCCGTTGAAGAGCATCGGGGCCTCGTCCTTCTCGCCCTCCCCGATGACGACGACACCGTTCATCGACACGGTGGAGACAAGGGTCCGCATGGCACGTACCGCGGCACCGTCGGCGCCGTTCTTGTCGCCGCGCCCCACCCAGCGGCCCGCTGCCATCGCGGCGGCTTCGGTCACCCGGACGAGTTCCAGGGCGAGGTTGCGGTCGGGAGCCTCGGAGGGAACATCGAGTTCGGACGGCAGGTGATGATTTTCGGTCATCGGAGCGCACCTTTCTGATACGACGACGGCCGGATGAGGGTCTTGGCCACCGACTCTATCGTTAGGCAGTCAAAATGAGCAGGGGGCCCCACGGATGAGCACATGGGGCACCTGCGACGATAGGGGGCGTGGCAGGTTCGAACGGTAAGCAGAAGACGGCCCGGGACATGATCCTCTCCCTGGTCCTCATCGGGATTGCGGCTGCGGTCGTCTACTTCCTCACTATCCCGCACGACGATCACGCTCCCGACCTCAAGCGGGTCGACTACCGGGTCGAGCTGCTCACGACGCGGCGCGCGGTGAGCTATCCGGTGGCCGCACCCGAAGGCCTGCCGAGTACCTGGAAGGCGACCTCCGTACGCTTCCAGGGCGAGAATCACGACCGCTGGCACCTGGGCTTCCAGACCCCGGACGGCGAGTACGTGCAGGTCGAGCAGTCCACGCAGAAGCCCGCCGAGCTCATCGACGATGCCAGCCAGGGCGCGTCGGCGACGAAGCGGACCGAGAAGATCGGCGACCGTACCTGGACCCGCTACACCGGCGGCCGCTACGACGCCCTCGTCCTGCGGGACACGCCCGGCTCCACGACGGTGGTGGCCGGCACGGCGTCCTTCGCCGAGCTGACGAAGATGGCGGCGGCGCTGAAGATGCAGTGAGAACCGCGTACGACAGAGACCCCCGGCGGCGCCGGGGGCCTCTTCGTGTGTCCGCGGTGGGTGTCCGCGGTGGCTCAGACGGTGGTGACGACGTCGTCGTACGCCAGTCGCGGCGAGCGCGGGTACCAGGCGTCCGGGCCCGGCTTGCCGATGTTGACGACCATCAGCGGGGTGTGGTCGTCGTCCAGGAACTCCTTGCGGACGCCCTCGAAATCGAAGCCGGTCATCGGGCCGGCGGCCAGGCCGGCGGCGCGGACGCCGACGACGAAGTAGGCGGCCTGCAGGGCGGCGTTCAGTGCCGCGGAGCCCTCACGGGCCGGGCGCTCGGCGAAGAAGACGTCCTTGGCCTGCGGGAAGGCCGGGAACAGGGCCGGCAGTTCCTGGTGGAACTCGTTGTCCGCGGACAGGATCGCGACCAGCGGGGCGGCGGCGGTCTTGGCCTGGTTGCCCTCGGCCATGTGCTGCACCAGGCGCTCGCGGGCCTCGGCGGAGCGGACCAGGGTGATGCGCAGCGGGGTCTGGTTGAAGGCGGTGGGACCGTACTTGACCAGGTCGTAGATCGCCTGGACCTGCTCGTCGGTCACGGGCTCGTCGGTGAAGGTGTTCGCGGTGCGGGCCTCGCGGAACAGCAGGTCCTGGGCGGCGGGGTCAAGAACGAGAGACATGCGTGACTTCCTCGTGTGCGCGTCCGGTCCGGGGCTGCCGGACCGGCTGACGCACCCGACCCTACGCGACATGAAGTTCAACCTTCAACAAAACCGGGGGTGTGGTGATCCGCTTCACAACTCCTAAGTGCCGCGGCTACTCGGCGTCCTCTTCCCCGGCCTCCTCGGCCAGCGCCGCGTCCAGCCGGGCCCGCGCCCCCTCCAGCCAGCGGCGGCACATCTTGGCCAGCTCCTCACCGCGTTCCCACAGCGCCAGGGACTCCTCCAGCGTCGTACCGCCCGCCTCCAGGCGCCGTACGACCTCGATCAACTCGTCCCGCGCCTGCTCGTACGAGAGCGCCTCGTCCACCTTGCTGGTCATTCGCCTGCCTTCACTGTGAATTCGCCACCGGCGACCCGGGCGCGCAGCGCCTCGCCCCGCGCGACCTCCTCCGGGTCCCGGACCACATGCCCGTCGGCCTTCTGCAGGACCGCGTAACCCCGCTTGAGCGTGGCCGCTGGGGAGAGGGCCACCACGCGCGCGTGGGTGTGTGTCAGCTCCGAGTCCGCGCGGTCCAGCAGATGCCCCAGGGTCCGCCGGCTCCGCTCGGTCAGGGACGCCACCTGATCGGCCCGTTCGTCGATCATCCGGTGCGGGTCCTCCATCGAGGGCCGGGCCAGCGCGTGCGCAAGGCCGCGCTCCTCCCGCTCCAGGAACGCGTTCATGCAGCGCCGGGTGCGGTCCCGCAGCATCCGCACCCGCTCGACCTCCTCGCCGACGTCCGGTACGACCTTCTTCGCCGCGTCGGTCGGGGTGGAGGCGCGCAGGTCGGCGACGTGGTCCAGGAGCGGGTTGTCCGGCTCGTGCCCGATCGCGGACACGACGGGCGTACGGCACTGCGCCACCGCCCGCACGAGCTGCTCGTCGGAGAAGGGCAGCAGGTCCTCCACGCTGCCGCCGCCGCGGGCGACGATGATGACGTCCACGTCGTCCATCTCGTCCAGCTCCTTCACCGCCTGGACGACCTGCGGGACGGCGTGCACGCCCTGCACGGGGACGTTGCGCACCTCGAAGCGGACGGCGGGCCAGCGGTGCCGGGCGTTCTCCAGCACGTCCCGCTCCGCGGCGGAGGCCCGCCCGCACACCAGGCCGATCAGCTGCGGCAGGAACGGCAGCGGCTTCTTCCGCTCCGGTGCGAACAGTCCCTCGGCCGCGAGCGCCTTCTTCAGCCGCTCGAGCCGTGCCAGCAGCTCACCGACGCCGACGGGCTTTATCTCGGCGGCTCTGAGTGACAGCTGGCCACGCGGGGCGTACCACTCGGGTTTCGCCAGGACGACGACGCGGGCGCCCTCGCCGACGACGTCCGCGACGGCGTCGAAGACCTGCCGGTAACAGGTCACGCTGACGGAGATGTCGTACGACGGGTCGCGCAGCGTCAGGAACACGACCCCCGCGCCGGGGCGCCGCGACAGCTGGGTGATCTGTCCCTCGACCCACACCGCCCCGAGCCGGTCGATCCAGCCCCCGATCATCCTGGACACCTCGCCGACGGGGAGCGGGGTGTCGGGGGACGTGTTCACAGCCATGCGGCGAGCCTAACGGCCGGTACCGACAGCGAGGCGCCGTTCGCCCGCGGCCCGTCCTCCGGGCGCGGGCACACCGTGGCCGGTCGCGCAGTTCCCCGCGCCCCTGGGGCACCGCGGAGGGCGGCACTCGCATCGCACCGGAGCCGGGGGAGCGCACGCCGTCGTGGCGGGGGGAGTCGCATGCCGCTGTTGCCGGGGGGAGTGGCACGGCTTCGTAGCCGGGGGGCGGTCGCACGGCGTTGTGAGTGCGGGCAGTCGGGCAGTCGGGCAGTCGGGCCGTTGGGCGGTACGGCTGGGCGCAGCGGGCCCCCACGCGGGGCCGCGGCCACGCGATCTCTGCGCCGCTGAACGCGGCCTTACGATGGGACGCATGACCGCTTCGCCTGGCCGCCGTGTCCTGCTCGCCGCACCCCGAGGCTACTGCGCGGGTGTGGACCGCGCCGTGATCGCCGTGGAGAAGGCCCTCGAACAGTACGGGGCCCCGATCTACGTCCGGCACGAGATCGTCCACAACAAGTACGTCGTGCAGACCCTGGAGAAGAAGGGCGCCGTCTTCGTCGAGCGGACGGAGGAGGTACCGCCCGGCAACATCGTCATGTTCTCGGCGCACGGGGTCGCCCCCGTGGTGCACGAGGAGGCCAGGCAGGGCCGTCTCGCCACCATCGACGCCACCTGCCCGCTGGTCACCAAGGTCCACAAGGAAGCCGTCCGCTATGCCGGCGAGGACTACGACATCCTCCTGATCGGGCACGAGGGCCACGAGGAGGTCATCGGCACCTCCGGCGAGGCCCCCGACCACATCCAGCTGGTCGACGGCCCCGAGGACGTCGCCAAGGTCGAGGTCCGTGACCCGTCGAAGGTCGTGTGGCTGTCGCAGACCACCCTCTCCGTCGACGAGACGATGGAGACCGTCGACGCCCTGAAGACGAAGTTCCCGGGGCTCGTCTCCCCACCCAGCGACGACATCTGCTACGCCACGCAGAACCGCCAGCTCGCCGTGAAGCAGATGGGGGCCGAGGCCGAGCTGGTCATCGTGGTCGGCTCGCGCAACTCCTCCAACTCCAAGCGGCTGGTCGAGGTCGCCAAGCTCGCCGGCGCCCGCGAGGCCTACCTCGTCGACTTCGCCGACGAGATCGACGAGGCCTGGCTGGAGGGCGTCACCACGGTCGGCGTCACCTCCGGTGCCTCCGTGCCCGAGGTGCTGGTCGAGCAGGTCCTGGAGTGGCTCGCCGAGCGCGGCTACGGGGACGTGGAGATCGTCAAGGCGGCCGAGGAGTCCATCACCTTCTCGCTGCCCAAGGAGCTGCGCCGTGACCTGCGCGACGAGGCGGTGGCCCTGGTCGCCGAGCGCGGTGGCTCGGGCGCCACGGACACCGCGGTCGAATGACGGGCGGCCGTACGTGACTGTCGGTGGTCCGTCGTAACGTGGTGCCATGCAGATCTTCGGCGTGGACATCGGTGGATCCGGGATCAAGGGCGCCCCTGTGGACCTGGACAGGGGCGACCTGGTGCAGGAGCGCTGCAAGGTGCTCACCCCGCATCCGGCGACGCCCGACGGCGTGGCCGACGGGGTCAAGCAGGTGATCGACCACTTCGGCTGGACCGGCCCGGTCGGGCTGACCTTCCCCGGAGTGGTCACCGGCGGCGCCACCGTCCGGACGGCGGCGAACGTCGACAAGAGCTGGATCGACACGGACGCGCGCGCGTTGTTCAGCGGCAAGCTCGGCGGGCTGCCGGTGACCGTGGTCAACGACGCCGACGCGGCGGGCGTCGCCGAGATGCGGTTCGGCGCCGGACGGGACCGGAAGGGCACGGTCGTCCTGCTCACCTTCGGCACCGGCATCGGCAGCGCCCTCTTCGTGGACGGCGTCCTGGTCCCCAACACGGAGCTGGGCCATCTCGAGCTGAGCGGCCACGACGCGGAGAAGCGCGCCTCCAGCAAGGCAAAGGACGACCACGAGCTGAGCTGGCAGCAGTGGGCGCACCGCGTCCAGACGTACCTGGCCCACGTCGAGATGCTGTTCTCGCCGGAGCTGTTCATCATCGGCGGCGGGGTCAGCCGCAAGGCGGACAAGTTCCTGCACTTCATCGAGGGCATCAGGGCGGAGATCGTGCCCGCGCAGCTGCAGAACAACGCGGGGATCGTGGGAGCGGCGATGCGCGCGACGCAGCAGGGCTAGGCGCTCAGCCCCGTCGCCGGCGCCGCCGTACCGACCGCACCCGGCGGACCAGGACGATGACGCCGGCGGCGAGCGTCCCCCCGTACAGCCAGCCGGCCTGGGTGGCGAGCCCGGTGACCAGCCCCATCAGACGGCCGAGCGGCCCCCCGCTGCCGTCGGTGACGGGGAGCAGCCCCACGGCGAACGCGATCGGTACGACCACCGGCGCGCTCAGCAGGTCCCCTTCGTGCACCCACACCGCGGTCAGGGCGCACATCAGCAGGAACAGCACCCCGTACAGCGTCAGGGACCCGCCGAAGAGGAGCTGGTCCACACAGCCGAGCAGGAACATCACCACCGCGCAGAACACGCCGCTGCCGAGCCCGGTGAGCCGGGGGTTCGGCAGCCGAGGGCCCGGCGGCACCGGCCGGGAGACCCGGACCTGCCGTAAGGCCCGTTCCGAGCCGGGTCCGGACCGGTGTCCGCTGTACCGGCGCCGGGCCTGCGACGGCAGGGAGCCCGACGGCGTGCCGCGTCGTCGTCCGTCGTTCGGGGGTCGCGTCCTGTGTTGCTCCACTGGACCAACTTAGGTCTGTTTATGTGTCGAATCGCTCCTCAGACACGCCGACGAGGAGAGCTTGGCCGGGCGTTCGACGCTCCCGGGAGCCCCCTGCGCGGGACGCCGTAGACTGGTGGATCGGCCAGTGTGTCTGGCCCCTGGCAGCCCCTGGCCCTCTCATCTACGGGAAGTCGCAACGTGTCGCTCACGATCGGAATCGTCGGCCTGCCGAATGTCGGCAAGTCGACCCTGTTCAACGCCCTGACCAAGAACGACGTGCTGGCGGCCAACTACCCGTTCGCCACGATCGAGCCGAACGTCGGCGTCGTCGGCGTCCCCGACGGCCGCCTCGCCAAGCTGGCCTCGATCTTCAGCTCGGAGCGCATCCTTCCGGCCACGGTCGACTTCGTCGACATCGCCGGCATCGTGCGCGGCGCCTCCGAGGGCGAGGGCCTGGGCAACAAGTTCCTCGCGAACATCCGTGAGTCCGATGCGATCTGCCAGGTCATCCGGGCCTTCAAGGACGAGAACGTCGTGCACGTCGACGGCAAGGTCTCGCCGAAGGACGACATCGAGACGATCAACACCGAGCTGATCCTCGCCGATCTCCAGACCATCGAGAAGGTCCTGCCGCGTCTCCAGAAGGAGTCCCGGATCAAGAAGGACATCGCGCCCAAGGTCAAGGCGGTCGAGGAGGCCAAGGAGATCCTGGAGAAGGGCGACACGCTCTTCGCACACGGCATCGTCCAGGGCACCGAACGCAATGAGCTGCTGCACGACCTGCACCTGCTCACCACCAAGCCCTTCCTCTACGTCTTCAACGTCGACGAGGACGAGCTGACCGACGAGGACTTCAAGAACGAGCAGCGCGCCCTCGTCGCCCCCGCCGAGGCGATCTTCCTCAACGCCAAGCTGGAGGCCGACCTCGCCGAGCTGGACGAGGAGGAGGCCCTGGAGCTGCTGGAGTCCGTCGGGCAGCACGAGCCCGGCCTCGCCACCCTGGCCCGCGTCGGCTTCAACACCCTCGGCCTGCAGACCTACCTGACGGCCGGCCCCAAGGAGTCCCGGGCCTGGACCATCAAGAAGGGCGCCACCGCCCCCGAGGCGGCCGGTGTGATCCACACCGACTTCCAGAAGGGCTTCATCAAGGCGGAGGTCATCTCCTTCGCGGACCTGGTCGAGACCGGCTCGGTCGCCGAGGCCCGCGCCAAGGGCAAGGCTCGCATGGAGGGCAAGGACTACGTCATGCAGGACGGGGACGTGGTCGAGTTCCGCTTCAACGTGTAGCGGGCGCTTTGTCACCACGTCGCTGATCTGGCAGACATGCAGGTCACGAGGGGTCCGACCGTTCGAGGTCGGGCCCCTGCCTGTTTCCCGTGCTGGGATGGGTTGGGGGCGGGCGGGGTGGGCGACCCTTCCCCGGCCCTGCGGATGGCGGTGCGGATGGCCATGCACTCCTCGATCATCCGGTTGATCTCGCGCTCTTCCCGCTTGTGGTACTTGCGTAGCACGTCGATCGATCGAATAGTCCCACCGGATGCCGCATAGTTCATCATCTTTTCGCAACCCGGCTTCGGCTATGCGGACCAACGAGATGGGCTGGTCGGGTTGCTCGGGAAGCGTGTATGGCCAATCCGGGCGGTGTGCGGATTGCCTGCAGGTATATGTACTTGCGCCCCAGGCGGTCGGATTCCGAGGCCTGCGGTTCCCTCACCTTGCCATCTCTCCGCTGCTGCGGCTCGGATTCCGCGTCCCAATCGCCCGGGAACGCGGTGGTAGGGGATGGCCGACAGCTCCTCAAGGAGACAAATGATGCAGGAAACCCGACGACGACTGATGGTCGCTTCGCTTCCGGTATTGATGGCGGCCGGGTTGTCGGCCTCACTCGTTGCGCCCGCCCACGCCGATACCGGGCCCTCGCTGACCATCGCCGAGTCCCACCAGCAAGCGTTCGTCGCGGGCGGGACGGGGACCTACACCATCACCGTCGGCAACGCCGGGACCAGCGCGACCGACGGGGCCACCACCAAGGTCACCGGTACCCTGCCCGCGGGCATGACCGCACTCGCCGCCGGCGGAAGTGGCTGGAGCTGCACGACCTCACCCATCCTGGCGTGCACCCGCTCTGACGCCCTGCGACCTCGGCAGGCATACATGCCGATCACCCTGACCGTGGGTATCTCGCCGTCCTTGGCAGGGAAGACCGTCGCGAGCAGCTTCCACGTCGCCAAGGCCGGCCTTGCCGTCTTCAAGGAGCAAAGCTCCGTCACCACCACCGTCACCATCACCAACACCCAGACGCAGACCCAGACCCAGACCCAGACGGTCAACGTGAAGTGCCGGTGTGAGCGTGATAAGCGCGCCGCGGCCCACTGAAGAGGCCCTCGTAGTCACCGGCTGTGAAATGCCGGGACGCTGACTCGGTGGCGGGCAAGAGCCCGCCGCCGAGTTGAACATCGCGGGAAACGAAGTAGATTCGTATGTGGGCGGCCTGCGCACCGGTCCTGTGTGCACCAGAGCAAATCCATCAGTGGTTGTTCCGGTGTCGCCTCGGTTCCGGTTCCAGCGCGCGCTGAGGTGAGTCCTGCACACGGTGGTACAGCCAGGAAAGCGCCGTCAGTTTGTCCTCGGTGCCGGTGCCGGGTTGAGGGATCTCCAGAATGACCCGTCGACCTGAGCGGTCGTCGATAACGAGCGCGGTCTCCTCCAGCATCATGCGTCCGACGAAAGGATGCTTCACTTCCCGGGTGGCGACGCCGCGCCTTGCGATTTCATGCTGCCGCCACCATCTGCGGAAGTCCGGGCTGTTGTGGCTCAGTTCGCGGACGAGTGCCGTGAACCAGGGTTCGTGGACGTAGAGTCCGGTTGCCGCACGGAACTCGGCCAGTACCGAGCGGGCGCTCGGCTCCCAGTTGTGAATCAGTTCGCGCATGTGATCGCTGAAGAAGAGCCATAGTAGATGGCGATGCGCACGGGTTATTTTGGTCAGGTCGCCGTAGACATCGGTGCTTGCCTGGTTCCAGGCGAGAATATCGAACCGGGGGCCGAGGGCGAACGCCGGATGCGGAAGCTGACTGTCCAGGATGCGCTGGAGCGCCGGGGGCGCACCATCCGCGGGTATGTCCGCGCTGGAACGGGCATCCTCGTTCGCCAGGGCCAGAAGGTAGTCGCGCTCTTCGTCGTTGAGACGAAGGGCCCCGGCCAGGGCGTTGAGCACGTGGTCCGAGACCCTGATGTTCCGAGCCTGTTCGAGCTGGGAGTACCAGCATGAGCTGATACCCGCCAGGTCGGCGACGTCTTCCCGTCGCAGGCCGGGCGTTCTCCTGGAAGTTCGTGGCGGAAGGCCGACCTCTTCCGGCTGAAGGGCCAGCCGTCGTGTTCTGAGGAAGTCTGCGAGCTCCGCTCGCCGTAGGTCGTAATTCATCCGTCGTTCCCTCTGCTTGGCGACTGGCGCGGATGGTTACTGCCGGAGACCCCTACTCATAGGATAGTCGGTTTCTTGATGCGTGCCCTGCGCGTGTGAAGCACCTGCTGGAGTGGTGAACCACGTTTCCTGGACTTACAATTCGGTGACTGTGTGAAATCAAGTACTCAGTCCCCGCTCGCCGTTCGGGTCATTTCACCGTCGTCGCCTCTGTCGGGCGACTATTGCGGATGCTATTGCCGGTGACCTCGGCTCCTACGATAGTCAGTTTCTTGTTGCGTCTTGTGCCGCGTGTGAGTCTGTTACCGGAAGCGACGTTCGACCGTTGCGTGGTGCTGACAAGGGGTGCCGGTCATGGACGAACGACTGTCTTTCGTTCCGGTGGTCGAAGGGAGAAAGGTCATGCGTACCAAGCGGTACCTCATGCGGCTCACACTGGCGCTCATCGCTGCTCTGGCGTTCCCAGCGGTTTTCGCCGGGGAAACGTACGGCTCTGCACCCCCAGCCGCTGTGGTGGCATCGGCTCACGCGAAGGCGCCCACGGTCAAGACAGTTGAACCGATGCGCCCGTGCGGGCGGCAGCAGCAGCAGCAGCAACAGCAGCAGCAACAGCAGCAGCAGCAGCAACAGCAACAACAGCAACAGCAGCAGCAACAGCAGCAACAGCAGCAACAGCAGCAGCAGCAGCAACAGCAGCAGCAGCAACAGCAGCAACAGCAGCAACAGCAGCAGCAGCAGCAGCAACAGCAACAGCAGTAGGGCGGCTGAGTCGGCTGGCCGAGCTGTCTGACGGACGCGACGCCATGCCCGATCTCATCGGGCGAGCACGTCAGCGGGCCGGACTCCGTGAGTCCGGCCCACTCTGCGTTGCGTGCCGGCAGTTGATGGACACCGGCACCGCGGTCAGCGGGAGTTGGCCGGTCGTCCCGCCGGCTGCGGGGACGCGGCTTGTGCGAGCAGCCCGTCGACGAACGCGCGGAGTCCCTGGAAGTAGGTGTCTCGCGCGGCCAGTGCCGCCCATTCGTCGCCGATGGCGGCCAGGCACGGCACCCGGGAAGCGTCGAGGCTGCTGAAGGACGTCTCCCTGGTGGTGGGGCGCCCATCGTCGGCCCGCCGGCGGACGGAGTGGGCGCGGACGAGGATCTCGCCGACGGTGTAGTACCAGATGCTGCGGAAGATCTCGACGGCCCGTGCGGGCGTGCATCCGCAGTCCCCGGCCCCCGACACGATGGCCTCGACCATCCACAGCGCCGTTTCGTCCAGGAGACCGACGAACCCGTCCACGGTCAGGATCTCCGCGGCCCACGGCCAGGCCGCGAGCGCGTCGTGCATCGCGGTGGCGGCCGCGACGATGCGGTCCCTCGGCTCACTGGGCAGCCGGGGACGCTCGATCTGGTCGATGTAGTGATTGAGCAGGAGGACCAACAGGTCCTCCTTGTTCTGTATGTGGTGGTACAGGGTCGTCGCCCCGATGCCGAGTTCGGCGGCCAGCCGGCGGATCGTCAGCTTCTCCCAGCCGTCCCGGTCGATGAGCCGACGGGCCGCCACCAGGATCTGCGTGCGTGAGGTCACCGGTGGCCGCCCGGTGCGGCCGTGCGGTGCGGGTGGTCGGGGCATTGCCCCATCATGCCGCGCCGCCGTCCCACCGGGCGAAACGGGTGCGTGTCCGGGCTTCGAGTTCACAGGAGCGGGTCCGTGGTGCTACTTTCGGAACACGTTCCTAAATTGCTCGACGATCTCACCGAGGAGGGAGCCCGCGATGAAGCCCACGATGACGAATGGGACGGGACGGACGGAAAGTACGGGTGCTCGGCCAGGACTCACGCTCGCCGCGGTGGCCGTCGTGCAGTTCATGGTGTCGCTGGACCTGTCGGTCGTGAACGTCGGACTCCCGGAGATCGCCGCCGGTCTCGGCTTCGGCGCGGTGGGTCTGACCTGGGTGATCCACGCCTACGCCCTCACCTTCGGCGGGCTGCTCCTGCTGGGTGGCAAGGCCGCCGACCGCTACGGCCGTAAGCGGGTCCTGCTGTTCGGGCTCGGCCTGTTCGGGCTCGCCTCCCTCATCGGTGGCTTCGCCCAGGAACCGGGCCACCTGGTCGCCGCCCGGGCCGCGCAGGGCATCGGGGCCGCCGCGCTGGCCCCGGCCGCGCTGGCGCTGCTGACCGCGACGTTCCCGACGGGCAAGCCCCGTGTGCGGGCCTTCGGGATCTGGAGCGCGATGAACGCCGCCGGAGGCGCCCTCGGAGTCCTGGCGGGCGGCCTGCTCACCGAGTACGCCGGGTGGCGCTGGGTGATGTTCGTGAACGTACCGATGGCCGCGGTGGCGCTGGCCCTGGCCTGGCGTGGCATCGTCGACAGCCGGCCGGCCTCGCGCGGCGGTCGCCCCGACATGCTCGGAGCCCTCCTGGCCACGGCCGGTCTGATCCTGCTGGTCTTCGGTGTCGTCCGCACCGACCAGTACGCGTGGACCTCGTCGGTCACCCTGACGACCCTGGCGGTCGCCCTCGCGCTGCTGGTCGCGTTCGTCTATGTCGAGCGGACCACCGCCCGCGAACCGCTGGTCCGGCTCGGCCTGTTCACCAACCGTTCGGTCGCCGGCGCCAACGGCTACAACCTGCTCGTCGGTGCGGCCATGGCCTCGGCCTTCTACTTCACCTCCCTCTACCTCCAGCGGGTCCTCGGCGAGGGGGCGGCCATGACCGGGCTCATGTTCCTGCCGTTCGCCCTCGGCGTGGTCGTCGGCTCCGTGCTCGCCATCAAGCTCGGCTACCGGCTCCCTGCCCGCAACCTCATGATCGCCGGTGGTCTCCTCACCGCGGCCGGATTCGCCTGGTTCGGCATGATCAGCCCCGACGGCGCGTTCGCCAGCGACGTCCTCGGGCCCTCGATCGTCGCCAGCGTCGGCTTCGGTCTCTGCCTCGGGCCGGTCGTCTCCACCGCCACCGTCGGCGTCGCCCCCCACGAGACCGGCACTGCTTCGGGTCTGCTCAACAGCTCGCGCCAGATCGGTGCCTCCCTCGGACTCGCCGCCCTCGGTACCGCGGCCGAGCACCGCACCGGCCAGACCGTCACCCCCCAGGCCCTCAACGACGGATACGCCCTCGGCCTGAACCTCAGCGCCGCGCTCCTGGTCGCCGCCGCTCTCATCGCCCTCGTCGTCCTGCGGCGGATCGACGCGCCGGCGGAGGCCCTGGCGAGCACGCGCGCGCCGGGCCCCACCGAGACGGCCGCGAGCTGATTCACGGCCGCAATCCCCCGTAATCCGACCGGGGGGCCGGAATTATCCGTGAATTACTCATGGGCGTTCATGAGTAATTCATCTAGGCCCCGGTGTTGCGCGCCGGTAATGTCATTCACGTCACTGACAGCGAACTGGGAGGTATTTCCATGATTTCGACCGTCAAGACCAACGTGATCTGCGCGGTTGTGCACAACCGGGCCGTCGTGCACAACCGCGCGGTGGTGCACAACCGGGCCGTCGTGCACAACCGCTCGGTCGCCAAGTAAAGCTGACCTGCTGAGGTCGGCCTGCCACGGCCTCGGGACATCCCGAGGCCGTGGCATTGTGCACCAGGAACTCCATTCGACGGGGACTGATATGCCAGCGGACGCCACCTTGGAACTCGAGGACGTGGAGATCTACGACCTCGAGCAGAACCTGTGCTTTCTCGTCACTCCGCACGGCGGGCAGTTCCATATTTCCGCCCCCACCCACGAGTTTCGCGCATGGATGGCTCGCTGCGACGGCACCAGGACCCGCGCCGAATTGCTGGCGGGAATGGCTCCCGAATACGCCGAGGTGGTCGACGTCCTGCAGCGCGACGGCTGCCTGCGCCCGCCCCGGGCCACGGAGGACGCCGCGCGAGCGGTGCTGGCGCGCACGACGGTCCTCATCACGGGCTCCCCGGCGCTCACCGCCCCGCTCGCCCACGCGCTGAGCGCCACCGGTTACGCGCGCGTGGAGCCGGCACCCGAGGACCTCGCCGGCGTCGACGGCCGCGACACCGTGCTCGTCGCCGTCTTCGCCCATCCCGCCTACGCCGAGCTGAGCCGCATCGACGAGCAGTGCGCCGCGCTGGGCCTGCGCTGGCTGCCGCTGCGCCGTGAACACGGCCGGGCGATCCTCGGCCCGGCGATCACTCCCGGCAGCACGGCGGACTTCGCGGACGTGCTGGACCGCCGGCTCGCCGCGGCACATGACCCCCGGGTCATCGAGGCCATGAGGGCCGCGCCGGAGGCGGGCAGCCCCCGGCTCCGCGGCGGCGACGCCCGCTGGATGGCCGCGCAGCTCGGCACGTACCTGGAGCGCTGGGTGACGGGCGAGGCCGCCGTGGACGAGGTCGAACTCGACCCGCGCGAGCTCAGCCACATCCGCCGTACCGTGCTGCCGGTGCCGACCCGGCCCCGGCCCGTGACACGGGGTGACGCGGAGGCGGACCTGCTCGTCGACGACCAGGTCGGCGTGGTCACCGGAGTCCAGGAACTGGCCCCGCTGCCCGGTATGCCGGCTCTGCTGCGGGTGTGCGCGGTCGACGTCGCCGACATGCGGCGCGTCGCGGACTGGCCCAACGACCGGCAGGCGTTCGGCACATCGTGGTCGGACTTCGACGCCGCACGCCGCAGTGCCGTCGGCGAGGCGGTCGAACGCTACTGCGGCAGCAGGCTGCCGCAGGACCGGCTCCGGTTCGGCAGCTACGCCCGGCTCCGCCGGGACGGCGTGCCCGCGCTCGACCCGCGCCGGCTGCACCTGTACTCGCCACGGCAGTACCGCACCGACGGCTTTCCCTTCGCGCCGCTGACCGTGGACGCGGAGTGCGCCTGGGTCGAGGGCCGTTCGTGGACGACCGGTGAGCCGGTGTGGGTGCCCGCCTTCCTGGTCGCCCACGGGGAGCACGACCCGGTCGCCTACTCCGACCCGCTGGTGGCCGGCGTGGCAGCCGGCGTGAGCGAGGAGCACGCCGTCACCTCGGGTCTCGAGGAAGTGATCGAGCGCGACACCACCATGCTGTGGTGGGCCGACGCCGCCGCCGCCCGCCTTCCCCGGCTGCCGATGCCCGACCGGATCCGTGAGCTGGTCGCCGACAGCCTGGACGCCTACGACATCACCCTGATCCACCTGGACAACGAGTTCGGGGTCCCGGTGATCGCCGCGGCCGTGCTCGACCGCACCACCCGCTGGCTGACCATGGGCTTCGCCACCCGGCCCAGCGCGCAGGACGCCGCGGAGAAGGCGCTCGCCGAGGGGTTCACCCTGCACCACACCTGCCACTACCTCGACAACGAGAAGGCGCTGGCGGACGGCCGGGCCGAGCTGCCGCACCTGGGCAACCTCAAGCCGTACCGTGCCGACCGGCGCTATCTCGACTCCTACCGCGCGGACTTCGCCGATGTCCGGGACCTGCTGTGCCAGCAGCAGGTCTACCTCGACCCGCGAGCGGGGGAACGGATCGCGCCCTGGGTCCAGGACCTGCCCAGCCGCTCCTGGGAGGGGTTGCCCGCACTCGCGGAGCGGCGTCTCGCGGCGTATCGCGAACGGGTCGAGGCCCGCGGCTTCGAGGTGATCAGCGTCGACCTGACGACCTGCGACGTCGAAGCGGCGGGGTTCAGCGCCGCGCACACGCTCGTGCCCGGTCTGGTGTCGAACTTCCCCGCCGGCATGCCGATGTGGGGCGACGACCGGATCAGCGGTGCGGGCGTCCGGCTCGGCTGGCGGTCGCAGCCGCTGACCGAAGAGGAGTTCAACGTCTTCCCGCTGCCCCACGCGTAGGGACACCGATGGCTGTCATCGACATACTCGGCCTGCCGAACACCCGAGGACGCGGGCCCCTGATCGTCGCGCAGGTCGTCGACGCCCTGGGCACCGGCCTCTTCCTCCCGTTCGCCGTCGTGTACTTCCACGCGGCCAAGGAGATCGAGCTGACCACCGTCGGCCTCATGCTGTCGGCCGCCGCCCTGCTCTCCCTGCCCGCCGGCCCCCTGGCGGGCCCGCTGATCGACCGGGTCGGGCCGCGGCGGGTGGTGGTCGCGAGCAACCTCACCCGCGTACTGACCTTCACCGGTTATGTGTTCGCCGACGCGCCCTGGCAGCTGATCGCGCTGGTCACGGTCACCCTGTGGAGCGAGAGCCTGTTCCGGCCCGCGGCCGCCGCGCTGGTGGCGCAGGTGGCCGACGACGGGCAGCGGGCGCGCTGGTACGCGATGGAGCGGTCACTGCGCAACGTCGGGATCGGCGCCGGCGGGCTGTTCGGCAGCGTGCTGGTCGGCTGGGGCGGCACCTCGGGCTACACCGCCGTGGCAGCGCTCAACGCGGTGTCGTTCCTCGCCGCGGCCGGGCTGGTCGCGGCCTGGCGCCCGGCCGCCGTCCCGGCCCCCTCCGGCGGCGACCCGGTGCCGGCCGGGGACGACCCGGTCCGGCGGCGCGGCGGGTACCGGGAAGTGCTCGCCGACCGCGCGTTCTTCGGCGTACTGGCGACCGTCTGCGTGTTCGCGCTGTGCGACCTCGCGCTGACCGTGCTGCTGAGCGCCTACGTGATCGAGGCGCGCGGACTGCCGGCGTGGCAGCCGGGGACCCTGTTCGCGGTCAACACCGTGCTGGTGGTGCTGGCGCAGACCGCGGTGGCCAGAGCGGTCGAGCGATACCGCAGACCCAGGGTGCTCCAGGTGGCGGCCGTCCTGTGGATGGTGTCCTTCGCGCTGTTCGCGGTGGTGCCCGGGGAACGCCCCGGGGTGGCGTTCGGCGGGCTCGCCGTGGGGATGGTCGTCTTCACCGTCGCGGAGCTGCTCCAGGCGCCGACCAGCAGCGCGCTGACCGTGGCGATCGCCGCCGAGCATGTGCGGGGCCGCTACCTCGGGCTGGAGGAACTCATGTGGAGTGTGGCCCGGGTGCTGGCGCCGACGGTGTTCACCTGGCTGCTGGCGAAGGGGCCGGGCCTGCCATGGCTCGCGCTCTGCCTCTGCTGTCTCGCGGCGGTCGCGGTGCTGCACCGGCTGAACCGCGTACTGCCCGCCTCCGTCCAGCGGGAGACCGTCGATGGCTGAGCGCGTGTCGACGGTGGAGCGCGCGGCCGAGGTCCGCCGCCCCGAGGAGTTCCGCGACGTCTACCACCGGGTCTACCGGGAGCCGCCGTACCGTGAGGACGCGGCGGCCGCGGACGGGTTCGCCGGACAACTGGCCGAGCACGCGGCACTGCCCGGTTTCTCCGTGACCACCGTGCTCGACGGTGGCGCGCTCGGCGGCTTCGCCTACGGGGTGCGCCGCGAGGACGGGTGGTGGCACCCACGGGCCGCCGCGCCCCCGCCGCGGCGGCTGCGCCGGCCGCTGTTCTACGTGTACGAACTCGCGGTCGTGCCGGAGCTGCGCGGCCGCGGACACGGGCGGGACCTGCTGGAGCTGCTGCTGGCCGACCGCACCGAGCCGTTCGCCGTGCTCGCCGCGTCGAACGAGGCGCCGGCGCACCGGCTGTACCGGCGATGGGGCTGGACGAAGGTCGGCCAACTCTCGGGGCCACCGGACGGCGTGGACCTCCTCGCCCGCCCTTTGACGCCCATGCCCTGACCGCGCCGGGCACCGTGCCCGGCCTTTCCGCGACGCGGAGGCGCACCGCCCCCGCCCTACCATCCGGTATCACCGGCCACCGACCTCCACGGCTCCTAAAGAGCGCGTCCAGAAACTAGCCAGGTTCCGCGTGCCAAGCTGCTCTGCCGCAGGCCCTTGCGACCCTCACGGACAGATGGAGGCGCGGCGATATGCGTGTCGAGGAGCACGTGGGCGAGTGGTGTGCCCTGGGAGTCTCGCGGTACGAGAACCCGGATCGGCCCGGGCACCGGCCCCTGAAGGGCACGGGCACGTCGAGAGTCGGGGCGACCCATGCTTGAGGGGTGCGTGCCATGGCCTGAGCCGTTCGCGGGCGACTACCGGGCCAGGGGGTACTGGACCGACGAGGTCCTCGGCAGCCTGCCCATGTCCCTGCCCGGCGCGGAGAACCGGCCGGCGGTGGTCACGGGCACCCGCACCCTGACCTACGGCGAGCTGGACCGGGCGGCCGGCCGTCTCGCCGCCGGACTGCGCGGCGTCGGCCTCGGCGCCGGCGACCGTGTCGTCGTGCAACTGCCCAACGACGTGGAACTGGTGGTGCTGTGCATCGCCCTCTTCCGGCTGAGGGCGCTGCCGGTGTTCGCGTACCCCGCGCACCGGACCGCGGAGATCGTCCATCTGGTGAACAGCTCCGAAGCGGTGGCGTACGTCTGCGCGGACGAGGTGCCCGACTGCGACTACCGGACCATCGCCAAGGACGTGCTGGCGGGCACGGACAGCCTGCGGCATGTGCTGGTGGCCGGCGACCCGGGCCCCTTCGCGGCGCTTTCGGCGGTGGACGGGGAGCCGGTGGGCCTGCCGGCACCGGACGCCCGGGACGTGGCGTTGTTCCTGCTCTCCGGGGGCACCTCCGGGCCGCCGAAGCTCATTCCGCGCACGCACGCCGACTACACGTACCAGTTGCGCCAGAGTTCACGGCTGTGCGGCTTCAGGGCCGACACCCGCTATCTGTGCGCGCTGCCCATGGGACACAACTTCGCCCTGGCCTGCCCCGGAGTGCTGGGCACGCTGCGCCTGGGCGGCACCGTGGTGCTGGCTCCCGCGCCGACCCCCGAGCTGTGCTTCCCCCTCATCGAGAGCGCCCGGGTGACGGTCACCTCGCTCGCGCCGCCCCTGGTGTCGCTGTGGCTCGACGCCGCCGGGCGGACCGAGCGCGACCTGGCGTCCCTCGAGCTGCTTCAGGTCGGCGAAGCCCGGCTCGATCCGGTGACGGCGAGCAGGGTGCCCGGGCGGCTCGGCTGCATCCTGCAACAGGTGTACGGGATGGCGGAGGGCCTGCTCAACTACACGCGTCTGGACGACCCGGAGAACGTCGTCTTCCACACCCAGGGCCGCCCCCTGGCGCCGGCCGACGAGATACGGGTGATCCGGGACGACGGCCAGGAGGCGGGACCGGGTGAGGAGGGCGAGCTGTTCACCCGGGGGCCGTACACGGTGCGCGGCTACTACCGGGCCGAGGAGAGCAACCGTACGCAGTTCACCGATGCGGGCTTCTTCCGCACCGGTGACGTGGTCCGGCGGACAGCCACGGGCTACCTCGAGGTGGTGGGACGGACCAACGACGTGGTCAACCGGGGCGGTGAGAAGGTGCCGGCCCGGGAGGTCGAGGAGCACCTGCTCGCCGACCCCCGCATCGCGTCCGTCGCGCTGATCGGCCTGCCGCACCCGGAGCTGGGTGAACAGACCTGCGTGTGCGTGGTGCCGCAGGACCCGGAGCAGCCCCCCACGCTGAGTGAGGTGCGGGCCGGGCTCAGGGACCGCGGCATCGCGCCGTACAAACTGCCGGACCGGCTGGTGGTGCTCGGACAGATGCTGCTGACAGCAGTCGGCAAGATCGACAAGCGGGCGCTCAGGGCTCAGCTCCAGGACTGACAGCGGCAGGAATTGAATTTAGCGTTCCCGCTCGGAAAACTTCACCTGCCCTGCCGGATAAACAACACAAACATTCCTGCAAGGCCGCAGAAGGGTCACTTTTCGTACGCGTATGCTATTGTTATGAGACCGAATTGTTGGAGGAGTCGATGGGCATCGATGTAATGGTTTTCGATGATCTGCATCTGTCTCGATCCGCGCTCACGGCATTGCTGGAGCAGCGCCCGGAGATCCGGGTCGCAGGATCGGTGGACAGTAAACTCGCCGCGCTGGAGTTCGCCGAGTTGCATCGACCCGACGTCGTGATCATCAGCTTCGACGGCAGAGACCGGGAAGTGATGGAAACCGCCGAGAAGATAGCGATCCTTCCGGAGTGCCGAACCCTGCTGCTCGCCACCGCGTGCATCCGGTCGGTCGTCCGCAGGGCCTTCACCGGCGGGATCGACGGAATGGTGCGGCGCAGCGCCCCGCCTCGCCGGTTCTTCGAAGCCGTCCATCTGGTGCACCAGGGCGAGCGGGCCTTCGACGCCGAACTCACGGTCGCGGCGGTGGCCAACGGGGACTGCCCGCTGACCCTGCGGCAGCTGTCCGTGCTCGAGCATCTCGACCGCGGCGACACGATGGAGGAGATCGCCGCGCGGCTGTGTCTGTCCGAGGGAACAGTGCGCAACTACATTTCGTCCATGGTCACGAAGATAGGCGCGCGCAACCGTATTGACGCGCTTCGCATCGCCCGGGATCTGCAGTGGATCTGAAAGGGTCGGAAATCGTGGGGGCGGTCAGGCGCGAACCTCGCCGCCGGCTCTGAGCGCCCCACTCCTCCGGTGCCGTCCGGTGTGGCCTGAAGTACATCTCCACGGCGCCGATCCGGCGCCGGCCGCCTCTTCACCGCCGGCCGCGCGGGCGGCCCGAAGCGCCGCCCCGAGGCGGCCCCATGGGTGCAACCCCCGTAGACGTTCACGCCCTGGACGCTCAAGTATTTTTTTTCCATTCCGCACCATGCAAAACGCATGGCGACGAATGTGAAGTGAATCTGTCGCGGTGTGATTGCTGGCTGATAGCGTCCATACCGCTGGTTGGAATCCAGCCAGCGGATTTGACGTCTGGGGGAGGTAGGTCGTGCCGCACCAAGCCACAGTCACGCAGGTGTCCTGGGGGAAAGTCGCGGATTCCATCGAATTCATTCCCGCCGAGTATTCCAGCAGGACCCATCCGGAATCCGTGGCGCGGGAAATGCTCGGCTGCGACGCGGCCGGCATCGACAGTCTGGTCGACGCGGGTCTGCCGTTCGAGGAGCGATCCGGGGTGCGTCACTTCGACGCGAACGACCTGTACAACCTCGGCATGTACTCGAACAAGTCGACGACGCAGCCGGAGCTGGCGTTCCGCATGCTGTTCCGGTTCGCCGGCCGGCCGGTGGACGATCTCCTGCGCGCGAAGACCTGGGACTTCCGGGTCCGGATGGAATGTGCCGACTGCGCCGGCGAGGCGCCGTGGCGCCTCGAGGAACCGGACGTCATCCGTTTCGGTGGCAGCGTCGCCGAGGTGACGAAACCGGTGCCGAGTTCGGGTGCGGCGGAATACGCGGCGACGATCACCACGACCGGCGCGCACACCCCCCTGGTCTCGCCCGTGCTGCGGCAACTCGTCCTCGACTATCTGGACGCCGGTTATCGCTGGCAGATGATCCCCGTGCCCATGCAGGCCGACTACCGGCTGGTGCACTCTCTCGGTGCCACGAGCTGTATCGCGGCGAGCCTGTTCCTGGCCGAGCGTTTCCGTGCGGCCGGATACCGGGCCGAGGCGAAACGGGGCTGGTTCTGCGGCGTGCTCGGCGGTGCCCTCGATCTGCCGCACGCGTGTGTCGAGGTCGAGGACGACGACGGTGCGCTCAGGACCGTCGACATCGCCAAGGCACAGCTGGCCGCGCGGCTGGCGGCGAACACCGAGGCGTTCCAGGAGCTGTGCCTCGGCTCGATCTACAACAAGGTGATCCCTTCCACCGCGTCCGGTAACGCGGACCTCGGCCAGCACGAGTGTGGTTCCCAGCTGCCCATCCAGGTGCGCGCAGACATTCGTGTGGTGCGTTGAAAACGATTCTTTCGGCCACTGCGTCGGGAAAGACGAGTGAAAATGGCGGTACGTGAAATCGAGCCGGTTGTTCTTGAACTGGACCGGCTGGAGCATCTGGCCGAGTCCGGCTACTACAACCCGTACACGATGTTCGACTGGCCCGACGCCATCGAGCCCGACCTGCCGTGGATGAGCGAGAGCCTGACCACGCTGGCCGGAACACCGATGTGGGACGAGCTGACCCGTGAGCAGCAGATCGCGCTGACCAAGTACGAGGCGATCAACTTCTTCAGCCTCAACATCCACGGCATACGCGAACTGATGAGCGAAGTCGTGATGCGCATCCACGAGCGAACCTATGCGGACGTCTCCGAATTCCTCCACCACTTCATCGGTGAGGAAAACGAGCACATGTGGTTCTTCGCGCAGTTCTGCCTCCGTTACGGCGGCAAGCTCTATCCGGCGCAGCCGACGCTGAAGGCGGACTCGGATCAGCACCTCTCCCTGGTGGCCCGCGAGCTGATCGTGTTCGCGCGCATTCTGATCTTCGAGGAGATCGTCGACTACTACAACGCGCACATGGCGACCGATCGGACGCTTCCGCACATCGCCCGTGAGATCAACCGGGTGCACCACCAGGACGAGAGCAGGCATGTCGCCTTCGGCCGGATGATTTTCACCAGCCTGCTCGGCCAGGTGGCCAAGCGCGACCCGGCCGAGGTGCCGCTGGTCGCCGAGTATCTCGAGAACTACCTGCAGTACAGCATCGGCACCCTCTACAACCCGGCGGCCTACCGCGACGCGGGCATCCCGGACGCGCTGGCCCTGCGCCGGCGCGCGCTGCAACACCCCGCCCGGGTGAAGGCGCACGACGAGGTGCTCAAGCGGACCAGAAAGTTCCTTTCCAAGGCAGGCGTCGGCAGGGAAGTCATCAAATGACCGATCCGATACAGACAGTCCGCGAGTTCATCCTGGGACGCAACCCCAAGCTCGGCCAGGTACCCGACGATCTGGACCTGATCGACAGCCGGGCCATCAACTCGCTGGCCTTCGTCGAATTCATCTTCCTGCTCGAGGAGCTGACCGGCGAGTCCATCGACCCGGAAGACGTGGACCTGGACGACTTCCGCACCGTCCATGCCATCGAAGCGCGATTCTTCAAGCAGAAAGCAGCGCGATGACCACAGTGACCGACAACGGCTTGGGCATCCTCGACGGCGGCCAGCTGCGTTTGCTGCGGGCCATCGACACCGTGTTCCGGCGCTTCGCCGACGGCTGGGACGCCCCGGAGTTCCGCTTTCCGTTCCTGATGCGGTGCCAGGACCTCGACCGGTTCGACTACTACGACAACTTCCCGCACCTGGGCCTCACCGCCACCCGCCTCGACCCGGAACGCGTCGGCCCCCTGCTGGCCGAGGCGTCCCGGCCGGTGGAGCGGATCCCGACCCACGTGATGGAGCCGAGCGGCTTCGCACTGCCGTCGGCGGCCTGCTACGCGATCTACGTCGACCTGGCCGGTACGACGCTGCCCGCCGGCGGGACGATGCGTACCACCGTCGGCACGTGTTTCCGCAACGAGAACCACTACGACGGCCTGCAGCGGCTGCTCGGCTTCTCCATGCGGGAGATCGTCTGCATCGGACCCGAGGACGACGCGAAGAACCACATCCTGCGTGCCAAGGACGCCGTGATCGCGCTGTGCGCCGAACTCGGGCTGGACGTCCAGCTCGAGGTGGCCACCGACCCGTTCTTCGACAAGAACAGCGGCAAGGCGAAGATGCAGCGGCTGTTCCCGGTGAAGGAGGAGTTCGTCGTCGACGGCCTGGCCATCGGCTCGGTCAACTACCACCGGAACTTCTTCGGCGAGCGGTGCTCGATCCAGGCCGGCGATGTCACGGCGCACACCAGCTGCCTGGCCTTCGGCCTCGAGCGGTGGGTGCACACGCTGACCCAGCGCTTCGGCAGCACCGCCGCCGCGGTGGCCGCGGTCGAAGGCCTGGGCTGATGCGCGGGACCTTGGCAGAGGTGCTCGGCATCGACGTGAGTCTGCTGCAGTCGGGCATGGGCGGTGTCGCGGGGGCGGAGCTCGCGTGCGCGGTGTCCAACGCCGGCGCGGCGGGTTGTGCCGGCGGTTACAAGCTGGCCGGCGGCGCGCTGTCGGCCATGCTCGCCCGGCTGACCGCGGGGACCGACCGGCCTGTCGGTGTGAACCTGATTCCGGAGGTGGTCGGGCCGGACGAGCTGGACCGTCAGGTGGCGCAGGTGCTCGACGAGACACCGCGGAACGTGCACGTGTCCTTCTTCGGTATGCCCGAGGACGCGGTGCTCGAACGCGTCGGTGCCGCGGGCCGGCCCATGGTGGTCCAGGTCGGGTCCGTCGCCGACGGCGTGCACGCGGCCGAGCGGGGCGCTGTGGTGGTGGCACAGGGTGTCGAGGCCGGCGGTCATCTCCTCGGTACGGCGCGGCGGGACGAGCTGGTCGCCGCGCTGCGCGCACAGCTGCCCGACGCCTGCCTCGTCGCTTCGGGCGGGATCGGCTCGCCCGACGAGGCCGGCCGGGCACTCGCCGCCGGCGCCGACGGCGTGCTGCTGGGCACCGCCTTCGTCGTCGCGCACGAATCACGGGCTCACGCCCACTTCAAGGCGGCGGTCACCGCCGCCGACGAGAGCGACACCGTGATCACCGATGTCTACGAGATCGGGTGGCCGGGCCGACGGCACCGCGTGCTGGCGACAGCCGCGACCGCCGACCCGGGGCAGGCCAGGAAGTTCATCGGCCGCACGGTGGTCGAGGGAAAGCCGTACCTGGTGCCGCGATTCAGCTCAGCGGTGCCGACCGATGCGACCACCGGCCGGATCGAGGAGATGGCGATGTACTGCGGCCGGTCCTGCAGCGCCATTTCCGACGAGGTCTCCGCGGCCGATGTCGTCGCCGAATTCGCACGCGCCCTTCCGGGCGCCGCAACCGTCAGCAACGAGAAAAAGGTGAAGAGCCATGCCAGTTGACGAAGAGCAGGAGCAGGACCTGTCGTACCGCGAGGACGCGCCGCGTGCGCGCACCAGGGACGGCGTCGAGCTCTACTACGAGTCGAGCGGTGAAGGCACCGCCATAACCTGCCTCAACAACTTCTTCCTGACCGCTCCGTTCTGGCGGGACTACACCGCGGACCTCGCGCAGAACCACCGCGTCGTGACGTACGACATGTGCAACCACGGCGCGTCCACGCGGCTCCAGCAGGAGCCGACGTGGGAAGAGCACGCGGCGGACGTGATCGGCCTGCTCGACGCCCTGGAGATCGAGTCGACCTACCTGGTCGGCACGTCGGCCTCCACCCAGCTCGCCCGGGACGTGGCGCTGGCGCACCCGGACCGGGTCAGGGGACTGGTGCTGGCGGGCCCGGTCTTCGGCCTGCGGGGCATGCGGCGGCACCGGCAGCTGAACCGGGCCTGGCTGCTGACGCTGAAGAACGAGGGCCTCGCCGCTCTGTACAACCAGATCTACCCCGAGGTGATCAGCGGGGAGATGAACGAGGAGGGCGGCACCCCGAACTTCCTCGGTCTGCGGGAGAGCTTCATGGCGATGAACAACCCCGAGGATCTCGCCAACGGCCTCACGCTCGTCCAGGAGGGCGACACCTCCCCCGAGTTGCTGTCCCGCATCGCCGCGCCGACCCTCATCGTCCTCGGCGACGACGACATCCTGCTGAGCCCGGGCCGAGGCCACGACCTGGCCGCGCTGTTCCCGAACGGCCGCTGCGAGATCATGCCGAACGCCGGCCACGTGCCCTTCCTCGACGACTCCGACGGCTTCCAGGCGATCATCCGCAAGTTCGTCGAAGAAGCGGAATCGCATGTCTGACGCGGCACTCGAAGCCCGGCAGCGCATTCGCGGGCTCCTGGTCGACCTGTTCGGCAACGACCGCTTCGCCGGCGGTGTGCCGGACGACGTGTCGCTCCGCGAGGCGGGGGTGTCCTCCACCGCACTGGTCAGCCTGCTGGTGGCGATGGAGGACGCGTTCGGCTTCGAATGGGACGACGAGGTCCAGCCGGAAGTGCTCCGCTCGATCGATTCGCTGGCGGGCTACGTCGTGGCCCTGCGCAACTGAAGGACCCGCGGTGGCCGTCGAGCTGGAGGTTCCCGTGGGTGTCGCAGCGGAGACATCGATGGGAATCCACCCGGTGCCCCGGCCGCACGGACCGGCTCAGCAGTCCGCGGCGGGGCGCTGTGCGGCCGCCGCGGCGCTGGCCGCGGCCGGGTCGGCCGATCGGGTCGTGCCCCGTGAACCCGACGGCCGGCCGCGCTTCCCGCGAGGGTTTCCCGGTTCGATCTCCCACACCGAGCGCCTGGCGGTCGCGGTGGTGGTGCCCGGTGCCGAGGCGGTCGGTGTGGACATCGAGGACGCGGCCGTGACCGAGCGCATGGCCAGGTTCGTCTTTCGGGAGCGGGAGCGGCGAACCCTGCTCGCGCCGGCCGGAGAGTACCTCCCGCGCGACCTGTTCGCCGCCAAGGAAGCGGCTTTCAAGGCCTTGAACGGAATCGGCGCACTGGGCGATTTCGTGTTCTGGCGGATCGGACTCAGCCGGCTGGACGGCATGTTGACCGCTTCGTACCGCGGCGAATCGGTACCGGTGTGGGTTCGCTCGCAGGCAGATCTCTCGCTCGCCGTGGCGATACGGCGTTGAACTCAAATTTCGCCTCGAATGGGGAAAGAACGCAATGATTCAGGATGTTTTCGAGGTCGTCGACGAACTGTTCCGCAGCCGACTGCAAGTGCTCGAGCTGAACCCCGACGTCCCGCTGGTGGACTACGGCCTCGACTCCGTTCGGTCCATCGACCTGATCGTCGAGCTGGAGAACAGGTTCGACGTGCGGATCTCGGACGAGCAGGCGGCGTCGATGCTGACACTGCGTGACGTGGCGGACCAGGTCACCGCGTCGCTGACCGTGCGGGTGGGGCAAGGAGAAAACGCCGCATGAACGCCACCTCCGGTTTCGCGCGTTACGCCCGGCCCGAATTCGCCAGGCTCTTCAGGGCACTGCACCTGGATGTGACCTATCTGGCCGGCCAGGGTGACCACCTGATCCAGCAACCGCCGGGCGGAGGGGACCGCTCCGAAGCCGGCGACCGGATACTGGACCTGGTCGGCGGCGCGGGTTCGTCGCTGTTCGGGCACAACCACCCGGCGCTGGTCGAGGTGGCACGGCGGTGTCTCGACGAACAGATCCCCTTCAACGCACAGGGCAGCATCCGTCCGGGAGCTGCCGAGCTGGCGCAGCGGCTGTCGGAGATCGTCGGCGCCACGACCGGTACGAGCTACGTGGTCACCCTCGGCAGCACCGGCGCGGACGCGGTCGAAGGCGCGGTGAAGCACGCGACGGTCGAGCACCGGAGGCGACTCGGCGCCCTGCAGGAGGAGTTCGAACTCTCCCTGCGCCGCGTGCGCCGGGACGGCATCGCGGACGTCCGCTGCGCGAGCGGGCCCGCGGCCGGGCGTCCCTGCGGGGAGTTGCTGAGCGAGGCGCTCGACCGCATCGCCGGCATGCGGCGGACCGATCCGGTCTTCGTCTCGCTGCGCAACGCCTTCCACGGCAAGACGACCGCCGCCGGCACGCTGACGCACGGCGGCAACGTCCCCGAGGATTTGCACGTACCGGGACCGCAGCACCGGCGACTGCACGACTGGACGCCCCGAGAAGTGGTGACCGCGCTCGACTCCGAACGCGTCCCGGTCTACTCGGTCACCGTCGACTCCCGCGGAGTGCCGCACTCCGCCGAACGCCATCTGTCCCCGGTCGCCGCCTGCTTCGCCGAACCCATCCAGGGGGAGTCCGGCGTGCACGAGGTGCCGGCCGAGACCCTCGCCGCCCTGCGCGAGCTGGCCGACCGGCACGGAGCGGCCCTGGTCTTCGACGAGATCCAGTGCGGCATGGGGCGCACGGGCACCTTCCTCGCCTCCGAGAACTCCGGCGTCGTCGCCGACTACTACCTGTTCTCGAAGTCCCTCGGCGGCGGACTGGCGAAGATCTCGGCGCTGCTGATCGCCGACAACCGGTACGTACCGGAATTCGGCCGCCACCACACCTCCACCTTCGCCGACGACGACTTCTCGTCGCGGATCGCGACGGCCGCGCTGGACCTCTCCCTCGCCTACCGCGACCGGATCATCGAAGTGGGCACCCTGCTGCGCGACCGGCTGGCCCAGGTGGCGGCGCGGTGGCCGGACGCCATCACCGAGGTGCGCGGACGCGGACTGCTCCTGGGCGTCGAATTCTCCTTGCCGCGGCCCGAATCGGGCCTCATGCGCGAGGTGTTCGACTCCGAGTCGCTCGGGTACCTCATCGCGGGCCGTCTGCTGCACACGCACCGGATCAGGGTCATCCCCACCCTGTCGGCCCCCACGACCGTCCGGGTGCAGCCGTCGGCGCTGCTCGAGCCGGCCGATGTGGACCGGGTCGCCGACGCGTTCGACGACGTCGCCGGGCTGCTCTCCCGCGGTGAGTACGCGACTCTGCTCGAGCATCTGACCGTACCCGCGGCCGGTGCGTGGCAGCCGCGGCAGCATGTCCCGCTGCCCCGCCGCGACCGCCCGGCCGGCCACAGGAACGGACGCCGGTCCGACGTGCCCCGCGTCGCGTTCCTCGCCAACCTGGACGTCCCGAACAAGCTGTGGTCCATGGCGCCGGAACTGGCGGACTGGTCGGACGAGCAGTGCGCGGCGGCGCTCGACCGGATGCAGGGCGAACTGGACCCGTTCGAGGTCGTCCGGCATCGCATCACCTCCGAGGCACAGGGGGAGGTCGAGGTCGTCATGGTGGCGGTGCCGTTCACCGCTGCCCAGGCCAATGCCGCGCTGCGGGCGGGCCAGGGGCCGTGGCTGCGCCGGACGGTGCTCGACGCGGTGGAGCTGGGCGTCTCGCTCGGCGTCGGGGTCATCGGCCTCGGGGGGCACACCTCGATCGTCACCAATGCCGCACGGGACGTGGTCGAGAGCGACATCAGGGTGACGTCGGGCAATTCGCTGACCGCCGCCTGCGCCTACGATCTGCTCCGCCTGCAGCTGGCCGAGTCCGGTGCCGGGGAGCGTCGGGTCGGGCTCGTCGGCGGCATCGGCAACATCGGCGCCGTGATGGCCGAACTCATCGCCCCGCACTGCGATTCGCTGGTACTGGTCGGCCGGCCCGGCTCGGCGCGGCGTCTCGCGACGGTCGCCGACCGGCTCACCGATGCCGCGGACGTCTCGATAGCCGACGACCTCGACGCGCTGCGGGACTGCCCGATCGTGGTCAGCGCCACCAACTCCTCCGACCCGGTGATCCTGCCGCACCACCTCGCGGGTGACCGGAAGGTACTGGTCTGTGACCTCGCGGTCCCCGGTGACGTGCATCCGGCGGTGGCGGGCCTGTCGAACGTCACTCTGGTCTCCGGCGGCCGCGTTCAGCTGCCCGGCGTGCAGACGCCCCATTTCCCCGGCATCACGCTGCCGCCGGGAATCCTCTACTCCTGCCTGGCCGAGACGATCCTGCTCGGCTTCGAGTCCACGACGCCGAGCCCGTCCTACGGCGGCCTGACCTCGGAAGGCGTGCTGGCCGCCCGGGACCTGGCCATTCGGCACGGGTTCCACCCCGCCCGCATCGTCTCCGACGACATCTCGGTACGGCCGTGGATCGTCGACCAGCTCAGCAGCGCTATCGAGGAGAACATCGGATGACCGCGACAGGCCCGCGTTTCCCGACCATGTGGCACGCATTGCTGGCAGAGGCGGAACGTGGCTCCGACGGATCGGAGGTGACGCTGATCCCGGAACCGGACGTCGAGGAGAGGATCCGTTACGACGTCCTCGTCGAGAACGCCGCGCGGTGTGCGGCGGCCCTCGCCGAGCACGGCGTCGGCCGCGGCGCCCGGGTGCTGCTCTGCCTGCCCACGGGCGCTCAGTTCATGACCGCCTTCTTCGGAACCCAGCTGCGCGGCGCCACGCCGACGGCGATCGCCGTGCCGATCCGTTTCGGGGGAGCGGCGGGGTTCGAAGGCCAGCTGAAGGAACTCGTGGGATATCTGCGGCCGGCCGCGATCATCACCACGGCGGCGGTCATCGGGGCCCTCCCCGAACTCGCCGGCACCACCTTGATCGACGGCGCCGAGCTTCACGCGCGCGCCACCGCGAGCGACGCGCCGACGCATCCCGTCCGCCGGCCGGACGGTGACGATCTGGCGCTGATCCAGTGCACCTCCGGTTCGACCGGCAGGCCCAAGGGCGTCATGATCTCGCACGCCAATCTGGCGGCCAACTGCGAGCAGCTCACCGGCGCCACCGGGTGGACGCGCGCCGACACGACCGTCAGCTGGGCGCCGCTGTACCACGACATGGGGCTGATCACCGGGATCCTGTGCCCGGTCCACGTGGGCGGGAACACGGTGCTCATGCCGCCCACTCGCTTCCTGCGTGCCCCGGCCGAGTGGCTGCGCCACATCAGCACCTACCGCGGCGCCGTCGCGGCCGCGCCGAACTTCGCCTACGGCTACGTCACCTCCCGGGTGCGCGACGAGGAACTCGAGGGGGTGGATCTGTCCTGCTGGCGCATGGCGTTCTGCGGCGCGGAACCCATCCAGCCCGCCACCGTGCGGCGCTTCGTCGACCGCTTCACCCGCTGGGGCCTGCCCTCCAACGCGTTCACACCGGGCTACGGCATGGCCGAGGCCACGCTGGTCCTCACCGCCAAACGGCCGGACGCGCCGTTCACGTTCGACTCCATCGACCGGCAGTCCGCCGTCACCGGGGCGCGTGCGGTCGACGTCGACCCGCGGAGCGCGGAGGCGGTGCAGGTCGTCGACTGCGGTCAGCCGGTGGCCGGCGCGGAGATCCGCATCGTGGACGACAATGGCAACCCGCTGGGGGAGGACCGGATCGGTCACGTCCAGTTCCGCAGCCCCTCGTGCACGTCCGGGTACTTCGACCTTCCGGAGGAGTCCGCCGCGTCCATCGACGCGCCGGACTGGTGGAAGACCGGTGACGTCGGCTACCTGCGCGACGGCGGCCTGCGGATCACCAGCCGGGCCAAGGACCTGGTCATCATCCGGGGCGCCAACTACTTCCCCTCCGACTTCGAGCAGGCCGCGGAGACCGTGCCCGGTGTCCGCCTGGGTGCCGTGATCGCGGTCGGGCACCGGCCCGAGAACGCCGACTCCGAGGAACTCCACCTGATCGTCGAGACGGAACTCGACAGCGAGCAGCACGCATCGCTGCGCCAGGCCGTCCGGAGCGCGGTCAGCTCCCGGACCGGGGTGGCCCCCGCCGGGATCCACCTGGTCCCCAAGCGGAGCATCCCCAAGACGACCAGCGGAAAGCTCCAGCGGGCCAAGGCCCGGGAGTTGTTCGTGGTCCGGCCCGAACTCGCCGGGCTCGCCGACGCGTGACGGTCCCGACCGGTCGTCGTTCCGGGTCCCGCCCGTACGTCCGGGACCCGGAAAGCACCGTCGCCTGAAAACCAACCACCGCACCAACCAACCCTGACGAGACCCCGAGGGTCCGTCCAGGGAGTATCGGGCCGTGCACGCGGCTGGAAAGAGGAAACCAGGGTCATGGTCGATTTGCCGCACGCCACCAGCGCCGCCGCTGTGCTGCGCGAGCAGGCGCTCTCGACGCCTGAACGCACAGCGGTGATCTTTGTCGACGACGTGGAGCGGGCCGACGGGGCAACCCGGTGGTCGTACGCCCAACTGGACGCCGAGGCCAGAAGGATCGGCGCCTGGCTGCGCGCCCGCTACCCGCTGGGTACCCGGGTACTGCTGCTGTACCCGACCGGATTCGACTTCGCCGCCGCGTACATCGGTTGTCTCTACGCGGGGGCGGCTGCCGTTCCCGCTCCGCTGCCCGGCCGGTACCGCCATGAGCAGGCGCGGGTGAGCGGCATCGCCAGGAACGCCGCGGCTTCCGCGATCCTGACCGACACGGAGAACCTGCCCGCCGTCCTGGCCTGGGCCGAGGCCGAGAAGCTCACCGGTACCAGGGTGCTGGCGACGGACGGCGGCGACCTGGCGGACCCGGGCTCCTGGACGCCGGAAGAGCTGGACCACCGGACGCTCGCGATGCTCCAGTACACGTCCGGCTCGACGGGTGAGCCCAAGGGCGTGATGGTCAGCCACGGCAACCTCCTGCACAACGTGGACAGTCAGCGCCGCGCGTTCGGGCTGACGGCCGACTCCCGGCTGGGCGGATGGATCCCGCACTACCACGACATGGGGCTGCTCGGGCAGCTGCTGCCGGCGCTGATGCTCGGCGGCACCTGCGTCCTGATGCGATCCAGCGCCTTCCTGCAACGGCCGCACCACTGGCTGCGGTTGATCGACACGTACGACATCCACTGGTCCGCGGCCCCGAACTTCGCCTACGAGCTGTGCTGTGCCCGGATCACCGACGAGCAACTGGCCGGGCTGGACCTGTCCCGCTGGCGGGTGGCCTCCAACGGCTCGGAGCGGGTCGACACCGCGACCCTGGACGCCTTCGCGAAACGGTTCGCCCCCGCGGGGCTCCGGGACGACGCGCTGTGCCCCTGCTACGGCATGGCGGAGGCGACGGTTTTCGTGTCCGGCGAGGCACACCGGAAGGCCGTCGTGACGACGGTCGACGCCGACCGGCTGAAGCAGCACCGGTTCACGCCGACCGAGGTCGGCGTCGATCTGGTGAGCTGCGGGACGCCACGCGACTACGACGTGCTGATCGTCGATCCGCGGACCGGTGCGGAGCTGGCGCCCGGAGCCATCGGTGAGATCCTGCTGCGCGGTCCCAGCCTCGCCAGGGAGTACTGGAACAACACCCCCGAGACGGAGCGGGCCTTCCTGCCGGGCGGCTATCTGCGTACGAGCGACCTCGGGGCCGTGTACGACGGTGAGCTGTACGTGACCGGGCGGCTCGACGAACTGCTGACCGTGCACGGCCGTCACCTGTACCCGCAGGACGTCGAGCGGGAGCTGCGGGCAGCGCACGCCGAACTCGCCGGGGCGGGGGCCGTTTTCACGGTGCCGGTCACCGAGGACGGTGCCGAGGAGGTCCTCGTCGTCACGCACGAGGTCCACGGGCGCCCGGCCGAGGACGGCCTGCGGCGTCTCGCCGACGGGATCCGGCGGACGGTGGACCGTGAGTTCGGTGTCCCCCTCGGCGGCGTCGCCCTGTTGCGGCGCGGCGGGGTCCGGCGCACCACCAGCGGGAAGATCCAGCGGGTGGCGATGCGCCGGTTCCTCCTGGACGGCGCACTGAGCCCGATGTACGCGGAGTACGAGCCCGCGTTGTCGGCCGTGCTGCGGCCGGCGGACCCGGAGCCGTCCGGACCGTGACGCGTGCGGACGACGGGCCGCGGCGCCGGCCGGGGAATTCTCACCCGGCGCCGCCGGCTCAGTCCCCCCGGACCGCCTCGGCGTACCGCCCGGACGCGGGCCGGCTCGCGTCACGCGGTGACCGCAGCACCATGTCCAGCTCCCGCAGGACGTGCTCGGCGCGGGTGGCCGCCGCCGGCACGATGTCCTGCATCAGGAAGTAGCCGTGCACAAGACCCGGCCCCGGTACATGGCGGACGGGTACGCCGGCGACGGCCAGCTTGTCGGCCAGTTCGACCCCCTCGTCGTGGAGCGGGTCGAACTCGGCCGTGGCGACCACCGCCGGCGGCAGGTTCCGCAGATCCGCGTTGAGCAGGTCGACGGCGGGATCGAAGCGCCGTCGCGCATCGGGAACGTACAGGTCGTAGTGGTACGCCATGTCGTCGACGGACAACAGGTAGCCCTCGGCGTACGCGCTGGCCGCGGCGAAGAGCAGCCGCGGGTCCACCGGCGGGTACAGCAGCAGTTGGGCGGCGAACCTGATGTCGCCGGTGTCGCGGGCGTCCATGGCGACGCCGACGGCCAGGTTGGCGCCGGCGCTGTCACCGGCGAGGACGTGCTCGTGGCCGGGGAAGGAGCGGTTCGTCCAGCGGGCCGCGGTGATGGCGTCCAGGAGCGGGGTGGGATAGGGGAACTCGGGCGCCCGCCGGTAGTCGGCCGAGACGACGACCGCGCCGAGCGACGCCGCCACGATGCGGCAGGCCTGGTCGTGACTGTCGATGTCGCCCAGCGCCCATCCGCCACCGTGCAGATAGGTGACCACCCGGCCCTCGTCCGTGCCCGGGGTGTAGACCCGGCACCGGAACGCCGACCCGTCCGCGGTGTCGATCGTCCGGTCGACGGCGGTGACGGCGGCGCGGGGGCCGCCCTCCTCCCGGCGAGGGAGCGTCGCGTTGGAGAGGTATCGCTCACGGGCCTGCTCGACGGTCAGGGCACGGACCGGAACCGGCGGGCCGTCGGCGCTCTGCCATTTGATCAGGTTCCGGAGTATGCGGTCCAAGGGCATGGCAGCCCCTCCTCGGAGATCGTGAGATCGTGAAAGGCGCTCCGAACATCAAGGCTCAAGAACTTCCGGCCTCGTTCGCCGCGAAATGCGGCACATAGGATTGCCGTCGGCAATTCATTGGGTCACTGTACTCGATTGGGTATGAGGGCTGCCCGAAGTCCCGGGGGTGTGAAAAATGCATCCAGGGCGGTGTGATTCGCATATTGCAGCGGGCTGATCTGCGCCGGTAGCCTGGCGGCAGAATTCGCTGGTGTTAGTAGGTGCTCGAAGAATTTCGCACCTGGAGATTCCACCCGGATCCGCCGGTCGGCGGGCGGTGCACGCGACGCAGCGCAGCAGAGAAGGAACTTGCCATGATTGTTCTGGGTTGCAACGGGTTCACCCGGGGCGCAGAGGTCTTCGCCGAGCATTTCGGTGCGGTCGGCATCGAGAAGCACTACGTTCTCGGGCACGACTCGGGTGCGGCGCTCCTGGTGGACGGCAAACTGGTCGCCGCCGTCGAGGAGGAACGGCTCAACCGGGAGAAGAAGACCTCGGACTTCCCGTTCCACGCCGTGCAGTGGTGTCTGGACCAGGCCGGCATCGAGTTCTCCGACATCGACCTCATCGCGATTCCGTGGAACTTCACCGCCGAGACCTTCGACGCGATGATGCTCGACCTCGCCTCCGCTCCGCTGGAGCCCGGGGAGAAGGTGGCCCGCCTGGGTCGTATCGGTGAACTCTTCGGAAAGGTCATCGGGCGTGAGGCGATCCTCGCCGACTTCGCCGAGCGCACCGGATTCACCCCCGATCCGGACAAGGTGGTGTTCGTACAGCACCACCTCGCGCACGCGATGACCGGCTACTACATGGCCGGAATGAAGGACACCGCATTCCTCATCAGTGACGGCCGTGCCGAACTGTTCTCCTCGCTGACCGGAGAAATCCGCGACGGCCGGATCCGGGTCTTCGACGAGTCGATCATCAGCGCCAATGACTCGCTGGGCAATCTGTTCGCCTCCATCACCCGATTCCTGGGCTTTGTGCCCAACAATGACGAATACAAGGTCATGGGGCTTTCCGGATTCGCCGATGCCCCCTCGCCGAACCCCTTCCTGGAGCACATCGTCCAGCTGCACGAGGGCGGTCGCTACACCCTCTGCCGGCCGCACGACGTCGAGAACCCCCGTTGCTTCGACGACCTGTTCGAGAAGGGCTTCGGCCCCTTCGAGGACACCGTCGAGTACAAGGCCACTCTCGCCGCCGCGGCGCAGGAGATGCTCACGGTCGTCACGAGCCACCAGCTGCGCGCGCTGGAGGCCAGGACCGACCTGAACCACCTGCTGTTCGAAGGCGGCCTCGCACTGAACTGCGTGAACAACACCATGCTGCTGGAGGGTTCACGGTTCGAGGACATGCAGGTGAGCTTCGGTGCCAGCGACACCGGAGTCGTCATCGGCGCCGCCGTCCACGCCTGGGCCAACCACCCGGACAACACAGCGGAGAAGAAGTACGCGGACTCGGTCACCCCGTACCTCGGACCGGAGTACGACGACGCGACGATCGAGCAGACCCTGCACGAGTTCGGCGATCGCGTGCGATGGAGCCGGCTGGCCGACGACGAGTTCGTCGACCAGATCGCGAAGCTGCTCACCGAGAAGGTCGTCATCGGCTGGTTCCAGGGCCGGCTCGAGCACGGGCCTCGGGCACTGGGCCACCGGAGCATCCTGGCGAACCCGAAGTTCCCCGACATCAAGGACGTCATCAACACCCGGGTCAAGCACCGCGAGCCGTTCCGGCCGTTCGCACCCATCGTGCTCGAGTCGGACGCGCCGAAGATCTTCGAGATGGGCCGCAAGAGCCGTTCGCCCTACATGACGTTCGTGTTCCCGGTGCGGCCGGAGTTCCACAACGTGATCCCGGGCGCGACGCACGTGGACGGCACCTCCAGGGTGCAGACCATCACCGATGAGGACACGCCGTTGCTGGCGTCGCTGTTGCGCCGGTTCACCGCGCTGACCGACGTACCGTGCCTGATCAACACGTCGTTCAACGTGGCGGGCGAGCCGATCGTGTGCGCCCCGGCCGACGCGCTGAACTGCTTCCTGGGCACCGAGATCGACTACCTCGTGATCGGCAACTACCTCGTCACGAAGACCGACCAGTCTGCATGACCGCCGAGGTCCGCCCGCCGGGACACCGCCACCCGGTGTCCCGGCGGGCGGGCAGGCGAAGGGAGTCCTTCTGTGCGTGCTCTGTCGGAGACGACCGATCTCGCAGCGGTCGCTGAAGATCTGGAACGGCTGGCCCTGGAGCTGCGCGACGCGGGCCGGCGGCGCATCCCGGCCGAGGTCAGCGCCGCCAGCGATGCCCTCACCTGCGCGGCCTACCTGCTGCGCGCGCGGCAGGACGTCTCGGACGGCCGCCCCACCCGCACCGATCTCCTGCACGACGCCGTCGCCCTGGCCCGCAGCACCGTGGAGGCGGCGAAGTACGCGTGCCGCGAGCGTATGGGGGCGCGGCGGGGCGCCGCCGGCGGGATCTGAGCAGGTCGGGTACCAGCACAGCGAGTCGACCCCGTGCGGGGTCGCGGGACGGCTCCCGTCGACGACGTCGACGGGAGCCGTCGGCGTGTCACGAACGGGCCGCCCGGGCGCACCGCGCCGGTGACGCCGCCCGCGGCCTCAGGCGGGCCCGAGAAAGCATCCAGATTCTGGCCAGTCGCACGTGTGAGGCTGTGTCGGGCTTCCGGTCGCTCCTGAGTCGGCCCATCGCCGGGGCGGGGCGCAAAGCCGTTCGCATGAGATCGACGAACCGGAGTGAATGGATGTCACAGGAGATGGTGTCGCCCCAGGCCGTGACCACGGCAGCGCTCGTATGGGATCCGGAGACCCTGCGACAGGAGGTCTCCCGGTTGCTGGGCACGGAACTGAGCCCCGCCGACGATGACGTCAACCTCTTCGAAGTCGGCCTGCAGTCCATGCAGTTGATGCGCCTGATCAATCGGCTCAACCGCGCCGGCGCCCGGGTCGACTTCAGACGTCTGTCGGCGGATCCGCGGCTGTCGGCGTGGTGCGAGCTGCTGAAGGGCACGGCCGGTCCGACGCCCCCGCCGGACGGGACCCCGACCCCGGCCCGGGGCGTCCCCGTCGACGAAGGGGGCGGCTTCCCGCTCACCGCCGTGCAGCAGGCGTACTGGATCGGGCGCGGCGACGACCAGCCCCTGGGCGGGGTCGGCTGTCATGCCTACCTGGAGATGGACACCCAGGAGGTCGACCCCGCCCGCCTGGAGACCGCGGTGCGCGCCCTGACGGACCTGCACCCCATGCTGCGGGCGAGTTTCGCGGCCGATGCGACGCAGCGCGTCCTGCCGCGGTCGCCCTGGCCCGGGCTGACCGTGCACGACTTCCGCGCCCGCTCCGAGGAGGCCGCCCACCGCTCGCTGGAGGAGCTGCGCGACCGGCTCTCGCACCGCCGCCTGGAGGTGGCGGCCGGCGAGGTCCTGGACGTGCAGCTGAGCCGGCTGCCCGGGTCCGCCGACCGGCTGCACCTCAACGTCGACCTGCTCGTCGCCGATGTGCACAGCATCCGGCTGCTCCTCGCGGACCTGGCGGCCCTGTACGAAGACCCCGCGTCGGTACCGGAGCTGACGTACACCTTCGGCCAGTACCTCCACGACCGGGCCGGGACCCGCGAGACCGAGCGCGAGACGGCGCGCGCCTACTGGCGGCGACGGCTGCCGGACCTGCCCGGCGGTCCGCGGCTGCCGCTGGCCGTGGAGCCCGCCGACCTCCCGGTCACCCGCTTCGTACGACGCACCCGCGAGCTGGCCCCCGGCGAGTGGCGCGCCCTGCAGCGGCGGGCCGCCCGGGCCGGCGTCACGCCCGCCGTGCTCCTGGCCACGGCCTTCTCCGAGGTCCTCGCCCGCTGGAGCGGCGAGGAGCGGTTCCTGCTCAATCTGCCCCTCTTCGACCGCGACCTGGAGGCGCATCCGCACATCGGGCGCATCGTCGCGGACTTCACCAGCCTCGTGCTGCTGGAGGTCGACCTGACCCGGGGCGACCGCTTCGAGGAACGCGCCCTGGCCGTGCAGAAGCAGCTGCACGAGGACGTGGCGCACGCCGCGTACACCGGCGTGGACGTGCTGCGCGACTTCGTCCGCGCCGACGTCGACGCGCCGCGCAGCGCGCCGGTCGTCTTCGCCTGCAACCTCGACGCCCCACTGGTCCCCGACGCCTTCGCCGAGCGTTTCGGTGAGCTGTCCTGGATGCTCTCCCAGACCCCGCAGGTCTGGCTCGACCACCAGGTCTATGCCACCCGGGACGGGGGGCTGCTGCTCGCCTGGGACACCGTGGACGACCTGTTCCCCGCGGGCATGCCGGCCGCCATGATGGACGCGTACACGACGCTGCTGCACGACCTCGCCGCGAACGGCGAGGGCATCGGCCCGGACCTCGCCCTGCCCGGCGCGCAGCGCCGCCGCCGCGACGAGGTGAACTCCGCGAACCGCGCGCACAGCGGCCGCCTGCTCCACACGGCCTTCTTCGAGCACGCCGGCGAGCGGGCGGCCGAGCCCGCGCTGCTGTGGCACGACAGCGGGCGGCTCACCCACGGCGAACTGGCCGAACGCGCCCTGCGCATCGCGGGAGCCCTGGCCCGGCGGGGCGCGGGACGAGGCGCGTCCGTGGTGGTCACGGCGCCCAAGGGCCCGGACCAGATCGCCGCGGTCCTCGGCGTCCTCGCCGCGGGCGCCGCCTACGTCCCCGTCGGTGTCGACCAGCCGGCCGCGCGACGCGCCCGCATCCTGGACCTCAGCGGCGCCCGGCTCGTCCTGGACGGCGCGGGTGTCCCGCAGCCGCAGACCCCGGGCACCGAGGTGCTCACCCTCGCCGAGGCACTGGCCGAGGAGCCGCTCGAAGCCCCCGTGTCCGCCGCGCCGGAGGACACCGCGTACGTCATCTTCACCTCGGGCTCCACCGGCACGCCCAAGGGTGTCGAGGTGAGCCACCGGGCCGCGGTCAACACCGTCGAGGACATCGATGAGCGGTTCCGCGTCGGCGCGGGGGACCGGGTGCTGGCCGTCTCCGCGCTGGACTTCGACCTCTCGGTGTGGGACATCTTCGGACCGCTGGCCGAGGGCGGCGCCCTGGTCCTGGTGGACGAGTCCGACCGGCGGGACGCGAACCAGTGGCTGACTCTGTGCGCCCGGCACGGGGTGACCGTCTGGAACAGCGTTCCCGCGCTGCTGGACATGCTGCTCACCGCGGCGGACGGGGCCCCACTGCCTCCTTCGCTGCGGCTGGCCATGCTGTCGGGCGACTGGATCGGCCTGGACCTGCCCGGACGGCTGACCGCCGCGACGGACGGGCGATGTCGGCTCGTCGGGCTCGGCGGCGCCACCGAAGCCGCGATCTGGTCCAACGCGTACGAGATCACCGAGGTGCCCGCGCAGTGGGTCTCCGTCCCCTACGGAAAGCCCCTGCGCAACCAGAGGTTCCGGGTCGTCGACGGCCGGGGCCGCGACTGCCCCGACTGGGTGCCGGGCGAGCTGTGGATCGGTGGCGACGGCGTGGCCCTCGGCTACCGGGGGGAGCCGGACCTGACGGCCCAGCGCTTTCCCGTCGTGGCCGGGGAGCGCTGGTACCGCACCGGCGACCTCGGCCGCTACTGGCCCGACGGGAACCTGGAGTTCCTGGGCCGGCTCGACCACCAGGTGAAGATCAACGGCTTCCGGGTCGAACTCGGCGAGATAGAGGCCGGACTGCAGACCCACCCCGAAGTCTCCTCGGCCGTCGTCGTCACGGTCGGCGACCGCCGCCGCGAACTGATGGCCGCCGTCGTGGAGCGCGCCCCGGGCCACGGCCTCGCCCAGGAGAACGGCACCGACGACGCCGAGCCGGCGCAGCACCCGGACGGCCGGCCCGCACACGACACCGAGCTGCTCGAACTGCGGCTCGTCGAGACGGTGCTGGCCGAGCTGATCACCGCCGTCGTGGTCCCCGCCCCCGCCCCCGCCGCGACCATGCCGGTGCGCGAGCAGCAACGCCCCGTCCTGGACGCCTGGCTCGACCAGCTCGCCCGGCTCGACGTCGTACGGCGCGACGGCGGCGCGGTCCGTCCCGGCCCGCGGTGGGCCGAGGTGCGCGCCCCGGAGCGGTTCGGGGTGCTGCGGGAGCGGGCGGCCGGCACCCATCTGGAGCCGGTGGCGAACGCGCTGGCCTGGGCGGTCCCGATGCTGGCCGCCGTCCTCACGGGCGAGGCCCACGCCTCGGTGCTGCTGGACGACCCGGTGCTGTCACCGGAGGGCCTGGCCGACGCCATGCCGGGGACCAGGACCTGCCTCGCGGCCATCGCGGCCGACCTGCGGGCGGACGCGGCGGACGGGCCCGTGACCGTCGCCGACTGGGACGCGGCGAGCGGCCTCGGCGCCGCGCGGCTGCTCGCCGGCCTCGAACCCGGCACCGTCGACTACACGCTGCTCGGTTCGTCCACCACGCTCCTGGCGACGGCCGACGCCCGGCTCGCGGACTCCGGGCACCGGGTGCGCACCGTCCATCAGGGTGCCCTCGTCCTGCCGGCCCCGCAGGTGCACGCCTACGACGCGGTGGTGGCCGCCAACGTCCTGCACCGGATGCCGAACCCCGAGACCGCCGCCGCCACCATGGCGTTGCTGCTCAGGCCCGGAGGCCGGCTCCACATCCTGGAACGCACCCGCCTCACCCCGCTGGCGCTGCTCATCGCCCTGCCGCTCGAGGCGGAGGCCGGCCGGCTCCGGCCGGGCGGGCCGAGCGCGTCCTGGCTGCACTCCGGGCCGCGGTGGGCGAGGGCGTGCGCCGCCGCCGGACTCGTCCACGCACGCGTGGTGCGCACGGAGGCCACCGGAGAGGTCCTCGTGACGGCACAACGACCCGCCGGAACCGGTGGCCTGGACCCGGAGGAACTCCGCCGCTGGCTGGCCGACCGGGTGCCGGCGCACATGGTCCCGGGCCACTTCGCGGCGCTGCCCGTGCTGCCGCTGAGCGCCAACGGCAAGGTCGACCGGCGGGCCGTGCAGAGCATGCTCGCCTCCCTGGCCGTTCAGCCGCGGGAGTCCGCGGAGCCGCCCCGGGGAGCCACGGAGCAGTCCGTCGCCGGGCTGTGGACGAAGCTGCTCGGCGTCCCCTCGGTGGGCCGCGACGAGAACTTCTTCGGGCTCGGCGGCGACAGCCTCCTCGCCACCCGGCTGGTGACCGAGGTCCACCGGGTCCTCGGCGTCGAACTGCCCATGCGGGACGTGATGCGCGCACCGACCGTCGCCGCAATGGGCGCGCTGATCGAGGGGCTGCGCTCCGCGGCCCGGGACATGACGCCGGGGGAGCAGACCCTGGCCGGTGACTTCGAGGAGGGTGTGCTGTGACCGTCGGTGAGCTGATCAGCGAGTTCGAGCGGGCCGGGATCCGGGTCTGGCGGGAGGGGCAGCAGCTGCGGTTCCGTGCGCCGCGGGGCGCCATGACGGACGAACTCCTCGCGGCCCTGCGTGGCCGCAAGGAGCAGCTCCTGTCCGAACTGCCCGACCAGGCCGCGGCCGACGGGGCGTGTACCAACGGCTCGGCCGCCCCCGAGACCGGGTGGCAGGCCGAGCCGGGGGACCGCCACGAGCCCTTCCCGCTGACGGACATCCAGTCCGCCTATCTGCTGGGCCGGGACGAGGCCTTCGACTACGGAGGCGTCTCCTGCCACATCTACCTGGAGTTCCGGCGCCCCGCCGGCCTCGACCCCGAGCAGCTGCAACAGGCCTGGGACAGCCTGGTCGAGCGCCACGACATGCTGCGGTCGGTCATCTCGCAGGACGGCACCCAGCGCATCGCACCGGCCCTCGCCGACACCCGCATCCAGGTCACCGACCTGCGGCAGACCTCCGCCGAGGCCGCGTCCGAAGCGACGGCCGCCGTCCGCGAGGAACTGTCCCACCGGGTGCATCCGGCGGGCGAACGACCCATGTACGAGCTGAGGCTGACGCGGCTCGCGGACCACAGCCTGCTGCACCTGTCGATGGACTTCATGGTGCTGGACTGGATCAGCATCCAGCTGCTGCTGACGGAACTGGACCGCCGCTACGAGGAGCCCGGCTGCCGGCTGCCGCCCATCGACGCCACCTTCCGCGACTACGTCGCCGCGGAACGCCGGCTGCGCGACACCGAGCGCTACGCGCGCGACCGCGCCTACTGGTGGGACCGGGTCGACGACCTGCCCGCCGCGCCGGCCCTGCCCCTGGCCGACGGCCACACCCCGGCCGACACGCCACCCCGGTTCCGCCGGCTGGCCACCTCGCTGACCGCGGACGGCTGGCGGGCGCTGAAGACCAGGGCGGCCGCACACGGCATCACCGCGGCCAATGCCGTGCTCGCCGCGTATGCCGAGACGATCGGCCGCTGGAGCACCGCCGACCGGTTCAGTCTGGGGCTCACCGTCCTGAACCGGATGCCTCTCCATCCGCACGTGGACCGGCTGCTCGGCGACTTCACCTCGGTGAGTCTGCTCGCGGTGGACCAGTCGGAGCGAGCCGCCTTCACCGACCGGGCCCGGAGCCTGGGCGAGCAGTTGTTCGAGGACCTCGACCACCGTCTGTGCGGCGGTGTCGAGGTGCTGCGCGAACTCGCCCGGCGCCGGGGACGCGAAGCCGCCCTGATGCCCGTGGTGTTCACCGGCGGCATCGGCGTCGTGGGCCGGGCCCTCGGGGAGGGAGCCGAGCGGCTCCGGCCGGTGTACGGGATCAGTCAGACACCCCAGGTGTGGATCGACTGCCAGGCCACCGACCAGTTCGGCGGCCTGGAGGTCAACTGGGACATCCGTGAGGGCGTGTTCCCCGACGGCCTGGTGGACGACATGTTCACCGCGTTCGCGCGGCTCCTGCACCGGCTCGCGGAGCAGGACGCGCCCTGGACCGCGGCCGATCCGCTGGGCCTGCCCGAGCGGCAGCGGGCCCGCCGGAACGCCGTCAACGCCACGGCGGCCCCGGAGCCCGGCGGCCTGCTGCACGAGCCGCTGGTGGAGTACGCCAGGAGGTTCCCCGACGAGACCGCGGTCATCGACGCTGCCGGTTCGATGACGTACGGGCAGTGGCTCGGCCGGGCCGCACGGGTGGCCGGGGAACTGCGGGCCGCGGGCTGCCGTCCCGGGGATTTCGTCGCCGTCCTCATCGACAAGGGCCGGGACCAGGTCATCGGCGTCCTGGGCGCCCTGCTCGCGGGCGGGGTGTACGTTCCGGTGGACATCGCGCAGCCGCAGGTGCGCCGGGACCGGATCCTCACCGGCTGCGGGGCCCGGCACGCGGTCGTGTCGGACGCCGCTCTGGCGGGCACGCTGCCGGCGGACTGCCGCCCGGTCGACGTGTCCGCCGCCGCGCCGCTCCCCCTGTCCGACATCCCCGGCGAGCGTCCGGTGGGGCCCGGCGAGCTGGCCTACGTGATCCACACCTCCGGCTCGACCGGTGAGCCCAAGGGCGTGATGATCAGTCACCGGGCCGCCGCGAACACCGTGCACGACATCAACGTGCGCTTCGAGGTCGGTGCCGGCGACCGCGTCCTCGGTCTCGCCGCGCTGGGCTTCGACCTGTCCGTGTACGACCTGTTCGGGCCGACGGCGCTCGGCGCGGCCCTGGTGCTGCCCGACCCCGCCCGCCGCGGCGACCCCTCCCACTGGGCGGACCTGGCGGAACACCACGGGGTCACGCTGTGGAACTCCGTCCCCGCCCAGCTGCAGATGCTCGCCCACTACCTCGACGCCGAACCCCGCGAGCTGAACCGGCTGCGGCTCGCGCTGCTGTCGGGCGACTGGATCCCGCTGGCGCTGCCCGCCCACGCGGGGCGTCACCTGCCCGGCGCCGAACTGGTCAGCCTGGGCGGAGCGACCGAGGCCGCGATCTGGTCGATCCACCACCGCATCCGCCGCATCGAGCCGCACTGGCGCAGCGTCCCCTACGGCACCCCGCTCGCCAACCAGGGTTTCCGGATCCTCGACAGCGCCCTGCGCGACCGCCCCGACCTGGCCGTCGGTGAGCTGTACATCACCGGCGTCGGGCTGGCCGAGGGCTACCTCAACGACCCCGAGCGCACCGCCGAACGGTTCCCGCGGCACCCGGCGACCGGGGAGCGCCTCTACCGCACGGGTGACCTCGGGCGCTATCTGCCGGACGGCGAGATCGAGTTCCTCGGCCGCGCCGACCAGCAGGTCAAGATCCGGGGACACCGCGTCGAACTCGGTGAGATCGACGCGGTCCTCGGCGAGCACCCGGCGGTCGGTTCCAGCGCCGTCCTGGTGGAGGGCACCGAGGCACTCGAGCGTTCTCTCGTCGCCTTCGTGGAACCGGCGGTCCGCGCCGGCACGCCCGACTCCTCGGTGGCCGGTGCCGTCGCGGCCGCGGCCGCCGCCGTGAGCGCCGCGCCACTGGAGGACAGCGCCCCCGACGCCGGGCGGGTCGCCGCGTATGTGGCACACCTGGACCGCGCCTTCCTGCTCTCCATGGCCGATGCGCTGGCCCTCTCCGGGCTCTTCGCGGGGCAGGAGGCCCTCGCCGAGGCGGAACTGATCCGCCGGCTCCGGGTCGACGAACGGCACCACGGACTGCTGCGCCGCTGGCTGCACGCCCTGGAGCGGGCCGGCCTCGTATACGGCGGGCCCGGCGAAGGCACCTGGCGGGGAGGGGCCGCGCCCCACCGCGCCGAGGTCGACCGCGCCTGGGCCGAGCTGGCCGCGCACGCTCCCGCCGAGGTCTGCCCGCCCCCGCTGCTCACGTACTTCCGCGCCCACTCCGACGCCCTGCCCGCCCTGCTGCGCGGCGAGGAGGAGGCCGTACGGCTGTTCTTCCCCGGCGGGAGCCAGGAGGTGGCGCGTGCCTGGTACGCCGACAACCTGGCCGCGCGACGCCTGCTCGCGACGCTCGGGGCCGCCGTCGGCGGCGCGGCGAGCGGGGTGCGGGACCGGCCGCTGCGGGTGCTCGAGGTCGGAGGCGGCATCGGAGCCGCCACCGGGCCCGTCCTGGACGCCCTGGGCGACCGGCCGGTGGACTATCTGTTCACCGATGTCTCGGAGTACTTCCTCGCCGACGCGCGGCAGCGGTTCGGCGGGCGGCCCGGGATGCGCTTCGGCCTGTTCGACATGAACCGGGACCCCCGGTCGCAGGGCCTGCTGCCCAACTCCTTCGACGTCGTCCTGAGCGCCGGTGCCCTCAACAACGCCCGCGACACCGCGCAGGTCATCGACCGGCTGCGGACGCTGCTCGCTCCCCGGGGATGGCTCTGCCTGCTCGAGATGACCAGGGAGCACCCGGAGATCACGGCCACCCAGGCGTTCATGATGGAGGAGCCCGAGGACCTGCGGCGTGAGCAGGGCAACCTGTTCGTCCACGAGGAACAGTGGCGCCGGCTGCTCACCGAGGCGGGCGCCGGGGACGTGCTGACCCTGCCGGGCCCGGACGACCGCTTCGCCGCGCTCGGGCAAGGGGTGTTCGCCGCGTCCTTCAAGCAGGACCGCGCCGAGCTGAACGCCGACGACGTCGGCCGGTGGGTGGCCGGACGGCTGCCCGCCCACATGGTCCCGGCGCACATCCAGGTGGTGGACGCGCTGCCGCTGACCTCCAACGGCAAGGTCGACCGCAAACGGCTGCTCGGCTGGGTGCCGCGGCGCGGTGAACGCGCCGCCGACCGGACGGCCGAGCCGCCGCGCCCCGGGGTGGAGCGGCGCGTGGCCGAACTCTGGGCGGAGCTGCTCGGCGGTGAACTCCCCGACCGGGAGCAGGGGTTCTTCGACGCGGGCGGCGACTCGCTGCTCGCGGCGCGACTGGTGGGTCGGGTGCGCGAGTGCGTGCCCGAGGCGGCGGCCGTCTCCTTCGACGTCCTGCTGCGCGCGCTGCTGCACACCCCGACGGTCGCCGGCCTGGCCGACCGGCTCACGGCCCCGGCGGATTCCGGCACCCGGACGGCCGGCCACCCGTCCGCGCTCGTCGGCCGGCCGTCCGCGCTGGTCGACCTGGGCGGCAGCGGGACCGGTCCGCTGCGGCTGCTGGTGCACGAGGGGCTGGGGACCCTCGCGCCGTACCGCCCGCTGATCAAGGAGCTGACGGCCGACGGCCCCCTGGTGGGACTCGCCGTACCGGACAGCGACGGCTATCTCGAACTCGCCCCGCACCGGCTCGTCGAGGACCTGGCCGCCCGGTACGCACGCGAGGTGCTCGCCGCGGGGCATCGCGAGGTCGAGGTGGTGGGCTACTGCTCCGGAGGGCTGATCGCCGCCGAACTGGCCCGCGCGCTCAGCGAGGGCGGGGCCGCGGTGCGCGGGCTGACCGTGGTGTCCAGCTATCGCATTCCGTACCGGCTGGACGACGAGCTGATGGTCGACTACGCCTTCGCCCGCGTCATGGGCGGAGACCTGGAGGCACTCGGCTGGCCCGCCGACGAGGGCGACATGGGCCGGGCACTCGCCGCGGCGCTGGCCCGTTCCCCGAAGGCGCTCGAACCGGGGATCTTCGCCCAACTCGACGGGGACGACCGGCTGGAGTCCGTCGCCGAACGCTTCCGGCTGCTGGGCCGGCGCTCCCGTGAGGAGCGACGGGAGTCCCTGCACCGGGCGCTGGCCCACACCGAGGCGGGCCTGGGCGACGTCGGCCAGGTGGCCGCGCTGCACCGGGTCTTCGAGCACACCGTCGAGGCCGTCACGCACTACGACCCGCTGCCCTACGCGGGCGACATCACCTTCCTGCGGCCGCTCGCGCCCACGCACTTCATCCCCGGATTCCAGGACGACATGACGCGTTTCTGGCGGGAGCTGTGCCTGGGTGAACTCACGGTCGTCGACGTGCCGGGCGACCACTTCACCTGCGTCCAGCCGCCGCACGTGGCGCGGACCGCCGCGGCGCTCACCCTGCGCTCCGGAGCCGGGCGATGAGCGGCCGGGAACGCGCCCCGCTGCGCGTCGTGGTGTGCGGCACCCGCTTCGGGCAGGTGTACCTGTCGGCGCTGCGCCGGTGCCCGCAGCGCTATCAGCTCGCCGGCATCGTCGCTCGCGGCGGCGCCCGGTCCGTGGCCCTCGCCGAGGAGTACGGCGTGCCGCTGTACTCCTCGGTCGACCAGCTGCCCGGGGACGTGGACGCCGCCTGCGTGGTGGTCTCCAGTTCCGTGGGCGGCGGCCAGGGAGCGGTGCTGGCCCGGCAGTTGATGGAGCGCGGGGTGCATGTCCTGCAGGAGCACCCGGTGCATCCGGCCGAGTTGGCGGACTGTCTGCGCACGGCGCGCGGCACCGGGACGCAGTACCTGCTGAACACGTTCTACCCGCACGTGGAGCCCGTACGGCGCTTCGTCGCCGCGGCACGGCGGCTCGTGGAGCTGCGGACGCCGGTCTTCGTGGACGCGATGTGCGCCGTCCAGGTCTCCTTCGACCTGCTGGACATCCTCGGCGAGATCTTCGGCGGGGTCCGCCCCTGGTCGCTGACGGCGCCCGCCGCGGCCGAGGGCCGCCCGCTCACCTCCGTGGACGCCACCGTCGCCGGGGTCCCGCTGACCCTGCGGGTGGAGAACCGGATGGAGTCCGGTGACGACAGCACCAGCCTCCTCCTGCACCGTGTCACCGTCGGCACGGACGCCGGGAATCTGACCCTGGTCAACACCCACGGCCCCGTGGTCTGGAGCCCCGTACCGCGCACCGTGCCGGACGCCGTGGGCAGGTTCCTGCCCGGCCCGGGCCCCAGTGCCGAGGTGCTCGGGCCCGCCGAGGCGCCGTCCTGGAAGACGGTGCTGGAGGAGGTGTGGCCGGACGGTGTGCTGCACGCCCTGGACGAGCTGGCGGCGCGGATCGCCGAGGGCGGGGATCCGCTGCGCGGCGCCCAGCGGCATCTGACGGTGGCCCAGGCCTGGCAGGACCTCACCGGGGTCCTCGGATATCCGCAGGAGGTCAGTCCCCGGCCGGGCGCCCCGGTGACGGCCGCCGACCTGCTCCCCGCCTCGGGGTGACAAGGGTTTGCGCCCCCGATACAGTTATCGTACGCGTACAAATAATGCGTACGAGAATCATGGAGGAGCAGTGAACGAGAAAGGTCTGAGACGGGGTCGAGTGCTCCTCGCGGTGGCCCTGGCGCAGTTCACGGTCACGATGGTGATGTCGATCGTGAACGTGGCGCTCCCCGCCATCCGCACCGGCCTGGGATTCGACCCGGATCAGCTCTCGTGGGTCATCAACGCGTACTCGCTGGTCTTCGGCGGTCTGCTGCTGCTGGGCGGCCGCGCGGCCGACGTGTACGGACAGCGCCGGCTGCTGGTGCTCGGCGCCGTGGTGTTCGCCGTGGCGTCGCTCGGCGGAACGCTGGCCCAGAACCCCGCCGAGATGATCGTCGCCCGGGTGGTGCAGGGTCTGGGCGCCGCCGCCATGGCGCCCGCCGCCCTCGCCGTGCTCACCACCACCCAGCGGGAAGGAAGGGAACGCACCAGGGCGCTGGGCGTGTACGCCGCGGTGTCCGCCGTCGGCGGTGCGGTGGGCGTGCTCGCCGGCGGGCTGCTCACCGAGTACGGCGGCTGGCGCTGGGTCATGTTCGTCAACGTGCCGCTGGCCCTGTCCGTCGCCTGGCTGGCCATGCGTCACGTACCCGCCGGCACCGCCGCGGGGCCGCGCCGGCTCGACGCCCTCGGCGCCGTCCTCGGCACCGGAGGAATCGGACTGCTCGTCCTGGGCGTCGTCCGCACCAACGAGAACGCCTGGACCTCGGGCACCACCATCGGGACCCTCGCGGGGGCGGCGGCGCTGCTTCTCGCCTTCGTCCTGGTCGAGACGCGGTCGTCGACGACCGACCCGCTGGTCCGGTTCGGGCTGCTGGCCCGGCGCGGCATCGGTGGCGCCAATCTCTTCCTGCTGCTGGTCTGCGCGGGGCAGTTCGCGGGCTTCTACTTCGTCTCGCTCTACCTCCAGCAGGTGCTCGCGCTGAAGCCGGTCGCCACCGGTGCGGCGTTCCTGCCCTTCTGCGCCGGCATGATCGCCGGAAGCGCGGTCTCGACCCGGTTGCTGAGCACCCTCGGAGCCAAGGCCCTGCTCGTGCCGGGCGGTCTCGTGGCGGCCGCCGGCTTCGGCTGGTTCGGTCTGATCAGCCCCTCGGGCAGCTTCATGGCCGACATCCTCGGCCCGTCCCTCGTCGCCGGCTTCGGCATCGGCGTGTGCTTCGTGCCGCCGACCAGCACGGCCACCGACGGGCTGCCGCCGCACGAGGCGGGGATGGCCTCCGCGCTGCTCAACAGTGCCCGGCAGATCGGCGGCGCGCTCGGCCTGGCCGTGCTCGTGACCGTCCAGGTCCAGCACACCGACGGCGCCCTCCGGGCCGGCGACTCACCCAAGGAAGCCATGACCAGCGGGTTCGGCGTGGGGCTCGGCCTGGCCGGCGGAATCCTGGCCGTGGCCGCGCTCGTGGCGGCCGTCGTCCTGCCCTCGCGCGCCCGCAAGGCCGTGCCGGCACAGCCGGCCGGCGGCGTCGGCGCCCCGGCGGCGGAGGTGCGGCAGTGACCACCGAAGCACCCTCCGCCGGGCAGGGGCTCACCGGGCTGCTGCGGCCGCACCGGCTCGGCCTGACCGCCGTCCTGGCGCTGCAGATCGTCAGCGCCCTCGGGGGCCTCGCCCCGCTGATCGCCGTCGTGGAACTGGGACGCGCGCTGCTGCTGCCCGGCCCGGTGGACGAGGGCCACGTGTGGGCCGTCGTCACCGTCGGCGGCATCGGACTGCTCGTCCGCGTCCTGTTCGGCGCCGCGTCCTCGGGGATCGGGCACGTCATCGACGGCGAGCTCCAGCTGTCCCTGCGGCGGGTGCTCGCCGAGCACCTCGGCCGGGTGCCCCTCGGCTGGTACGCGCGTCGCAGCTCCGGCGAACTCGGCCAGGTCGTGCAGAGCGACGTGGGCGATCTGCACCCGCTGACCGCCCACACCCCCGGGGAGATCACCTCGGCGGTCGTCGTGCCGCTGGCCTCCCTGGTCTACCTGTTCGTCATCGACTGGCGGCTCACCCTGGTCGCGCTGGTCCCGGTGCTGCTCGGCCTGGTGCTGAACCTCATGCTCATGTCGGAGGGCCGGCGCCGTGACCAACTCGCCCTGGACGCGGCCATGGGCCGGATCGCCGGCTCCGCCGTCGAGTTCGTCGAGGGAATCTCCGTGGTGAAGGCCTTCGGCGGAAAGGGCCGCGCGCATCGCGCCTTCATCCAGGCGGCGGACGACTTCGCCGACTACTTCCTGGGCTGGGTGCGCGGTGTGGCGGCCCTCGGCGCCCTGGCCTCCCTGGTGCTGTCCCCGCCGTTCGTCCTGGTCGTCGTCCTCACCGGCGGCGCGGTGCTGATCACCGGCGACGCCATGCCGCCCGCCGACCTGCTGCCCTTCCTGCTGCTGGGGCTCGGCCTGACCGCCCCGGTCGCCGCGCTCGGACACGGTCTGGACGACGTGCAGGCGGCCCAGCGGGCGGCCGGCCGGATCCAGGCCCTGCTGCGGGTGGCACCGCTGCCCGAGCCGAGCAGCCCGGTGGCGCCCCGCGGGCACCGGGTGGAGCTGCGCGACGTCGGCTTCTCCTACGAGCCCGGACACGAGGTCCTGCGCGGCATCGACCTCGTCCTCGAACAGGGCACCGTCACCGCCCTGGTGGGCCCCTCCGGCAGCGGCAAGTCCACCCTGGCCCAGCTGTTGCCGCGGTTCTTCGACCCGACACGCGGAACCGTCCTGCTCGGCGGCGTCGACCTGCGGGACATCGCGGCACGGGACCTGTACCGCATGGTCTCCTTCGTCCTCCAGGACGTCCGGCTGCTCCGCGCCAGCGTGGCCGACAACATCTCCCTCGCGGTCCCGCACGCCGACCGCGACGACGTCGTCCGCGCGGCCCGCCTCGCCCGCATCCATGACCGGATCCTCGAACTGCCCCGCGGCTACGACTCCGTGATCGGCGAGGACGCGGGGCTGTCCGGGGGAGAGGCCCAGCGCATCTCCATCGCCCGTGCCCTGCTCACCGACGCCCCGGTGCTGGTGCTCGACGAGGCCACCGCGTTCGCCGACCCCCGTACCGAGCACGACGTGCGGCGCGCCCTGGACACGCTCAGGGAGAACCGCACCCAACTGGTCATCGCCCACCGTTTGGAGACCATCGCCGAGGCCGACACCGTCGTCGTGCTGGAGAACGGAGCCGTGACGGAACGTGGCACCCCCGCCGAACTCCTGGCACGGGACGGCAAGTTCGCGGCGATGTGGGAGGCTCAGCAGGCCTGGCCCGACAGTGCGCCGCAGGACCGAGGAGAAGCCACCGAGGGAGGCGAGTACCGGTGATCCGTCTGTTGCTGCGCGTCCTCGGTGACGAGTACGCCCGTCCACTGCGCCGCACGCTCTCCCTGATGACCGCGACCGCGGTGGCCGAGGGCCTCTCGTACGCCCTGCTGGTCCCGCTGCTCCGTGCCCTCTTCGGCAGTGAGCCGAAGGACGCCTGGCCCTGGCTGGGCTCCTTCGCGGCCGCCGCGGCCGTCTGCGCCGTGCTGCGCTACCGCGCGGACGTGTCCGGCTTCCGTGCCGGGGCCACCCTCTCCCGCGGCCTGCACCACCGGCTGGGTGACCATCTGGCCCGGCTGCCCCTGGGCTGGTTCACCCCGCGCCGCGTGGGGGACGTGACCGTCCTCGCCAGCCGCAGCGTGCTGCAGGCGATGGCTGTTCCGGCCCACCGCCTCCAGCCACTCATCGGTGCCTGCGTGACACCGTTCACCGTGGTCGCCGTGATGCTCTGCTACGACTGGCGGCTGGGCCTGGCCGCCCTCGTGGCCGTACCCGTCGTCGCCGCCACGCTGATCTGGACCGGCCGGGCCACCGCCGCCCAGGACGCGGAACGCGCGCGGCGGGGCGACGAGGCGGCCGGACGCGTCATCGAGTACGTCCGCGCCCAGCCGGTGCTGCGCGTGGGCGGCCGGACCACCGAACGGTTCCGGCTGCTGGACGACGCGCTCGACGGACAGCGACGCGCGGCACGACGCTCCGCGCTGTCGGCGCTGCCCGGCGTACTGGGACTGTCCTTCACCGTGCAGGCCGTGTTCACCGGGCTGCTGGTGCTGGGCACCTGGCTCGCCCTGGGCGGACGGATCCAGCCGGCCGAGGTGCTCGCGCTGCTGGTGCTGGCCGCCCGCTGCGTGGATCCGCTGCTGTCACTGTCCGACCTGAGCGGGCAGATGCGGGCGTCGCGCGGCGAGCTGGAGCGGCTGGACGCCGTGCTCGAGGAGAAACCACTGCCGGAACCCGGGAAACCGGTCGAGCCGCACCACAACGACCTCGCCTTCGACTCGGTCGGCTTCCGCCGCGGTGGCCGCACGGTGCTCGACGGGGTCTCCCTGACCGTGCCCGAGGGCACGCGCCTCGCGGTGGTCGGCCCCTCGGGCGCGGGCAAGACCACGCTGCTGCAACTCCTCGCGCGATTCCACGACGTGGACGCCGGCGCCGTCCGGTTCGGCGGTGTGGACGTACGCGACATCGGCACCGACCACCTGATGAGCCGCGTCTCCGCCGTCTTCCAGAACGTCTACCTGTTCGACGGCACCATCGAGGAGAACGTATGTCTCGGCCGCCCCGGTGCCACCGACGACGAGGTCCGGGCCGCCGCGGCGGCCGCCCGCCTGGACGAGGTCGTGGCCCGGCTCCCGGACGGCTGGTCCACCCGGGTGGGCGAGGGCGGCGCGGTGCTCTCCGGCGGCGAACGCCAGCGTGTCTCCATTGCCCGGGCGTTGCTGAAGGACGCCCCGGTCGTCCTGCTGGACGAGGCGACCTCCGGACTGGACCCGGAGAACGAGCGGGCCGTCCAGGACGGCATCGACCGCCTGCTGACGGGGCGGACGGTCGTCGTGGTCGCCCACCGGCTGCGGACCGTCCGGCAGGCGGACAGCATCGCCTTCCTGGACGACGGACGCATCGTCGAACAGGGCACCCACGACGAGCTGTTGCGTCGACAGGGCCGCTACGCCCAGTTCTGGCAGGTCTCCCTGGCCCCCGTACCGAGTGAGTGAGGCAGACATGTTCACCCAACCCCCGATATCGGCCCGGGGCGGGACGGCGATCCGCCGCCCGGTGCCCCGCATGTGCGCGAGAGCCCGGGTGCTGTGCTTCCCGCACGCCGGCGGCGCCGCGAGCCATTACCGCGGGTGGGCCGCGGACGCCCCCTGGGACGTCGAGTTCGCGGTGATCCAGTACCCGGGCCGCGAGGACCGGTACGAGGAGCCGGCGCCCACCGACATGGCGGCGCTGGCCGGCGCGATCACCGGCGAACTCCTGGCGGACCAGGAGGGAGCACGCCTGCCCACGGTGCTGTTCGGGCACAGCATGGGCGCGGCCGTGGCGTACGAGGTCGCCCGGGGACTGACCGCCGTGGACCGGGCGCCCGCCGCCCTGGTGGTGTCCGGCCGCCCTGCCCCGAGGCTGTCGCGGCCGGGCACGGTGCACCTCGGCAGCGACGACGACCTGCTGGCCGATCTGCGCCGCCTCGGCGGCACCAGCAGCGGCATCCTGGACAACGAGTCCCTGATGACAGCCGTCCTGCCCACCATCCGCCGCGACTACCAGCTCATCGAGACGTACCGGCCGCTGCCCGGCGTCCCGCTGCGTGTCCCGGTCACCGTCCTGTACGGCGACCGGGACCCCGAGATCGACCAGCGGGAGGCCGCGGCGTGGCGCGAGGCCACCGAGGGCCCCTGCGACCTGCACGTCCTCCCGGGGGACCACTTCTACCTCGAGGCGCACCGCCGGCAGGTGCTCGACCACGTCGTGGCGCAGGCCCGTGACGCGGCGGCCGAGTCGCCCGCGGTATGGCCCAGCATGCCGTGACCCGTACGGCTGCGGCGCGCGGCGACGAAGCCGGCACCCGGCCCGGCCCGGGCCGACCGATCCCAGCGAACACTTGGGGGGACCCCGATGAGCGAAGACCTTGTGAGCCCGCCCGCCGCCGTGACCCGGCGGTATCAGCAGCTCGGATACTGGACGGGCGAGACGCTCGGCGAGTGGCCGTCCGGGATGCCCGGCCGCGGCGCCCGGACCGCCCTCGTCACCGCGGAGCGGCACGTCACCTTCGGCGAACTCGATCTGGCCGCCGACCGGATGGCGGCGGGGCTGCGCGCACGCGGACTGCGGGCCGGCGAGCGCGTGGTCGTACAGCTGCCCAACACCCCCGAGTTCGTGGTGCTCTCGCTGGCGCTGTTCCGCCTGGGCGCCCTGCCGGTGTTCGCGCTCCCGGCGCACCGCGAGGCGGAGATCACCCATCTGGTGGACACGGCGGAGGCGACGGTCTACGTCTGCCCCTCCGAGTCCCTGGACGGCGAGTACGGACGGCTCGCCAAAGAGGTGGCGGCCCGCTGCGCCACCTTGCGGGAGGTGCTGGTCGCGGGCGGGTCCGGCTCCTTCCGGGCGCTCGGCGAGGTGGACGCGGAGCCGGCCGAACTGCCCGCGCCCGACCCGCTCGACGTGGCGCTGTTCCTGCTGTCCGGCGGTACCACGGGCCGGCCGAAACTGATACCGCGCACCCACGCCGACTACACGTACCAGATGCGGGAGAGCGCGCGGTTGTGCGGCTTCGGCCCGGACAGCCGGTACCTGGCGGCGCTGCCCGCGGCACACAACTTCGCGCTGGCCTGCCCCGGCGTGCTCGGAGTGCTGCGGCTCGGCGGAACGGCCGTCCTGGCGGCGGCCCCGACCCCGGACGTGTGCTTCCCGCTCATCGAGCAGGCCCGGGCGACGGACACCTCTCTCGTCCCGCCGCTGCTGCCGCTGTGGCTGGAAGCCACGGAGTGGAACGACTGCGACCTCTCCTCGCTGCGGCTGCTCCAGGTCGGCGGCGCCAAGCTCGACGCCGACACGGCACGGCAGGTGCCCGCCGCACTCGGCTGCACGCTGCAGCAGGTCTACGGCATGGCCGAGGGCCTGCTCAACTTCACCCGGCTGGACGACCCCTGGGACGTCGTGTGCCGCACACAGGGGCGCCCGCTGTCACCGGCCGACGAGGTCCTGGTGCTACGGCAGGACGGCCGGCCCGCCGCCCCGGGGGAGCCCGGTGAGCTGCTCACCCGCGGCCCCTACACCCTGCGCGGCTACTACCGGGCGCCCGAGCACAACCGGGTCCGCTTCACCGAGGACGGCTACTACCGGACCGGCGACCTGGTGACCCGCACGGCCGACGGAAACCTCGAAGTGGTCGGCCGCGTCAACGACGTGGTCAACCGGGGCGGTGAAAAGGTGCCGGCGCAGGAACTGGAGGAGCACCTGGGCGCCGACCCCCGCATCGCGGCCGCCGCGGTCATCGCGCTGCCCGACGAACTGATGGGGGAGTGCACGTGCGCGTGCGTCGTGCCCGCGGGCGCCGGTGATCCGCCGACGCTCCGGGAGGTGCAGGCCGCCCTGCGGACCCGCGGCATCGCCGCCTACAAGCTGCCCGACCGTCTGGTGGTGCGGGCCGAACTGCCGCTGACGGCGGTGGGCAAGGTCGACAAGAAGGCGCTGCGGGAGCAGGTGCTCGCCGAGGGCTCGGCCGGCTGAGCCGGACACGAGCCGCATGTGCGCGCGGCCCGTCGGGGGCTCTCCCCCCTGACGGGCCGCGCGGCGCGAGAACCCGGATCAGACGCGGGCGATCAGCCCGTCGATCACCGCTTCCAGGCCCTGACGGTGGGTGTCGCGGGCGGTGAGCTCGGCCCACCGGCCGGCGAGGGACGCGAGCCGGGGGTACGCGTCCGTCGACAGGGCGGCGAACGCCCGGTCCCGGTGCGAGGGCTGCTCGATCTCGGCCTGCCGGCGCGCACGGGTCACACGGATCATCAGCTCGCCCACGGTGTAGTACCAGACGGTGCGGTACGCGTCGACGGCCTGATCCGGGGTGAGGCCGCAGCCGACGGCGGCGTCCACCATCGCTTCGACGATCCACAGCGCGGACGTGGCCATGAGGTCGTCCGAGGCGAGCACCTCGACGATCCAGGGGCAGTCGGCGAGCACGTCGTGCAGCAGCTGGCCCGCGGCGATCATCCGGTCGCGCGGTTCCTCGGGCAGCTCCGGGCGGCGGATGCTCCGAGCGTGCGCCTCCAGCAGGAGCAGCAGCAGCTCGTCCTTGTCGCGCACATGGTGGTAGAGCGCCATCGGGGTGCTGCTGAGCTCTTTCGCCAGGCGTCTCATCGACAGGCTGTCGGCACCTTCCGCCGCCAACAGGTGCTGCGCGGCCGCGATGATCGCCTCTTGCGACAACCGGGGCGGACGGCCGGTTCTGCCAGTGCGCTTGGTTCGGGGCTGCATCCGTCCATCTTCCTTCGCGGCTTGGTGAGCGATCCCGCGGCCGTCACAAAGGGGGGCGCGGCAGGCGACGGCGATCCGGTCGGGAGGGGGCCCGGGCCCCGCAGGTGGTTCGGTGGTCCCAGCCGGCGCTGGAAAGCGGGGCCGTTGCCGCCGGGGAACAGATCGGGCGCCGGATGGGCAGGACCCGCTGCCGGCCGCCCTGACGTCGCAACCTGGCGAGGTGCTCTAACACGCCAGGGAGTACGGAGAACTTCCCCCTCGGGACGCTTGGGCGACACCACCCTAGCATCAGGCCATTCGGCGCACCGGCGGTCTGTCCCCCCCCCGGACGGTGATGGCCGGCCGGGGGACCCGGTGTCACCGCCTGTTCGGTGGCACCGGGGACCCGCTGCACGCGCTCGCGGCCCGCGCCGCGAACCGAGGGGTGCTCAGAGCGCAGAGATCTCGCTCAGCAGGTCGTCCAGGCCCAGTGAGCCCTGCGACAGCGCCGCCATGTGCCAGGCCTTGAGGTCGAAGTCCGCGCCGTGCCGGGCGCGGGCCGCCTCCCGGCCCTCGAGCCAGACCCGCTCGCCGAGCTTGTAGCCGATGGCCTGGCCCGCCATGCCCTGATAACGGATGATCTCGCTCTCCACGTAGTCGGCCGGACGGCTGCTGTGGCCGGCGAGGAACTCCTGGGCCAGGGCGGGCGTCCACCGCTCGCCCGGGTGGAAGGGGGAGTCCGCCGGGATCCGCAGCCGCAGATGCATCCCGATGTCGATGATGACGCGGATGGCACGGTGCATCTGCGCGTCCAGATAGCCCAGCCGCCGTTCGGCGCTGGTCAGGAAGCCCAGCTCGTCCATGAGGCGCTCGGCGTACAGCGCCCAGCCCTCGGCGTTGGCGCTGACGATGCCCACGGTGGTCTGGTACCGGGAGAGGCTGTCGGCGACATGTGCCCACTGGGCCAGCTGGAGGTGATGGCCGGGTACGCCCTCGTGGTACCAGGTGGTGACCAGGTCGTAGGCCGGGAAGCGGGTCTCGCCCATCGTCGGCAGCCAGGTGCGGCCGGGCCGGGAGAAGTCCAGCGACGGCTCGGTGTAGTAGGGGGCGGCGGCGCTGCCCGGTGGAGCGATGCGTGACTCCACCCGGCGCACCCGCTCGGCCAGCTCGAAGTGGGTGCCGTCCAGCGCGTCGATGGCCTCGTCCATCAGCGACTGGAGCCACTGCCGGGTCTCCTCGACGCCCTCGACGGCCTCGCCGTGCTGGTCGCACCAGGCCAGTGCCTCCCAGGGGGTCCGGGCGCCCGGCAGCACCTTCCCGGCCTCGGCCCGCATCTCGGCGAGCAGACGATGGAACTCGGCCCAGCCGTACGCGTAGGCCTCGTCCAGGTCGAGGTCGGTGCCGTTGTAGTAGCGCGCGAGACGGCTGTAGCGTTCCCGGCCGACGACGTCCGGTGCGCCCTCGACGGCCGGGGCGTAGCTGTCCCGGAACCAGTCGCGCAACTCCACCAGGGCGCCGGTGGCGACCGCGGCGGCCGCGGTCAGCTCCTCGCGCAGCCGCTCGGGCCCCGGGTCGGTGAACTGCGCGAACCAGCTACGGTCCGTACCGATCCAGTCGGCCAACTGATCGATGACGGTGGCGACTTGGCGCGGTCCCGCGGGCAGCTCGCGCCGGCGGCCGGCGTCCAGGGAGGCCCGGTACCCCTCCAGCGCGTCCGGCACGGCGCGCAGCCGCCGGGCGATCGCCGCCCAGTCCTCGTCGGTGTCGGTGGGGGTGATCGTGAAGACATCGCGGACCCGGTGCAGCGGTGAGCTGAGGTTGCTGACCGTACGCAGCCCCTCGCCCGCCTCGTGCACCGCGAGTTCGGCGGTGAGCCGCTCGCGCAGCAGCCGGGCGCAGCGCCGCTCGGTGACGCTGTCCGCGCCGGGCGCGGCCTCGGCCGCGGTGAGCCGCTCCAGGGTGGTACGGGCGAGCTGGGCCACGGCTTCCTGGCCCGCCGGCGAGAAGTCGGTGAGCCGGCCGGAACTCTCGGCGACGCCGAGAAAGGTGCCGGTGATCGGGTCCAGGTCGACGAGGGCGTCGACGTGGGCGTCGGCGACCTGGCGGGGCAGCTGACTGCCCCTGGGTGTGGTGGAGTTGGGCATGCGGGCCATCCTCTTACGGACGCGTCTGCCATGTCACCGTCAACACGCTGGGCGCGCCTGTCGCTTTGCCGGTGACAACCGACCGTCCTCCGGCTAGTATTATCGTACGTGTACAACGTACGGGTACGGAAACTCGGGGGAAGTGGGTGTCTCGGGCGGGGCTGAACCGGGCAGGGCGCCGCTGAACCTGTCGATGTGCCGGCCGGTGCTCGAGCGAGATTCCACCATGAGCCGCGACGGCCGGGGTTGCCATCCCCCGTCGGCCCCTGCCGTCGCTTTCCCATTCTGTCTTCGCCGCTTCGGCGTTCTCGCATTTACCGGCCGACGGCCGTTCTGTCCGAATGAAAGATCAACGAATCTTCCGTGGAGTGGCCGCGGGTAAACGTGAAGATTCCTTGTGCGGTGCGTTGAGTAAGTGTGCTTGGCTGGGTATACTCGCCAACTGGTTCGGTCGGTGCGGTAACGGCATCGACATGACGGTCACTGACTCGGGGGAAGCGATGTCTGGTCGACGCGCAGCGAGAATGAATTACCGGTCTTTCACGGTCCGAGCGATCAGTCAATTCCGCAGCGCGTACGGCCCGAGCGGCGAGGTGGCCGCTCTACGCGGGTAAAGCCCCCCGCTCTCCGGCATGAGTCGAGTGGCATCGCATTTTCGTGCATTGACCAAGTGAAGCGCGATCCACTCCCTGTCGAAATCCGCCTTTTGGTGTGCACGGGCGGCGGCGCATTTTCTCGGTCGAGGCATGTGCCGTTTCCCTGCCTGTAATCCAACGTTTCCTGTACCGCCTGCCCGATCTGTCATGGATTTTTCCGCCAGGGCGAGGACTGCGATCGCCGGCGAGCTCAGTCCTGCTCCGCCGGACGCGGCGTCGCCCTCCACTCGGAGGAAGTGAGATGAAAACTCATTACCGCACTGCCGTGATGGAGACCACGCGTGAACCGCTGGACATTGCGGTCGGCCTCGCCGCCTCGGGCCTTTTCGACACATCCATGGTCCACGAGGCCGCGGGTGAATGGTCCATAGCCGGCGGTATCGCTGCCGAGGTGATCGTCGACGCCGAGAGCGTTCGATGTACGAGACTCGGTGTCACCCGCGAGGAACCGTGGTTCGGGGAACCCCTGACCGTGGTGCAGAAATTCCTGGCCGACCTGCCGATCAGCGACTGGACCGCGTACGGCTGGTGCGCCTTCGAACTCTCCCACGCCATCGCCGGTATGACGGTGCAGCAGGGAACGCTGCTCCATCTGGTGGTCCCCGAGACGGAGTTGCGTCTGACCGGGTCCCGGATCCTGCTGCGCAGCCTCGACAGCGCCGCGCTGGCCGCGGCGGAGGACACGGTGGCCCGAGTCGCGGCGGCACCGGCACCGGCCGAGGCGCTGCCCGTCCGGGTGGACCTGGAAAGCGGCGCCGACGACTACCGCCGGAAGGTGGCCTCGCTCGTCGAGGAGATCCGCGCGGGCAAACTGCAAAAGGCCATCCTGTCCCGTGAGATACCCGTCGAATCCGCGGTCGACTTCCCGGCCAGCTACCGCAGGGGCCGCCTGAGCAACTCCCCCGCCCGGTCCTTCCTCCTGGACATGGGCGGACTGCGCAGCTTCGGGTTCAGCCCGGAGACCGTGGTCGAGGTCTCCGCCGACCGCCGGGTGTCCAGTCAGCCGCTGGCCGGCACGCGTGCTCTGACCGGGGATTCCCAGCTGGACCACAAGCTCCGTGAGGACCTTCTCTCCGATCCCAAGGAACTGCACGAGCACGCCATCTCGGTGAAGGTAGCGGTCGACGAACTGGTCGGCCCGTGCAAGCCGGAGTCGGTCGTCGTCGCGGAGTACATGACGGTCAAGGAGCGTGGTTCGGTCCAGCACCTGGCCTCACGCGTGGTGGGGCAGATGCCCGAGGGGACGAGTCCCTGGGAGGCCTTCGCCGCCGTCTTCCCCGCCGTCACGGCGTCCGGGGTACCGAAGCACGCCGCCTACCAGGCCATCCACCGGCACGAGGGGAACCGCCGCGGGCCGTACGCGGGTGCCGTGCTGAAGGTCGCCGAAGACGGCACCATGGACGCCGCTCTGGTGCTGCGCAGCGTGTACGCGCAGGACGGCCGGACCTGGTTGCGGGCCGGGGCCGGCATCGTCGAGCAGTCCCACCCGGACCGGGAACTCGAGGAGACCCGGGAGAAGCTGCGGTGCGTGGCCACGTCGTTGCTGGCGTCCACCGAGGATGCCGGGACCACGACGCCGGGTGCGGCAACCGTCCGCGCCGGGGCGCGCGACTGATCAAGGCACGGCGTTACTGGCGATCAACCGTCCATTCCTGGAGGCAACGGCACCATGCTGACAGCGGCGGAACATCTGTCTGTTCAACTACTGGGTCCCGTACGGGCCTGGACGGGCGACAAGGAGGTCGTCCTTGGCCCGCCGAAGCAGCGTGCCGTCCTCGCGCTGCTGGCCAGCCGGGCCGGTGACGTCCTGGGGATCGAGCACATCATCGACGCCGTCTGGGGAAGCGACGTCCCGCAGACCGCCGCCAACGGTGTGCACACCTATGTGGCCGGGCTGCGCCGCGTGCTGGAGCCCGGCCGCAGCAGGCGGGGCACGAGCTCCGTACTCGCCTCGGCGGCCGGCGGCTACTGTCTGCGCATCAGCCCCGAGGCGGTGGACGTCACCCGGTTCGCACAGCGCCACGCGCAGGCTCGCAGGGCACACGCGGGCCGTGACGCCAAAGCGGCCCTGGAGCTGTACCGGGACGCCCTGGCCCTGTGGCACGGCGAGGCCTTCGCGGGCATTCCCGGGCCGTTCGCGGCCATGGAGCGGACTCGGCTGCAGGACCTGAGGATGACGGCCATAGAGGAATGGGCGTCGGACATGCTGAGGGCCGGCCGGCACGGCGAGGTGGTCGCCGACCTGTCCACGGCGGTGGCCGAGGAGCCCCTGCGGGAGAAGCTGCGCTGGTTGCTGATGCTCGCCCTGTACCGCTGCGGCAGGCAGGCCGACGCCCTCACCGTGTACACCGAGACCCAGCGGCTGCTCAGCCGGGAGCTGGGCATCAAACCAGGCGCGGAGCTGGCCGGTCTGCACCAGGACATACTGGCCGGGCGCGCGGTCACCGCCTGCCAGGACCGGTCCCCGGCGCCGGCGGCGGCCCGTGACCTCGCGGACAGTGTCTCGCCTGACACCCCGCGCCCCGCCCAGCTGCCGCCGCTGGCCCGGGGATTCGTCGGCCGTGCGGCGGAACTGGCCGCACTGGAAAGGGTGCTGGCCGAGGACGGGTCACGGTCCAGCGCCAGCACACCCGTGGCCGTGCTGGACGGCCTGGCGGGCGTGGGCAAGACGGCGGTCGCCCTGGAGCTGGCGCACCGGCTCACCGACCGCTTCCCGGACGGCCAGCTCTTCGTCGACCTCGGCGGCACGGGACTGCAGGGCGAACCGCTCACGGCGGCCGAGGCGCTCGCCCAACTGCTGCGCAGTCTCGGCGTGGACGACGCGCGAATACCCGGCGACCTGGCCGGGCGGGTCAGCCTCTACCGCAGTCTGCTGCACGGGCGGCGGATGCTGGTGGTGCTCGATGACGCGCTCAGCGCCGAGCAGGTCCGTCCGCTGATCCCCGGGGGCGCGTCGTCCGTGCTTGCCACCAGCCGGCAGCGGCTCGCCGGACTCGCGATCCGCGACGGGGCCCACCTGATCAGGGTCGGACCGCTGACCGAACGCGAGTCGGTCGAGCTGCTCACCTACCTGGGCGGGAAGCGGCTGAGTGAGGAGAAGGCGGTCATGATGCGCCTGGTGCGCATCTGCGAGGGGCTGCCGCTGGCACTGCGCAGCGCGGCCGAAGGGCTGAACGCGGCCCGTGACGTGCCGCCGACCGCGGCAGTGGTGCGCTACGCCGACAGACGCGGGCTGCTGGACCGTCTCACCGTGGAGGGCGACGCGGCCGCGAACCTGCGCGCGGTGTTCGAGTCGTCGTATCAGGCGTTGCCGGCGGAGGCCGCCCGGATGTTCCGCTACCTGGGCCTGCACCCCGCCAGCCCGATCACCGTCCAGCAGGCCGCGACCCTGGCCGGTACGAGCCGTGCGACGGCCCGGCGCCTGCTCGATCTGCTCGTCGACCGTCACCTGGTGGAAAGGGTGTCCAAGCACTACTACCGATTCCACGGCCTGATCGGGATCTACGCGGCAGAGTGCGCCGAACGGGAACCGAAGGCCGGCCGTGACCTGGCGCTGATGCGGCTGCTCGGGCGGGAGCGGAGCTTCGCGCCGCGCCGCACGGCGGCACTGGAGCAGGAGCAGGACGCCGCACGTCAGCGTGAGACGACCGGCCGGCGCCCAAGGAGCGGGGTTGCCGCGGCCTCGGCCCCGGCACTCAGAAGTCGCCCGCTCACCGACCAACGCGCGCGTCCGGTGGAACAGGGGTCCTGTTCGGGTGATCCCACCGTGGTCGGTGCCTGACGGTGGGACCCGCGGCCCGGGGCCGTCGCGCCGGCCGGTGTCACAGTCCCGTCACCCGGGCCACCGTGAACGGCGTCCGCGGGGTCCCCGGGCCCATCGGGCCGCCCTTGTCGAACTGGGAGCGGACGACCAGCAGGCCGTGGCGGTCGTGGGCCAGGGTGGTGGGGATCTGGAGGGCGGGGCCGGTCAGGCTGCGCGTGAGGCGGGCCGTGCTGCCGTCGGGGGACAGCTGCCAGCGGGTGAGGGTGTTGCCGGCGTTGTGGGCGGCCCACAGCGTGCCGTGCGCCAGCTCCAGGCCGTCGCCGTGTACCAAGTCGCCGCCGGCCAGGGTGACCTGGCGTATCGAGCCGTCGGCCACGGCCACCCGGTACAGGCCGCCTCCGGTCATGTCGACGACGAACAGCAGGCGTCCGGCGCGGTCGGCGGTGATGCCGTTCAGGGCGTAGGCCGAGGGTGCGTGCGGGGGCAGGACGCCGCTCAGGTCGTAGTGTGCGGTGAGGGGCGCCCGGCCGCCGCGGGCGCGGGCCACCTCGGCCGGGGTGACGCGGTAGATCAGCGGACGCACGCTGTCGGTGGCGTACGCCGTGCCGTCGTCGGTGATCACGAGGTCGTTCACGAAGCGCGCATCGCCGTCCGGCACCTCGAACCGGGCCACCAGGGAGCGGTCGCGCAGGTCGTACACATCGATCCCCGTGGTCGAGTCGATCACCCACAGGCGGCCCGCACGGTCGACCTTCAGGCCGTTGGCCGTGGTCCGGCCGTCGGCGCCCGCCGCCAGGAAGACCCGGGCGGTGCGGCTTCCGGCGGCGGCGCGATAGACCGCGCCGGTGGTGTACGAGCCGACGTACGCGTCACCCGTGCGCGGGTCGAGGGCGATGCCCTCGGGGTAGGCGCGCTCGCCGGGGAGGGTGAAGGCCGTGGAGATACGGGGTCCGGTGGCCGCCTGGGCGGATCCGGGTGCGGTGACGGCCAGGGCGGCGGCCGCGGTGGCGGTCAGGAACGTACGGCGGTGGATCGAAGGGGACACGGTGCCGGTGCCTCTCGGATTCGGTCGAGCCATCAGTAGTACGACCACGAAGCTAAGTTAGAACTCTAATGGTCGTCAAGGTATTAACATCCGCGAGAGGGTGAACGTTTGTATGTGCCCGCTATCATGCGCGAGTGACCTCCATGCCCGCGTCCGAGCGCCTCGGCTCCCACCTCAAGCGGGCCGAGCAGGCCCTCAATGCGACCAAGACCGCGGTGCTGAAGCCGGCGGGTGTGACGGTCGCGCAGTACGCCGCGCTGCTCCACCTCTCCGGCAAGCCCGGCATCTCCGCGGCCGCCCTGGCCCGGCTGTGCGGAGTCACACCGCCCACCATGACCACGGTCCTGAAGAACCTGCGGGACCGTGGCCTGATCGCGCGCACTCCGCATGAGTGGCACAAGAACGTCCTGGAGACCCGCCTCACGGACGAGGGCCGTGCCGTGCTGGCCGACGCCGACGCCCGCGCGGTGCGCGTCGAGCGGGCCCTCGCCGCCGAGTTCACCGACGGGGAGCGGGACGCGCTGGCCGGGCTCCTGGCCCGCTGTGTCAGGGTCCTCCAGGAGCAGCGCCCGCAGTGATGGATCGACGGAAGAGGTAAGAGCGTGCGCGATCGTTCACCCGTGCCCGGACGCCGACGGCCGGCTCGCGGCGCCGTACTGGCGCTGCTGCTGATCCTCACGGCCGGGTGCGCGGGGTCCGACGCCTCCTCGGGCCCGGACTACGCGACCGACTACGCCGGCCACGAGCCGCTGCGCGTCTACGGCTACCCGTCCACGGGCTCGCTGCGGGTGGTGCAGGAGGTCGTGTGGCGGATCGCCGACGGCGACACGGCGCGCCTGACGGACCTGGCCACCGGCGACAGCACCGATGCCGAGGCGGAGAAGACCGCCGCCAACTGGATCGACGGGTTCCGCAAGGGGGCCCGCGGTAAGGTCGCGGCCGACTTCTACGACGAGGGCTCCGAACGCCAGACCGTGCTGCTGTACTTCCAGGGCACCAAGCAGGTCAAGGAACTGGACGTGCGCCTCGACGGCAACGCCGGCGACGACGGATGGCGCGTACTGATGGACGAGACCGACGCGAAGGAGGCCACCGGCGCTCCCTCATGGGCGCCCAGGCAGCCGGGCGGACTCGGCTCCGAGCGAGGTCACTGAGTCCCGCCGGGCGTCGGCTCGCCGGTCAGGCCGGCGGAGGTGGAGCGGCCCCCCAGGTGCCTCACCGGATACGGCGCCGGGTCGCTCACCCAGCCCCCCACCAGCACCAGCCGGGACTCCCGGTCGACGGCGAGGAAGCCGAAGGGCCGGTCGAAGGCGACGCGGACGACCGTGGTCTCGTGGCGGTACCGGGGCGGCCCGCTGCCCGCCACCGGCATGACCGCCGTCACCGCCGCGGCACGGAAGCCCAGCGGGCCGAACTGCGCGAGCGCCGACTGGCGGCCGGCACCGACGGCGAGCGGGAAGGCGCTGATGCCGGGAAAATGGCCGTGCCGCGTGTCCGTCGCCGCCGCCAGCCCGAACAGGCCCGCCAGGGCGGGCAGATCGTGGTCGGCCCGCACCTCGAACGCCACCGTCCGCACGTCCAGCGTCGTCGGCGCCGGCTCGACGGCCGGCTGCTGCTCCACGTGCAGGCCCGGGCCGACGTGCCCGTACGGCAGCCGGCCGCCACCGGTGAGCGGCAAGGTGCGCTCCACGACCCCCACCGCGGCGGTCAGCACCTGACCCGGTGTCATGCGCTCCTCGCCGAGCACCAGATGGACGTCGACGCCGTTGTCACCGGGCACCGTCAGGGCGGTGACGAAGCCGTCCGGGGAGCCCGTCACACCCACCCGGTCCGGCCGTACGCTCCACCGGTGCAGCCCGCGAAGTGTACGGCCCTGCCACGGACCGGTGTCCGGCCGCAACGGCAGCTCCCGGAAGGGCTGTCGCCAGGTCGTGCCCAGCGCGAGGGCACTGGCCAGGACCATCCGCGCCTCCCGGTCCAGCGTCACCGGCATGCGCTCGACCAGCCCGCCGGTCCGCTCGGCGGCCCAGGCGTCCAGCCGCTCCTGGGCGGTGACGAGGTCGTCTCCGAACACCCCGTGGGTCCCGGCCGGCAGCCCGGCCCGCCACTCCTCGCGCAGGGTCAGCCCGTGGTGCGTCCACAGACCGAGCGCCGCGTCCAGACCGGGCACCGACCGCAGGGCCGCCAGCAACTCCCGTGCGGCGCCGGCCGCCTGCTCGGCGGGCACACCCAGCGCCCCCGCCAGCTCCGCCCGCGCCGGGCCCGCCGCACCGTCGGCCAGGAAGGCGAGCAGCGGCCAGACGCCGGCCGCCGAGAAGACCGTGCCGCCCGGCGTGGTCGCCGCCCACCGGGCGGTGAGCCCGTTCACCGCCCGGACGACCTCGTCGCCCGCCCGGCTCCCCACCGGTGTCCCCACCCTCATTCCGCCCCCCGCGCGCCCCCGCTTACCATGCGGCCAGTCGTACGTCAGTCCAGTCGGCGGGCCGGCCGCCGGTGCTGCGCTGCCGCCGCCCGACCCAGGAGCACGGTACCGGTGTCCATACCCCCGCCCCCCGGCCCCCACGAGCCACAACGGCCGTACCAGCCGCCTCGGCCGCATCCGCGGGGGTCGTACGCGCCGCCGCCGTACCCGCAACAGCCGGGCGGGCCGCACGGGTTGCCGTACCAGCCGTGGGCGCAGGGCTACCGCCCCTACAACCACCCGGCCCCCGTCAACGGCCTCGCCATCGTCGCCCTCGTGCTCGGCGTGCTGTGCTTCCTGCCCGGTGTGGGGCTGGTGCTCGGGCTCGTCGCGCTGCGGCAGATCCGCCGGCGCGGGGAGCGCGGCAAGGGGTTGGCCGTCGGCGGCGCGGTGCTCTCCGGGATCGGACTCGCGCTGTGGGCGCTGCTGTTCGCCACGGGTGGCGCGTCCGGCCTCTGGCAGGGGCTCGAGGACGGCGTGCACGACGGCGCGAGCATCTCGCTGGTCGAGGGCGAGTGCTTCGACGCGCCCGGCGGCGCGCTGAGCGGCGATACCTACGACGTCGACAAGGTGCCCTGCACCGGCGAACACGACGGCGAGGTGTTCGCGTCCGTCCGGCTGACCGGTGGCGGCTACCCCGGGGACGACACGGTCACCGACACCGCCGACGAACGCTGCTGGGGCCTGCGGGACGGCTACGCGATGGACGGCTGGGCGGTCCCGGGCGACGTCGACGTGTACTACCTCACCCCGACCGAGGACAGCTGGGCGGCGGGGGACCGCGAGGTCACGTGCGTGTTCGGCAGCACCACCGAGGGCGGCGACCTGACCGGTTCGCTGCGCAACGACGAGACCGTCCTGGACGCCGACCAGGTCGCCTATCTGAAGGCCGCTCACGTCCTCAACGCGGCCCTGGACACGGTCCCGGAAGCGGATTACGTGGAGGACGACCTGCCCGGGCACCAGGCGTGGGCGGGGCGCGTGTCGGCCGCGCTGGGCGAACAGGCGCGGATGCTGCGGGCGCACCACTGGCCCGCCGGGTCCCGGAGGCCGGTCACGGACCTGGCCGCCGCTCTGGACACGGCGCGCGCGGAGTGGGCGAAGGCCGCGAAGGCCGGTGACGCGGACGCCTTCTACGCGCACTACGACACCGGTCTCGACCTCATCCGGCCGCGCCGGGCGGTCACCGCGCGGAAGGCCCTGGGGCTGGCCACCACCCCGCCGATGGGCGACGACGGCGCCGACACCGGCATCCAGGTGTGAGCAGGCCCGCGTCTGAGCACCCCTATACGCGGAAGAAAGTCCCTGGGTAAAGCCCTCCCGGCCGCGATGTCATCACATCGAGTGATTCTCTGGCCTTTGCTTGCACGGCACAACCCACGGTTGCCACGCTGTTGCTGTCTGTACAACCTGATGGGAGCGGCCAGTGACTTTCGGTGAGCAGCCGGCCTACCTGCGCGTCGCGGGTGATCTCCGCAAGAAGATCGTCGACGGTTCACTGCCGCCCCACACCCGGCTCCCCTCCCAGGCCCGCATCCGCGAGGAGTACGGCGTCTCGGACACGGTCGCGCTCGAGGCCCGCAAGGTGCTCATGGCCGAGGGACTGGTCGAGGGCCGCTCCGGCTCGGGGACGTACGTGCGCGAACGGCCGGTGCCCCGCCGGGTGGCCCGCTCCGGGTACCGGCCGGCCGGCGGCGCGACGCCCTTCCGGCAGGAGCAGGCCGACGCGGCGGCGCGCGGCAGCTGGGAGTCCAGCAGCCAGCAGGCCGAGGCCGGGGCCGCCATCGCCGAGCGGCTCGCGATCCAGGTGGGCGACCGGGTCATGCGCACCCGGTACCTGTTCCGGGAGGCCGGTGAGCCGATGATGCTCTCCACCTCCTGGGAGCCCCTCGCCGTCACCGGCCGCACGCCGGTGATGCTTCCCGAGGAGGGACCGCTCGGCGGCATGGGCGTGGTCGAGCGCATGCGCGCCATCGACGTCATCGTGGACAACGTCACCGAGGAGGTCGGCGCCCGCCCCGGCCTCGCCGAGGAACTGCATGTGCTCGGCGGTGTCCCCGGCCATGTCGTCCTGGTCGTCCAGCGCACCTACTTCGCCTCCGGCCGCCCGGTGGAGACCGCCGACGTGGTGATCCCGGCGGACCGCTACCAGGTCGCGTACCACCTGCCCGTGAAGTGACGTTCCGCGACGCTCCCGGTGCCCGCGCGAGGCATCGGCCGGGATGCCGCGCGCTCCTTCGAGTGAGGTAGCGCACACCCTCGGCACCCCGAGCGGACGGATGTCCCGGCCACCGGAGCGCGGCCGGTGCCGACGCACGCCACGATCCGGCCGTTCTCCCAGGTGACCCCTCCTTCCGCCGCCAGGCCCCCGACCCCATGCGGCGCGCTGCGCGACGGCGCATTCGGTCCCGTGCGCCCCCGGCGTTCTGGCTGGTTGCGTACCTCTTTGTGAAAAGCCGTATTCGCTGCGTAAAGGTTGGGCGTACGCTCGGGCATATGCGGATCGCGGTTTCCTTAGACGGGGCACGGCGGGGGCCCGGGACGGGACGGGGAGGGTGGGGCGGTGCGAGATGGACTGACCGGGGCGGTGGGAGCCATGACTGAGGGCACGGTCGCCTGGATCGTGATACGGCAGGACGACAACGGCAATCGCTACCGCGTCGGCCGGTACGCGACCCGGGCCGAGGCCCAGAAGATCGCCGACAGCCTCGACGACCGAGGGCACAAGCAGCTCTACTGGGTCGAGCGCATCGGCGAGAACGGGGACGGCAGCCACAACTGACCGGCCGCGCGCTCCCGTAGGCTCCGCCCCATGACGCCCAAGACGGAACGGATCGTGGTGGTCGGGGCCGCCCTGCTCGACGGCGGCCGGCTGCTCGCCGCCCGGCGCAGCGCGCCCCCCGAACTGGCCGGACGCTGGGAGTTGCCCGGCGGCAAGGTCGAGGCGGGCGAACGGCCCGAGGACGCCCTGGTGCGGGAACTGCGCGAGGAACTGGGCATCGACGCCGAGCCGGTCGAACGCGTGCCGGGGGAGTGGCCGCTGCGAGCGCCGTACGTCCTGCGGGTGTGGACCGCCCGCCTGCTGCCCGGCTCCCGGACGCCCGAACCCCTCGAGGACCATGACGAGCTGCGCTGGCTGGCTCCGGCCGAGGTCTGGGACGTGGCGTGGCTGGACCAGGACGTGGCGGCGGTGCGGCAGATCGAATCCCTGGCCCCCTTCTGACCCGGCGCGCGGCCTCGACCGCCGCTCGCACCGCCTCGGCGCTCGCCGCGCTGGGCGCTCGTCTCAGGCATGTGCAGTGCCTCGTACGCCGTTCGTGCCACAGTGCGCCCTCCTGCGCGGTACTGCCCGCCCGATATCGGGTATGTGCCCATTAACCCCACGAAACCGGACATGGGTGGGCTCGCTGGCCTGGGAAGTGATCGGCGTGATCGACACCGAAGGCGACTGCGCCGAGTGGTCCTTTCCCGCGGAACCGGGCGCCGTGCGCACCGCCCGGGCCGCGGTGCGCGGCCAGTTGCACGGCTGGGGCCTCGACTGCCTCGCCGACCTGGCCGCGTTGCTGGTCAGCGAGCTGGTCACCAACTCGATGCGGCACGCCACCGGGCCCATCGGCGTACGGCTGGTTCGCCCCGCCAGGCTCGGCGACGCGCTGCTGGTGGAGGTTTCCGACCCGCTCCCGGACCCACCGCGCGAGCGTGTCGCCCAGCCCGGGGACGAGAGCGGACGCGGCCTGCAACTGGTCGCCGGCTCCTCGCGCCGCTGGGGCACCCGGCCCGGCGCGGGCGGCAAGACCGTCTGGTTCGAACTGGCGGTGCCCGGGTGAGGCGGAAGGTCCGGCGGGGCTGAAACAGGGGGTGTACGTCCGCCGGTGTGCGTGCGCCGTGCGCGACGTGCCGCGACCGGTCCCGGGGTGTGGGGTTCGCGGGCGTGTTCCCTGGTTAGAAGAGTGAAGGTGTTGTCACGGACCGGTCCGAAAAACACCTGGACCGAGCTGTGATCGTGAACACCGTGTCGTGCGGCGCCGTAGTGCTGGATACTGCGGGCAGCCGCCCCCGGTGACCGGTGCCGGACGCGGTGAGCTGGAGGGGACGGTTCGCGTGAGCGAGATACCAGCGAAGGCCACGGAGTCGGAGGACCCGTCGGGCGGCGCGGGGAAGCAGGCCGCGGAGGGTGCCGCGGCGCCCGGCGACGCCATGTGGCAGAGCAGTCCGCCCGGTTCGATCTACGACTACATCAAGGTCGCGTCCTTCTCCATCAGCCCCGGCGGACTGGTCGACCAGTGGAGCCTGCGTGCCGAGCAACTCTTCGGTATCCCCGCCGAACGCGCCGTCGGCATGGACCCCATAGAGGCCTTCGTCGACTCCGACCTGCGCGCGCGCGGCCAGCGCAAGATGGCCGAGATCCTCGACGGACGCGAGTGGACCGGGGTGGTCCCCTTCCGGATGCCGGACGAGGCGGACGGCACGCGCGGCGAGGAGGGCCTGGCCGAGGTCTATGTCATGCCCACCCGTACCGCCGAGGGTGACAAGGCGGCGGTGTGCATCGTCGTGGACGTCCGCACCCTGCGCAGCATCGAGACCGACCTCGCCGCCTCGCAGGCGATATTCGGCCAATCGCCGTTCGGATTCCTGCTGATCGACATCGATCTGAGGGTCCGTCGGGCCAACGAGCGATTCGCCTCCATCTTCGGCGGAACCCCGGACGACCACCGGGGCAAGGGAGTTCACGACTATCTGCCGCGCGCCGAGGCCGAACGGGTTTCGGCCACCCTGCGGCGGGTGCTGGAGACCGGCGAGTCCATCACCGACATGCACGTCACGGGTTTCGTCCCGGACTCCGAGGAACGCCGGCACTGGTCCGTCAACCTCTACCGCGTGCAGAGCGGCAGCGGCCGGCCCATCGGGATCGCCTGGCTCGGCACCGACATCACGTCTCGCCGCGCCGCCGCCCGCGAGGCCGCCGCCGCCCGGCGCAACCTCGCCCTGCTCAACGAGGCCGGCGCCCGCATAGGGAACTCCCTCGACCTGGAGACCACGGCGCGCGAACTCCTCGACGTGGTCGTCCCCGGCTTCTGCGACCTCGCCACCGTCGACCTCTACCAAGGCCTGCTGGCCGGCGACGAGGCCCCGCCCGGGCTCGCCGACGGCAGCGCCGAACTGCGCCGCGTCGCCTTCGCCAGCGCCGTCTCCGACGCCCCCTTCGCCGGCTCCGCCGAGCCCGTCGCACTCGGCGCGGTCCACCACTTCCCCTTCAACTCGCCCTGCGCCGACGCCCTGCGCACCGCCCGCCCGCAGGCCGTGCCCGGGGAGGAGGGCGGTCTCGTGCAGTCCACGCTGGCCGTGCCGATGGTCGCCCACGACACGGTCGTGGGCCTCGCCCAGTTCGCACGGACCAAGGGCAGCGAGCCGTTCGGCGAACGTGACCGGGATCTGGCGGTGGAGCTGGCCGCGCGTGCCGCGGTCTGCATCGACAACGCGCGCCTGTACCGCCGCGAGCACGAGCGCGCGTTGATACTGCAACGGTCCCTGCTCCCGCCCGGCGACCCGGAGGCGTCCGGGCTGGACATCGCCTGCCGCTATCTGCCCGGCAACGCGGCGACGGAGGTCGGCGGCGACTGGTTCGACGTCATCGAACTGCCGGGTCACCGCACGGCGTTGGTGGTCGGCGATGTCATGGGGCGGGGCCTGCGCGCGGCCGTGGCCATGGGTGAACTCCGTACGGCCGTCCGTACGCTGGCCCTGCTGGACCTGGAACCGGCCGAAGTCCTGTCGGCGTTGGACGAGATCGCGCGGGGCCTCGGCACCCCGGGCGGCGTCCAGCAGGCCACCCGCACGGCCCGGCAGCCCCGCGACGCCGACCTCTCCGAGGTGTACCTCGCGACCTGCGTCTACGCCGTCTACGACTCGGTGACCAGGCGCTGTACGTTCGCCAACGCAGGCCATCTGCCCCCGGTCCTGGTGGAGCCCGGTGAGGCGGCCCTGATGCTCGACGTGCCGCCCGGCATGCCGCTCGGTGTGGGCGGCGAGCCCTTCGAGGAGGTGGAGGTCGAACTCCCCGAGGGCGCGCTGCTCGCGCTCTACACGGATGGACTGGTCGAGTCCCGCGACCACCCCCTGGACGAGGGCCTCCAGGCCTTCGTGGGCGCGCTCACGGACCCCTCCCGCCCGTTGGAGGACGTCTGTGACCACGTCCTCAACACCCTGGACACCCACCACGGCGAGGACGACATCGCTCTGCTGATGGCCCGGGTCCAGGGACTGCCCGCCGAATCCGTCGGCGACTGGACGCTGCCGCGCGAGCCGCGCAGTGTGGGCCGGGCCCGGGAGTACGCCCGCGCTCAGCTGGTCGGCTGGGACCTGGAGCCGCTGGTCGACACCGCGGAACTCCTGGTGAGTGAGCTGGTGACGAACGCGCTGCGGTACGGCGAGGGCGAGATCCGGCTGCGGCTGCTGCTGGACCGGACGCTGGTGTGCGAGGTGTGGGACTCCGGGCTGGTCCAGCCTCGGCGGCGGCGCGCCCGCGACACGGACGAGGGTGGCCGGGGGCTCCAGCTGGTCGGATTGCTGAGCGCGGCGTGGGGATCGCGGCGGACGCCTCGGGGCAAGACGGTCTGGTTCGAACTGCCGTTGCCCGGCGGGGAGCACGGGCTCACCGACCCGGCGGAGGCGCTGCTCAGCCTCTTCTGAGCCGGTGGGGTGCCGGGGCGGGCGGCCCCGGGTGGTTATGAGGGTGCCGGGAACCGGTGCCGGCCCCGGGTCTCCGGTCCGCCGAACCCGGCCGGGGGGCCGCCGTCCGGGTCCTCGGCCAGAAGGATCCCGCCGAGCACGGCACCGGCCAGGCCCGCCGAGTCGCCGTCGGCGCCGGCGTACGGGTTGCCGTGTGCCCGCACATCCCGTTCGGCCAGTTCGCGGGCCTGACGGGACATGGTGTCGGCCCCCTCGGCATCCCCCGCGGCGAGCGACCGCACCGCCTCCGCCAGCCGGGCCCGCGCCTGCGCGTCCACCGCACCCCGGTGCACCGCCACGAACTCCTCCGCCCCGGCGACGGAACTCCGTGCCACGAGCAGGGCGGCATGATCCAGCACCCCCGACCGTCCCGCCCCCAGCCGCGCCACGGCCCGCGTGATCCGGCGCAACGCGTCCATCGGGTCGAACGGCCCCCCGGTCAACTCGGCGCGCACGGCGGCCAGCACGCCGTCCGCATGAGCGAGCCGGGCCTGCAATTCACCGACGGCCAGAGACGCCCCCGCATCCCCGTCCGGCGCCACCTCTCCCTTCCGTATCACCGTGAGCTTCGCTTCCGCATCGGTCAGCGCGGGGGCTATCAGGCCGGTTGCCTGCCGTAACTCGGCCGTGAGCCGTTCCACCGCGCCCACCAGGGCACCGGCCTGTGCGATGGCGCCCTCGGCGGCGCGCAGGTGTCCCGCCGCACGCTCGCCGTCACCGGAGTCGTCGGCCTGGCGGGCCCGGTTGAGGTGGGCGGTGGCGAACACCAGCCGGTCCTTCGCCTGCTCGACGTACCCGGTAACGGATGCGGCGGCCACGGGCGGATACCGCTCGTGCAGTGCGGTGAGCGTGCCGTGTGCGGCCGCCGTCCGTACCGTCAGCTCCCGGAAGCGTCCCTCGGCGACCTCCAGTGCCCCGCCCACCCCCTCCTCCAGCCCCCGCAGCCGGTCCAGGGCCGGCGCCTCGGTGTCCAGCCGCCGCCCCGCCTCCGCGCACCGCCCGATCACTCCCACCAGTGCCTGCCGCCGCGCGTCGGCTTCCGTCGGCACCCCGTCCTCGTACCGCCGCCAGATCGCGAACGCGGCCGAAAGCTCGGTCTCGGCCGCCCGCAGGGCATGCGCGCACGGCTCGGCCTCCGCCTCGCCGAACCGCTCGTGCACGAAGGACAGTTCCTCCCGGCTGGTGCGCACGCAGTCGTCGGCCAGCACCAGCGCCGCACGTGCCTGGCGTTCGGAGTCGGCCGGTGCGGGCGTGGGCGGCCGCACCGAGACGATTCCCGGCGTCGTCCGGGAGCGGGCCCGCCGGGTGCGGCGCAGGTAGCCGTAGCCGGCCAGTACGACGGCCGCGCCGCCTACGACCAGCGGCAGTACGAGATCGGTGGTGGACGTCTCGTCCTGCTGCGGCGCGGCGGCGCTCGCGACGGGCCCGGAGAGGGCCACGGGAACCGGACCCCGGGCGGCGACCGTCATCACCGGCAACACCAGCCACCCGGCGCCGATCAGGGCACCCAGCACGGCATGCCCCACTCGCGCCCGTATCTGTGCCTTGGCGTGCCGGGGCCGGCCCCGGATCAGGGAGGACGTCACATTTTGGAGCGTATGGGCAGGTAGGCGGCTTCGCGAGTGGGGTGGATACGGGTGGGGGACGAGGCGGACAGGGGGACGGGATGGACACCGAGGACACGGCGGGGCCGGGGGCGGGGGAAGCCGAGGACACGGCGGGGCCGGGGGCGGGGGAAGCCGAGGACACGGCGGGGCCGGGGGCGGGGGAAGCCGACGACATGACCCACCCGGATGCACGGAGCGTCGACGACCAGCCGGTGCGGCGGGCGGCCGGGCGTAAGCGGCGGCGCGTGCTGCGCTGGGCCCTCACCGCACTCGCCCTGCTCCTCCTCCCCCTTCTCACCGCCGAGACCGCCCTGCGTCTCAGCTACACCGGTGACCCGGCACCGGGCACCCGCACGCGCCACCAGGACGCCCTCTGGCTCGGCCACGCCTGGGTGGACGGCCGTAAGAGCGGCAAGGACGTCGAGGCGCTCGCGGCGCGTCTGCGCGGCAGTGGGATCCGTGACCTGTACGTCCACTCCGGACCGCTCGAGCACGACGGCACCCTGCCCGACTCCGCCTACCGCAGGGCCAGGTGGCTGATCGCGGCCGTCCACCGTGAGCTGCCCGGTGTCCGGGTCCAGGCCTGGCTCGGCGACAGGCTGGCCACCGAGAGCCCCGACGGTCTGCGCCTGGACCGCCCCGGGACCCGCGCCGCGATCCTCGCCTCCACCCGCCGTGTCCTCGGCGCCGGCTTCGAAGGCGCCCACTTCGACCTGGAACCCCTGCACTCCGGCGACCGCGACTACCTGACGCTCCTGGACGACCTGCGGGATCTCACCCGCGCCCGGCACGCGCTGCTCTCCGTGGCCGCCCACCAGATCGACCCGCTGCCCGCGTTCCACTCCCTCGCCGGTGCGGTCACCGGGCACCCCAAGTGGTGGTCGCAGGCGTACTTCGGGCAGGTGGCCCGCCGGGTCGACCAGATCGCCGTGATGTCGTACGACACCGCGCAGCCGTTGCCCAGCCTGTACGGCGGTTATGTGGCCGAGCAGACCAGCCTCGCCCTCGAGGTCACCCCGGAGACGACCGACCTCCTGATGGGCCTGCCCTTTTACCACACGGACAAGCCGGGCCACTGGGCGCACGCCGAGACCGTGCCGGCCGCCGTGCGCGGCGTCCGCCTGGGCCTGTCCCGCACCGACGCCGACCGCACCCGCTTCGGCGTGGCCCTCTACGTGGACTTCGCGGCGACAGCGGCGGACTGGCGGACGTACCGGGAGGACTGGGTGGGCCGGCCTCCCTCTTGACGGGATCCATACGGGGCATCGCGAACCGGAGCCTGGCGCCGCCCCCGGTCCGCTGGGACGATGTTGGTCATGCACATGTACTTGGTGGCGGCGGCCGTGCTCGCCGTGGTCCTGCTCGCGGCGGGCGGCCTCGCGGCCGTCGTGGCGGAGTGGGTCCCGCCGCCGGCCCGGCGCCGGGTGCTGCGGCCGCGGCTGTGGGGCTACGGGACGCTGCTGAACGCGCTCGGGCTGGGCCTGTTCATGTTTCTGGGACCGTTCGCCGACGCGGGGCTGAGCGCCGTTCCCCTCGTCGGGTGGTTCCTGTTCATGGGCGGGACGATCGTCCAGTTCCTCGCCCAGCGCCCCGGCCGCGGTGCTACGAGGACCGCCTCCTGATCTTCGAGCCCAGCCACACCAGAGGGGCGTACTTGCGGTCGACGGCCCGTTCCTTCAAGGGGATCAGGGCGTTGTCCGTGATCTTGATGCCCTCGGGGCAGACCTCCGTGCAGCACTTGGTGATGTTGCAGTAGCCGAGCCCGTGTTCGTCCTGGGCCGTGCGTCCCCGGTCCAGGCCCGTCCCGGCGGCCGCGTCCAGCGGGTGCATGTCCAGTTCGGCGACGCGCATCAGGAAGCGGGGGCCGGCGAAGGCCGTCTTGTTCTCCTCGTGGTCGCGCACCACATGGCAGGTGTCCTGGCACAGGAAGCACTCGATGCACTTGCGGAACTCCTGCGAGCGGTCCACGTCCTCCTGGAACATGCGGTACTCGCCGGGGGCGAGCCCGGCCGGCGGGACGAACGCCGGCACCTCCCTCGCCTTCTGGTAGTTGAAGCCGACGTCGGTCACCAGGTCCCGGATCACCGGGAACGCGCGCAGCGGTGTGACGGTGATGGTCTCCTCGCGGTCGAACACCGACATCCGGGTCATGCACAACAGCCGCGGGCGGCCGTTGATCTCCGCCGAGCACGAACCGCACTTGCCCGCCTTGCAGTTCCAGCGCACGGCGAGGTCGGGCGCCTGGGTGGCCTGGAGCCGGTGGACGATGTCGAGCACCACCTCGCCGTCGTTGACCTCGACCTTGAAGTCCTCCAGGTCACCGCCCTGCACATCGCCCCGCCACACCTTGAAGTGGGCCTCGTAGCTGCTCATTCGTACAGCTCCTCCTCGGCGAGGTACTTGACCAGCTCCTCCTTCTCGAAGAGGGCGAGCAGGTCGGGGCGGACGGGGTCGGTGGTCTCGCGGGCCAGGCGGATCTGGCCGCGTGCGGGGTCGGTCGCCGCGAGGCCGCCGGTGGGGTCGGCGAGGGTGCACAGGAGATTCACGTTGCGCCAGGCGCGGTCCATCGCCGGATGGTCCTCGCGCGTGTGCCCGCCGCGCGACTCGGTGCGCTCCAGCGCGGCCCGCGCCACGCACTCGCTGACCAGCAGCATGTTCCTGAGGTCCAGGGCCAGGTGCCAGCCGGGGTTGAACTGGCGATGGCCCTCCACCCCGGCCCGGCGCGCCCGTAGCCGCAGCTCGGCCAGCTTGTGCAGGGCCTGCTCCATCTCGCCCTCCCGGCGGATGATGCCGACCAGGTCGTTCATGGTCTGCTGGAGTTCCTGGTGCAGGGTGTACGGGTTCTCCGGCGGCCCCGCCTCGCCCTCCGACTCCGCCGAGAAGGGCCGCAGGGCCTCCGCGGCCGCCGTGTCGACCTGGACGTCGTCCACCGGCGGGCGCCGGTACGAGAGCCCCTGCGCGTACTCGGCCGCGTGCCAGCCCGCCCGGCGCCCGAACACCAGCAGGTCGGACAGCGAGTTTCCGCCGAGCCGGTTGGAGCCGTGCATGCCGCCCGCGACCTCACCGGCCGCGAACAGCCCCGGCACCCCGCGCGCGGCCGCCGTGTCCGACTCGACGGCGACGCCGCCCATGACGTAGTGGCAGGTCGGGCCGACCTCCATCGCCTCCGCCGTGATGTCGACGTCGGCCAGCTCCTTGAACTGGTGGTACATGGAGGGCAGCCGGCGCCGGATGACCTCCGCCGGCATACGCGTCGAGACGTCCAGGAAGACCCCGCCGTGCGGGGAGCCGCGGCCCGCCTTCACCTCGGCGTTGATCGCGCGGGCCACCTCGTCGCGGGGGAGCAGCTCGGGGGGACGGCGGTTGTGGTCGGGGTCCTCGTACCACCGGTCGGCCTCGTCCTCCGACTCGGCGTACTTCTCCTTGAACACGTCCGGGATGTAGTCGAACATGAACCGCTTGCCGTCGGAGTCCCTGAGCACCCCGCCGTCCCCGCGCACCGACTCGGTGACGAGGATCCCCTTCACCGACGGCGGCCAGACCATGCCCGTCGGGTGGAACTGCACGAACTCCATGTTCAGCAGTGGCGCGCCCGCGAGCAGCGCGAGGGCATGCCCGTCACCGGTGTACTCCCACGAGTTCGACGTCACCTTGAACGACTTGCCGATGCCGCCGGTAGCGATCACCACCGCGGGGGCCTCGAGGACGAGGAAACGGCCGGTCTCGCGCTCGTACGCGAAGACGCCCGAGACCCGGTTGCCGTCCTTCAGGATCCGGGTGACCGTGCACTCCTGGAAGACCTTCAGCCGGGATTCGTAGTCCCCGCTCTCGCGATGGTCCTCCTGCTGGAGGGCGACGATCTTCTGCTGGAGGGTGCGGATCAGCTCCAGACCGGTACGGTCGCCGACGTGCGCGAGACGCGGGTACTCGTGGCCGCCGAAGTTCCGCTGGGAGATCCGGCCGTCCTTCGTACGGTCGAACAGCGCCCCCCAGGTCTCCAGCTCCCACACCCGGTCCGGGGCCTCCTGGGCGTGCAGCTCGGCCATGCGCCACTGGTTGAGGAACTTGCCGCCGCGCATGGTGTCGCGGAAGTGGACCTGCCAGTTGTCGTGCTCGTTGGCGTTGGCCATGGCCGCCGCGATACCGCCCTCGGCCATCACCGTGTGTGCCTTGCCGAACAAGGACTTGCAGATCACCGCCGTACGGGCGCCCCGCTCGCGGGCCTCGATCGCGGCTCGCAGCCCGGCGCCGCCGGCACCGACCACGACGACGTCCCACTCCTGCCGGTCCACCACGGACATCAGTCAGTCCCTCACTGGAATCTCTAGAAGAAGCGCGGATCGTCGAAGACCCCGGACGCGACCAGATAGACGTAGAAGTCGGCGAGGGCCACGCTCACCAGGGACGCCCAGGCGAGCAGCATGTGCCGGGCGTTGAGCTTCCCGACGAACTGCCACGTCCGGTAGCGCACGGGGTGCCTGGAGAAGTGTTTGAGCTTGCCGCCGACGATGTGCCGGCAGGAGTGGCAGGAGAGGGTGTACGCCCAGATCAGCACGATGTTGACGAGGAAGACCAGGGTGCCGAGGCCCATGTGGCCCCAGCGGTAGTGCGTGTCCCGGAAGGACAGCACCGTGTCGTAGGTCAGCACGCCGGCGACCAGCAGAGCGGCGTAGAAGAAGTACCGGTGGACGTTCTGCAGGATCAGCGGGAAGCGGGTCTCACCGGTGTACTTCCGGTGCGGCTCGGCCACCGCGCAGGCGGGCGGGGACGCCCAGAAGCTGCGGTAGTACGCCTTGCGGTAGTAGTAGCAGGTCAGCCGGAAGCCGAGCGGGAAGATCAGGATGATGACGGCGGGGGAGATGCCCCACCAGCTCCCGAGGACGTCGGCGTTCGGCCCGCCGTGCATGGTCCCGCAGTTCTGCGCCAGGCAGGGCGAGTAGAACGGCGAGACGTAGGGCGCCGCGTAGTAGTGCGCGTTCGCGAAGGCCCGCCAGGTCGAGTAGACGACGAAGGCGAACAGACCGGCCGCGGTGACGGCGGGCGCCAGCCACCAGCGGTCGGTCCGCAGATGCGGTGCGGCGATCGCGGCGCGCGTACCGGTGCGTACGCCGCCGCCGTTCTGCTGGGGTTCCGTACCAGTGGCCAAAGGGGACTCCGGTCGGTTCGGGGATGTCAGGGGGCGCGACGGTCGCGGGCACCCAGGCCCTCGTCGTCCGAGTCCGTCCACAGGCTGATGTCGTAGGGGGTGTCGGAGATGGTGACGAGGTCGGGCCGGCGGGACGCGTCCGGGGCGGCCGCCGCCTCCCGCAGCAGCGCGACGCTCTCGCGCAGATGGTCGGCGTCCAGCCGGACCCGGCGCATTTCCAGGCCGCCACTGCCGAGATGGTGCTCCAGGCGTCCCAACGACCGGTACAGATCGTCGAGGGAGCGCTGGACCGAGGTGATGTCGTCGTGCACGGTCATGACTTGCCCCTCACTTCCATGGGTCCGGCGGGACCTGGGCGGCAACGTTCATGCGCCTTGGAGTGTTGCGCGTCACACGTGCCGGTGTGAAGGCATGTGCAGCGATTGGCGGAGGCGCGCGGGTGCATCTCCGGGTGGGTTGCGCCGCACGGGTGGGGTTACCGCCCGTCGTCGTCGTGTCGCCCGCTGTGGCCGGATCCTTTCCTCTTCAGTGGCCGCATAGATCTGATCAGCTCCATATACCGCCAAAAGTGATCAGCTCCAGACCGGCTCCATATACCGACAAAAGTGAGCATAAAGCCCGCGGCTTCCTGGAGGTAGCAGAGATGTCCTACGACGGCGTCGGCTCGCGCGCGGTCATGCGCTCGGTCGCCTTCCTCACCGCGGGGGCGCTCGTGGTGCCCCTCCTCGCCGGGTGCGGCTCCGATGACGAGATCGCCGGCCCGCTCGCGCCGCAGGACATCGCCCTCGTCGCCCGCGACCAGGTCGCCGACGGCGGTACCGCCAAGTGGGCGGTGGACGCCGTACCGGAGAACCTGAACACCTTCCAGGCCGATGCCGACGCCGGCACCACCCGGGTCGCCCAGGCCGTGCTGCCCTCGATGTTCCGGCTCGACGCGAACGGCCGGCCCGTGGCGAATCCCGCCTATCTGGAGTCGGCCAAGGTCATCGAGACCGAGCCGCGCCAGGTCGTGCTGTACAAGCTGAACCAGCAGGCCGTCTGGAGCGACGGCCGGGAGATCGGGGCCGCCGACTTCGTCGCCCAGTGGCGCGCCCTCTCCGGCAAGGACAGCGCCTACTGGACCGCCCGCAACGCCGGCTACGACCGCATCGCCAAGATCGAGCGCGGCGCCAACGACCTCCAGGTCCGGGTCACCTTCTCCCGCCCCTACGCCGACTGGCGGTCGCTGTTCTCCCCGCTGTACCCGAAGGACGTCATGGGCACCCCGGACGCCTTCAACGACGGGGCCCGCCGCAAGCTGAAGGTCACCGCCGGCCCGTTCAAGCTGGAGAAGGTCGACACCGCCGCGAAGGACGTGGTCCTCACCCGCAACCCGCGCTGGTGGGGCAAGCCCGCGAAGCTCAACGAGATCGTGCTGCACGCCGTACCCCGTGACAAGCGGGCCGCCGCGCTCGCCGACGGCAGCGTGGACCTCGCCGAGATCGACGCCGCCGACGCCCAGCGGATCAGCCTCGCCACCCGCCGGAAGGGCACCGGGACCCCGTTGCAGGGCGGCGGGAAGACCTCCGTGAAGAAGCTGCGCTCCTGGGCGCTCGCGCACGGCTTCGACTCCGACGAGGTGAAGGCCGGCAAGAAGAAGCTGCGCAAGGCCATCTCCGAGTACCTGGAGCAGCAGCAGGCCTTGCGCGCCTTCGACGTCCGCAAGTCCCTGGAGCCCGCCTACACCCAGCTCGCCCTCAACGGCTCCGAGGGCCCCCTCACCGACGAACGGGTCCGGCGGGCCGTCGCCCGCGCCCTGGACCGCGAGGAACTGGCCAAGCTGGTCCTCACCCCGCTGGGGCTGCCCGCCGTCCCGGTCGGCAGCCACCTCGCCCTGTCCGGGCAGGCCGCCTACGCCGACAGCAGCGGTGCCATCGGCGGCCAGGACACCAAGGAGGCGCAGGCGCTGCTCGCCGACGCCGGCTGGGTCCCCGGCGGCCCCGTCAAGGAGCAGAAGAAGGGGGAGAAGGCGGCCGGCGCCGAGAGCGGGCAGAGCGGCAAGGAAGACAAGGAAGACAGGTCCGACGGCGGCAGGGACGGCGAGTACATCGTCGGCGAGGACGACAAGAGCGGGGAGGACAAGGGCAGGCACGGCGAGGACGGCGGCCGGCACCTCGCGCAGGAGGGCAAGCCCGGCGGCGCGCCCGGTGCCTACGCCCCCAAGGGCACGGCCGCTCCGGCGGCCGCGTCGGCCGGACTGCTCGCCAAGGACGGCAAGCCGCTCGCACTCCGCTTCGTGCTGCCCTCCGGCGCCGGCTCCGAGACCCTGAACACGGTCGCCGAGCGGATCACGGCGATGCTGGAGCGGCTCGGCATCCGGACGACGATCACCAAGGTCCCGGACGAGAGCTACTTCAAGGACCACATCGCCTCCGGCGACTACGACCTCGCCCTCTACTCCTGGCCGTCCTCCGCCTTCCCCGCGACCGACGCCCGGCCCATCTACGCCAAGCCGGTGCCGGCGGCCGACGGCTCGGTGAACGTCGAGCAGAACTACACGAGGGTCGGCACCGACCAGGTCGACCAGCTCTTCGACCAGGCGGCGGCCACGCTCGACGAGGACGAGGCGCGTTCGCTGATCCGCAAGGCCGACGCCCGGATCTGGGCGGCGGCGGGCTCCATCCCGCTCTATCAGCGGCCTCAGCTGGTGGGCGTGCGCAAGGAACTGGTCAACGCCGGGGCGTTCGGCTTCCAGACGCCGGTCTACGAGGACATGGGCTTCCTGAAGAAGGGGGCGAAGATCTCGCCGGGCCCGAAGAAGTAGCCGCCGCGGGCAGCCGTTCCGCGGGGCGACGGGGGTGCCCCCGCTCGAGGCGAGCCGAGGGCGGGGAGGGTGGGCGCGGCCCGCGGCGCCGGGCGGGTGGGAAGCGGCTTGTACTGCGCCGACACAGCCCGGCGAGCCCCAACCACGGCGGACCCGTACCATGGGGTGAGGCCGTGGCGTGTTCAAGCCCGGCAGGCCCGCGTCACACGGACGTACACATCAGGGCCTTCTCACCACTCTGGGAGTACGCCGCACTATGGCTGTGACCGCAACGCGTCACGACATCCGCAACGTCGCCATCGTCGCCCACGTCGACCACGGCAAGACCACCATCGTCGACGGCATGCTGAAGCAGGCCGGCGCGTTCGCCGCCCACCAGCTCGAAGGCGTCGACGACCGCATGATGGACTCGAACGACCTGGAGCGTGAGAAGGGCATCACGATCCTCGCCAAGAACACGGCGGTCAAGTACCACCCGAAGGCCGGCGGGGACCCGATCACGATCAACATCATCGACACCCCCGGCCACGCCGACTTCGGTGGCGAGGTCGAGCGCGGTCTGTCGATGGTCGACGGTGTCGTGCTGCTGGTGGACGCCTCCGAGGGCCCACTGCCGCAGACCCGTTTCGTGCTGCGCAAGGCGCTGCAGGCCCGGCTCCCCGTCATCCTGTGCATCAACAAGACGGACCGCCCGGACGCCCGGATCGACGAGGTCGTCAACGAGACCTACGACCTCTTCCTCGACCTGGACGCCGACGAGGAGCAGATCGAGTTCCCGATCGTCTACGCCTGCGGCCGTGACGGCATCGCCTCGCTGACCAAGCCGGACAACGGCACGGTCCCGGCCGACAGCGACAGCCTGGAGCCGTTCTTCTCCACGATCCTGGAGCACATCCCGGCCCCGACGTACGACGAGGAGGCCCCGCTCCAGGCCCACGTCACCAACCTCGACGCCGACAACTTCCTCGGCCGTATCGCGCTGCTCCGCGTCGAGCAGGGCGAGCTGCGCAAGGGCCAGACGGTCGCCTGGATCAAGCGTGACGGCTCGATCAGCAACGTCCGCATCAGCGAGCTGATGATGACCGAGGCGCTCACCCGCAAGCCCGCCGAGAAGGCCGGCCCGGGTGACATCTGCGCGGTCGCCGGTATCCCGGACATCATGATCGGCGAGACCCTCGCCGACACCGAGAACCCGATCCCGCTGCCGCTGATCACGGTCGACGAGCCCGCGATCTCGATGACGATCGGTACGAACACCTCGCCGCTGGTCGGCCGCGGCGGCACCGGCAAGGGCGCCGATGCCAAGGCTGCCGTGAAGGACCGCAAGGTCACCGCCCGCCAGGTCAAGGACCGGCTGGACCGCGAACTGATCGGCAACGTCTCCCTGCGGGTCCTCGACACCGAGCGCCCGGACGCCTGGGAGGTGCAGGGCCGTGGTGAGCTGGCGCTGGCCATCCTGGTCGAGCAGATGCGCCGCGAGGGCTACGAGCTGACCGTCGGCAAGCCGCAGGTCGTCACCAAGGACGTCGACGGCAAGGTCTACGAGCCGGTCGAGCGCATGACGATCGACGTGCCCGAGGAGCACATGGGCGCGGTCACGCAGCTCATGGGTGTCCGCAAGGGCCGCATGGACAACATGTCCAACCACGGCTCGGGCTGGGTCCGCATGGAGTTCGTGGTCCCCTCGCGCGGCCTCATCGGCTTCCGCACCGAGTTCCTGACCCAGACCCGGGGCACGGGTATCGGCCACTCCATCCACGAGGGCTTCGAGCCCTGGTTCGGCAACCTGACGACCCGCAACAACGGCTCCCTGGTCGCCGACCGCGCCGGTGCCGTCACCGCGTTCGCGATGACGAACCTGCAGGAGCGCGGCGTGCTGTTCGTGGAGCCGGGCACCGAGGTGTACGAGGGCATGATCGTCGGCGAGAACTCCCGCTCCGACGACATGGACGTCAACATCACCAAGGAGAAGAAGCTCACGAACATGCGGTCGTCGTCGGCCGACTCGTTCGAGGCGATCGTGCCGCCGCGCAAGCTGTCGCTGGAGCAGTCGCTGGAGTTCTGCCGTGACGACGAGTGCGTCGAGGTGACCCCGGAGGCCGTTCGCATCCGCAAGGTGAACCTGGACGCCCGCGAGCGGGCCCGCGCCGCGAGCCGCGCCAAGCACGGCTGATCCGAGGGCACTTGAGCCCGGGTCTCCCCATGTTGGGGGGACCCGGGCTTTTTGCAACCCGTTTTCCGGCGGCCGGTGATCGGTTACCCGCGCCCGCTGTCCGAAATGCGGAGATCGCCGACCGATAGCCATGTAACACGTCCGTTTCGCGGCCTTCTCCCCTCGAACAGTTTGTCCAGTTTTTGGAAGTTCTAGGCGGCAGCTGTGACTGAATTGAGATTTAAAGACAGTGGTCGCCACCTGACTCATGGCAGATAGTTAGCCGCGTAGCGCTCGGGTCAATGGGTCTCGCGCTGTGGGGACAGCGCCGACTCACGAGCACCAGGGGGTGTCTGACCCTCCGTCAGGGGTGTCGGAGGGAAGACGGTAACCCTCTCCTGTTGGTGAACACGTGAAGTCATGAGGAGGAACCCCCATGCGCGGTGTCACAAACACCAAGTGGGTCAGTTCGTCGCTTCCAGCGGTGTGATTCGGCTGTAGAACTACGCGCGTCCGACTGCGGATTTCGCGCGTTCTCGGAGTACCCGGACACCTCTCACACTCATATCTGTGAAACGGACGAACCGTGACAAGTCCTATCGACATTGAGGGCGGCGGAACTTCGGTCGTCGTCGACGGCGAACCTGGGCCGGAGACGAAGAGCGAAGCCGTCAAGCTCGAAGGCCGGTCCCCCGGCCAGCTGATGTGGATGCGCTTCAAGCGCGACCGCACCGGCGTGATCTCGGCCTACGTCGTGGGCTTTTTCTTCCTGATCGGCCTGCTCGCCCCGCTGATCTCCAAGCTGTACGGCAAGGACCCGTACACGGTCTACGCGGACGAGCGCCCCGAACTCTTCGACAGCGCCGGCGTGCCGGTCCAGCCCAACGGCGGCATCAGCGGCGAGTTCTGGTTCGGCCTCGAACCCGGCAACGGCTACGACGTCTTCACCAAGCTGGTCTACGGCATCCGCACCTCGCTGATGATCTCGGTCGCCGTCACCCTCGCGGTCGTCGTGACCGGCATCCTGCTCGGCGTCACCGCCGGCTACATCGGTGGCAGGACCGACTACTTCATCGGCCGGGTCATCGACTTCCTGCTCGCCTTCCCGGCACAGCTGTTCTTCATCGCGAGCATGCCGGTCGTGGTCTCCCTGTTCGTCAGCCCGCGCGACGAGACGCCCACCTACGTCCGGGTGGTGGCACTGATCCTCGTGCAGTGGTTCCTCGGCTGGATGGGGCTCGGCCGTCTGCTGCGCGGCACCGCACTCGCCCTGCGCGAACGGGAGTTCATCGAGGCGGCCAAGGTCAGCGGGGCCTCGCCGTGGCGGATCATCCGCAAGGAGATGCTGCCCAACATCGTCACCCCGCTGCTGGTGCAGTCGACGTACCTGCTGCCCGGTTTCGTGACCGCCGAGGCCGGTCTGTCCTACCTGGGCGTGGGCATCGTCGAACCGACGCCGGACTGGGGGCAGATGTTCTCCAAGGCGTCCACCGAACTGGTGATGCAGAACGACATCACCTACATGTTCTTCCCCGGCATCTCGATGATCATTTTCGTCGTCGCGTTCAACCTGCTCGGGGATTCGGTCAGAGACGCATTCGATCCCAAGACCGCGCGCTGACCTCAGCACCTCAACCACACGGAACGTCAGTTCCGCGGCACCTCACTGCATTTCAGCAGTTCTTTTCGCACTGGTGACACACAGAACTCACTGGTGACACACAGATGGGTGGGAATCTTCGTGATGAGTAGGGGCGGACGCCACGCATACGGCGCACTCTCCGTGCTCGCGGCCGGAGCTCTTGTGCTCACCGGTTGCAGCAAGGGCGGCAGCGACAGCGGCGACGACGGCAAGAAGCAGGAGGGGAACGCCAAACGCCAGCAGGCGTCCATCAAGTTCGGTGACGCGGCCGCCTCCACGGGTCCGGCCGCGGCCGTGCCCGGTGCCAAGTCCGGCGGCACGATGGAGGTGCTGCAGCGCGACAGCTACGCCCACCTCGACCCGGCCCAGATCTACGTCTCCGACGAGGGCTCCCTCGCCTCGCTGCTCCACCGCGGCCTGACGGGCTACAAGGCCACCAGCGACGACGGCAGCAAGCACGAGGTGGTCGGCGACCTCGCCACCGACTCGGGCACCACCACCGACGGCGGCAAGACCTGGAAGTACACGCTCAAGGACGGCATCAAGTTCCAGGACGGTTCCCCGATCACGTCCAAGGACGTCCGGCACAGCGTCGAGCGGCTCTTCGCGCCGTTCATCAACCAGGGCCCGACCTACCTCCAGCAGTGGCTGGCCGACAAGCCGGGCACCGAGTACCGCAAGCTCCTCAAGGGCGGCCCCTACAAGGGCAAGCACCTGCCCGCCTCCGTCCTGGAGACGCCGGACGACAAGACCGTCGTCTTCCACTTCAAGACCCCGCACCCCGACCTGCCCTACGCGATGGCGATGGCGGGCTACGCGGTGGTCTCGCAGAAGGGCGACACCAAGGAGCGGTACGACAAGGCTCCGGTGGTGACCGGCCCGTACAAGGTCCAGTCGTTCAAGTCCGGCAAGTCGATGGTGCTCGTCAAGAACACCAACTGGGACCCGAAGACGGACCCGATCCGCCACCAGTACGTGGACCAGTTCAACTTCACGTTCAACCAGCAGTACGAGACCTCCACCAAGGCCCTGCTCGCCGACAGCGGTGCGGACCGGGCCGGCGTCAGCTTCAACAACCAGGTGGACGCGGGCAACCTGTCCCAGGTGCTGCGTGACCCGAAGATGAAGGCCCGCACGGTCTCCGGCTACCAGCCGTACGTGGGCCAGATGAACATCAACATGAGCCACAAGGCCCTGCAGGACAAGACGGTCCGCGAGGCCATCGCCTACGCCCTGCCGATCACCCCGTTCGTGCGCGCCTACGGCGGCACCGACGCCATGGAGGTCGCGGGCGGCCTGATCTCCCCGACCGTCTCCGGCTACGACGCCGCGTTCGACCCGTGGGGCAAGAAGAAGAAGCCCGCCGGTGACCCGGACAAGGCCAAGGAGCTGCTGAAGAAGGCCGGCAAGCTCAACATGAAGCTGACCTTCGGCTACATCAACACCCCCGAGGGCCAGCAGTACTCCACCGCCATGGCGGCGGGCCTGAAGAAGGCCGGCTTCAACGTCCAGCGCCAGGAGATCCCGGCCGAGACCTACTACGACCAGGTCTCCAAGCTGAACAACAACTACGACATCTTCCACACCGCGTGGGGTGCCGACTGGCCGTCCGCCTCGACCGTCATGCCGCCGCTGTACGACGGCCGCGTGATCGCCGACGGCGCGCAGAACTACTCGCAGATCAACGACCCGAAGATCAACAGCGAGATCGACCGGATCAACAAGATCACCGACCCGGTCAAGTCCGCGGCCGAGTGGGAGAAGCTGGACCAGTACATCGTGAAGGACAGCGTCAACGTCGTCCCGACCGCGTACTACAAGCAGACCCAGATCGCCGGCTCCAAGGTCGGCGGGCTCGTCTACGACGACGTGCTCGGCGGCATCGACCCGCGTCGCCTCTACATCAAGTAACCGTCCCCGTCCGGTACCCGGCGCGCTCCCGCAGAAGGGGTGCGCCGGGTACCGCCCGGACCGCCGACGTCTGAGAGCTGCCCTGTCATGCTGCGCTTCCTCGTCCGCCGGATCATCGGTGCCGTCGTCATTCTGTTCCTGCTGAGCATCGTCACGTTCGTGCTGTTCTTCGGGGTGCCCCGGGACCCGGCGTTGCTGATGTGCGGCAAGACCTGCAATCCCAACAGCATCGCGAACATCCACCATGTGCTCGGCCTGGACAAATCCATCCCCGAGCAGTACTGGATCTTCCTGCACAACCTCGTCATGGGCAGCGACCAGTTCGCCCAGGGCCCGTGCCCCGCTCCGTGCTTCGGCTACTCGTACCACACCAACGAGCAGGTCTGGAGCACGCTGCTGGACCGCCTGCCCACCACCATCTCGCTCACCCTCGGCGCGGCCGTGTGCTTCCTCGTCATCGGCCTCGGCACCGGCCTGCTCGCCGCCTGGCGGCGCGGCACGCTGATCGACAAGACGGCCACCGCGGGTGCCATGGTCATCAGCGCCCTGCAGATCTACTTCCTCGGCCCGCTGGCCCTGGCGATCCTCGTCTACCAGACGCACTGGTTCGACAAGCCCTCCTACACCGATTTCACCCGGGACCCCGTCACCTGGTTCTCGGGCCTGATCATCCCCTGGGTGGTCCTCTCCACGATCTTCGCGGCGCAGTACACCCGTATGTCACGGTCCTCGATGATCGAACAGCTGCAGGAGGAACACGTCCGCACCGCCCGCGCCAAGGGCATGTCCCGGCGGTACGTCTTCTTCCGCTACGCCTGGCGCGGCTCGCTGATCCCGATCGTCACCATCTTCGGCATCGACCTCGGCTCCCTGCTCGGCGGCGCGATCATCACCGAGTACACCTTCTCGCTGCCGGGCATCGGACAACTCGCCGTCCAGTCGGTCTTCTTCAGCGATCTGCCGCTGCTGCTCGGCGTGATGCTGTTCGCCGCCAGCATGATCCTGCTGTTCAACATCGTCGTCGACGCCGCGTACGCCTTCATCGACCCGCGCGTGCGGCTGTCCTAGGAGCACTGTCGTGACCACTCTGACCAAGGAAGCCGGTGCTCCCGTCCCGGCCGGCAGCGGGCCCCTGCTCTCGGTGCGGGACCTGCACGTGAGCTTCAAGACCGAGGACGGCGTCGTACGGGCCGTGGACGGGCTCTCCTTCGACCTGGAGCGGGGCAGGACGCTCGGCATCGTGGGCGAGTCCGGCTCGGGCAAGTCGGTGACGAACCTGACCGTCCTCGGCCTGCACAACCCGATGTTCACCACGGTCGAGGGTGAGATCCTGCTGGACGGGCAGGAGTTGACGACGGCCCGTGAGCCGGACCTGGAGAAGCTGCGCGGCAACAAGGTCGCCATGATCTTCCAGGACCCGCTCACCGCGCTCTCCCCGTACTACACCGTCGGCCGCCAGATCGCCGAGCCGTACATGAAGCACAACGGCGCCTCCAAGAAGGACGCCTGGGACCGTGCGGTGGAGATGCTCGGCAAGGTCGGCATCCCGAACCCCAAGGAACGGGCGAAGGACTACCCGCACCAGTTCTCCGGCGGTATGCGCCAGCGCGCGATGATCGCCATGGCGCTGATCTGCGACCCCGACCTGTTGATCGCCGACGAGCCGACGACGGCTTTGGACGTGACGGTCCAGGCGCAGATCCTGGACCTGCTGAAGGACCTGCAGCAGGAGTTCGGTACGGGCATCGTCTTCATCACCCACGACCTGGGGGTGATCGCCGACATGGCCGACGACATCATGGTGATGTACGCCGGCAGCGCGGTGGAGCGGGGCACCACCGACGAGGTGCTGCGCGCGCCCCGGCACCCGTACACCTGGGGCCTGCTGAACTCGATGCCGCGCCTGGACTCCGACCTCGGCGCCCAGCTGTCCCCGATCCCCGGCACCCCGCCCTCGCTGCTCAACCCGCCCTCCGGCTGCCGCTTCCACCCCCGCTGCACCTTCCAGGACCGGGTGGAGGGCTCGGGCCGCTGTGTGAACGAGCGCCCGCTGCTGGCCCCGGACCGGGCGTCGGCCTGCCACCTCACCGCCGACCAGAAGCGGACCATCTTCATCGAGGAGATCAAGCCCCGACTGGGCTAGGTCGTCATAGGAGGACACCGTCATGAAAGAGGACCTGGTCCTCCCGGCCCCGCGCGGGAAGAGCGCCGGCGCGGACGGGGAACCGCTGCTGGAGGTCTCCGGGCTGACCAAGCACTTCCCGGTGAAGGGTGGGTTCCCGATCCGCCGTACGATCGGCGCGGTGCAGGCCGTGGACGGGATCGACCTGGCCGTGCGCGCCGGCGAGAGCTTCGGCCTGGTCGGCGAGTCGGGCTGCGGCAAGTCGACCACGGGCCGGTTGATCACCCGGCTGATGGAGCCGACGAGCGGCACGATCACCTACCGCGGCCAGGACATCAGCCATGCCTCGCGCAGGGCGCTGGCGCCGATCCGGTCCGAGATCCAGATGATCTTCCAGGACCCCTACTCGTCGCTGAACCCGCGGCAGACGGTCGGCAAGATCATCGTGGGTCCGATGGAGATCAACGACATCAACCCGGCCGGGGGCCGCGAGAAGCGCGTCCGCGAACTCCTGGAGATCGTCGGCCTCAACCCCGAGCACTACAACCGCTTCCCGCACGAGTTCTCCGGCGGCCAGCGCCAGCGCATCGGTGTCGCCCGCGCCCTCGCCCTGGAACCGAAGCTGATCGTCGCGGACGAGCCGGTCTCGGCCCTGGACGTCTCCATCCAGGCCCAGGTCGTGAACCTGCTGCAGAAGGTGCAGCGGGAACTCGGCATCGCCTTCCTCTTCATCGCCCACGACCTGGCGGTGGTACGGCACTTCTCCCAGCGGGTCGCCGTCATGTACCTCGGCAAGATCATCGAGGTGGGTGACCGTGACTCCATCTACGCCCGCCCACGCCACCCGTACACCCATGCCCTGCTGTCCGCCGTCCCCGAGGTCAGCCTGGAGGAGGGCGGCGCGCCCGCACGCGAGCGCATCCGTCTGGCCGGCGACGTGCCGTCCCCCATCTCACCGCCCTCCGGCTGCCGCTTCCGCACCCGTTGCTGGAAGGCGCAGGACACGTGCGCGACGCAGGAGCCGCCGCTGATCCAGCTCTCCGGGAACCGGTCCGGCCATCTGACGGCCTGCCACTTCCCGGAGGAGCCGACCATCGAGGCCCGGGGCGAGGACATCGTGCTGGACCCGGCACTGGCGGCGCTGGAGGAGACGGCGACGGAGCAGAGGGCGACGGGGGAGGCGTAGGGCGAACCGATCCCGGCCGGCGGCCGCGGCCCATCGGCCCGGCCGTCGCGCCTACGCGTGCCGCCGTCGCTCGTAGACCGGCATCCGTCGGCCGCGGACCTGCTCGTCCGCCACCACGGTGAAGTACTTCCGCAGCACGGCGGTCTTCGCCTTGTCCCGCTCCGCCGACACCGGCCGGGCCACCTCCGGCGCATCGGTCACCAGCGGTATGCGCTGCTGCGCCGCCGCCACCATCCCTATCCGGTCCGGACGGCCGGTTCGCAGTCCCATGTGATGACCGGTCAGGTCAGTTGTCCCGCGGGTGCCTAGGCCTTCCGCGCCACGGTGATGATCTCGGGGGAGCTGGCGGTGAGCGGGCCCTGCTCCCAGTCCCCGTACTGCTCGACGACCGCCAGGCCGGCTTCCGTGAGGAAACCCTCCAGCGTCTCGGCGTCGAGGAAGCGCAGGACGCTGTGACTGACCCGGGGGGCGGGCCAGCGGGCGCCGTCATAGGTCTCGGTGAAGCGCACTCGTCCCCGGTCCGGGCCGTCGCCCTGCACCTCGTGCCACACGCGCACGGGCGTACCGTCGGCATCGGTGATCTCGTACACCCGCTCCGGCGTCCATCGTTCCCAGGCACGGGCGGCCGGATTACGGGTCTCGAACACCAACCGGCCGCAGTCGGCGAGGGCCGCGCGGATCCCGCTCAGACAGTCACGGACCTCGTCGTCCTTCACCAGTTCCTGGAAGGCGTGCCCGGTCATCACGACGAGGTCGAACTCCCCGTCCCACCGCCGCACCCGCACATCCCCGAGCACCCACTCGACGTCCGGACAGTCCCGTCGTGCCTGTACGAGCATGGCGGCGGCCGGATCGAGCCCCATCAGTCGGCCCCGGTGCCCCTCGGCCCGGGCCCGTCGCAGTAACTGTCCGGTGCCACAGCCGACGTCCAGCACCGAGCGGGCACCCATCACCAGACCGAGGTAGAAGTCGTCACCCGGTCCCCAGGGGTTGAGGGTGTCGTACAGCGCGGCGAGCGAGAGATCGGCGAACGAGTGATCTACCACCGCGGCAGTCTGTCACACGTTTGAACGGTGCGTCAGTTTTCGCCTCACTTCGCGTACTCCTGACTCCGGATGACCCTGACGGTGCCCGCAGGAGACGCGCGAGACCCCGCCCGTGTGACGGGCGGGGCCATCATGCCTTTGGGCGAAGTGGATCCCAGATGCGAAGGCTCAGTACTTGATGATCCACATCATCTTCGGCGAGTACTTGTGCCCGTGGTCGATCAGGATGCGCTTTCCGCACGAGACCTTTCCGCTGACGACCTTGAAGTAGCCGCACTGCAGAGCCCCGATGGTGGTCTGCGCGTTCGGGTTCAGGCTGGAGAAGAAAAGCTGATGAGCGTCACTGTACTGCCGACCGTAAACGGGCTTCTCGCGGCCGGCGTCGCCCAGGCAGAAGTCGCCTCCGGGGGAGACGTAGTTACACAGCTTCGCGGCCTTGTTGTTCCACCACTGCCACTGCGTCTTCTTGCACTTCTCCTGGGTGATCTCCTTGTTGTAGCCGTTCCATTCCAGACACTTGCCGGTGTCCTTGTTCACGATGTAGAAGGTGTGGCCTGGAGCGGCCTGGGCCGGCGAGGCCCCGCCGAAGAACGAGAAGGCAAGCGCCAGAATAGCCGCGATCAGCCCTGATTTCTGAATGTGCCTCATGAACAAATACCCCCAACTCACAGCGTTAGGTCAGTCGCTGTGGGATTAAGTGTTCCGTGATGTCGGGGCGGTGTATAGCTAATTGAGCAAGAATTGAGCCGAACGCTCCCGCTGCGGCCGATGGCTTCCGCCGGGGAGAAGGAAAGGCCCGCACCTGGGGAGGTGCGGGCCTCGTCCCCTGGAGCGGACGTTCATGGGCTCGGGTCAATGGGCCGTGAAAGTCCGTTCCGCAAGAGGGCGGCTGACGGAAAGGGGTGTGTCAGACCGCCGCCTCGGGGTCCTTGGAGAGGCGCGGGGCGGGGACGGCGTCCGCCGTCTCCGGGTAGTGGCACGCCGTCAGGTGGCCCGGCTTGTTGCCCTCCACCTGCACCAGCGGCGGTGCCTCCGTGGCGCATTTCTCGGTCGCCTTCCAGCACCGGGTGCGGAAGCGGCAGCCGGAGGGCGGGTTGATCGGGGACGGCACGTCTCCGACCAGGCGGATGCGCTCGCGCGGCTCCTTGTCCACCGTCGCCTCGGGCACGGCGGAGAGCAGGGCCCGCGTGTAGGGGTGGCGCGGGTTGTCGTACAGGTCCTCGCGGTCGGCGATCTCGACGATCTTACCCAGGTACATGACTGCGACGCGCTGCGAGAAGTGCCGCACGATCGCGAGGTCGTGGGCGATGAAGACGAACGCGATGCCCAGTTCCCGCTGCACCTTCTGGAGCAGGTTGACCACCTGGGCCTGGATGGAGACGTCCAGGGCGGAGACCGGCTCGTCCGCGACGATCAGCTTCGGCTCCAGGGCGAGCGCGCGGGCGACACCGATGCGCTGGCGCTGACCGCCGGAGAACTCGTGCGGAAAGCGGTTGTAGTGCTCGGGGTTGAGGCCGACCGTCTCCAGCAGCTCGCGGACGCGGTTCTCGCGGCCGCCGGCGGGGTTGATGCCGTTGATCTCCATCGGACCAGAGATGATCTTGCCGACCGTCTGCCGCGGGTTCAGGGAGGCGTACGGGTCCTGAAAAATCATCTGTATCTCGGAGCGGATCGGGGCCAGGCCCCTGCGACCCGCGTGCGTGATGTCCTGGCCGCGGTAGGTGATCTTGCCGCTGGTCGGCTCCAGCAGGCGGGTGATCAGCCGGCCCGTGGTCGACTTGCCGCAGCCCGACTCGCCGACCAGGCCCAGGCTCTCACCCTCGGCGACCTGGAAGTCCAGTCCGTCGACGGCCTGCACCGCGCCGACCGTGCGGCGGATCGGGAAGCCGCCCTTGATCGGGAAGTGCTTGGTCAGCCCCGAGACGTCCAGGAGGGGGTTCGTGTTGCTCATGTTCGTGAGTCCGCTCTCGTGTCCGTCAGTTGTGCTGGGTCGCGGCGTAGTCGGCGAAGAGTTCCCGCTTCTGCTCCGTGGTGAGGTGACACGCGGCACCGCGGCCGTCGACCACCTCGAGCAGGGGGCGCTCACCGGAGCACAGCTCGCCGGCGACCTTGTCGGTGAAGGCGCACCGCGGGTGGAAGCGGCAGCCCGACGGCGGGTTGAGCAGCGAGGGCGGCGAACCGGGGATCGGCGTCAGCGGAACGTCCACCGGCCCGGTCAGGCTCGGCATCGAGTTGAGCAGGCCCACGGTGTAGGGGTGCTGCGGGTCGCGCAGCACCTCCTCCTTGGTGCCGCGCTCCACACACCGGCCGCCGTACATCACCAGCACCTCGTCCGCGATATCGGCGATGACGCCGAGGTCGTGGGTGATGAAGATGATGGCCGTGCCGAACTCCTGCTGGAGGTCCTTGAGCAGGTCCATGATCTGGGCCTGGACCGTCACGTCGAGCGCGGTGGTCGGCTCGTCGGCGATCAGCAGCTCGGGGTCGCAGACCAGCGCCATGGCGATCATCGCGCGCTGGCGCATACCGCCGGAGAACTGGTGCGGGTAGTCGTCCACCCGCATGTCCGGCTGCGGGATGCCCACCCGGCGCAGCATCTCCACCGCACGCTTGCGGGCCTCGGACTTGGAGGCGCCGGTGTGCTTGCGGTACGTCTCGCCGATCTGCGCACCGATGGTGTGGTACGGCGACAGCGAGGCCAGCGCGTCCTGGAAGATCATGGACATCTTGTTGCCGCGCAGCCGCTCCAGCTCCTTCTCGGAGGCGGTGAGCAGCTCCTTGCCGTCCAGCACGATCTCGCCCTCGATCGCAGTGCGCTCGCGGTCGTGGAGGCCCAGGATCGTCAGGTTGGTGACGGACTTGCCCGAGCCCGACTCACCGACGATGCCGAGCGTCTGGCCCTTGGCGAGGTCGAAGCTGAGTCCGTCGACGGCCTTGACGATGCCGTCCTCGGTGGAGAAGTGGACCTTGAGGTCCCTGATGGAGAGGAACGGCTGCTGATCGGTGCTCGTCACGGGGACGCTCCTGGGGGGTGATGCGAGGTCGCCGGGTGGGGCGGTTGGGAAGGGACGGCGGGGCGGAGGTCAGGCGAGCCGGATCCGCGGGTCGATGAGGGCGTAGACGGCGTCCACGATGATGTTGAAGAGGACGATGGCGCCGGCGGCCAGCAGGGTCACGCCGAGCACCATGGGCAGGTCGCTCTGTTCCACCGACCTCAGCGCGAGCTGGCCGACACCCTGAAGGCTGAAGACCTGCTCCGTGATGATCGCGCCGCCGATGAGCGTGGCGAGGTCGATGCCGAAGATGGTAACGATCGGCCCCATCGCGCCGCGCCAGGCGAACCGGAAGAACACGTTGCGGCGGGACAGGCCCTTGGCGCGGGCGGTACGGACGTAGTCCTCGCTGAGCGTCTCGACCAGCTGGGAGCGCGTCATTCGGGTGTAGTTGGCGGTCCAGATCAGGGCCAGCACCAGCCAGGGCAGCAGCAGGCCGGAGACCCAAGCGCCCGGGTTCTCGGTGAGGGGCGTGTAGGAGGGGTTGTCGAGGATGTCGAGCTTCCCGACGAGGAAGTACATCGCGATGTACCCGACGAAGTAAATCTGCATCGACGACGCGACCAGCGAGGCGGAGCTGGCCGCCTTGTCCTGCCACTTGCCCTGCTTGACGGCGGCGGCCATGCCGGCGCCGACACCGAAGACGAGGAAGACGGCGGCGGAGCCGAAGGCGAGCGAGAGGGTCAGCGGAAGCCGGTCCAGGATGGTGCCCAGGACGGGCTCGCGGTTGGCGAAGGAGTAGCCGAGGCACGGCGCGTTGCAGTGCCCGAAGCTCCCGTAGTCCCGCCCGACGAAGATGCCCTTGAGCCAGTACCAGTACTGGACCGGTACCGGGTGGTCGATGCCCAGGTTGTGCCGCACCTGTTCGAGCATGGGCTTGGTGCAGTTCTTGCCGCAGGACATCATGGCGGGGTCACGCGGGATGGCGTAGAAGAGCCAGAAAGTGACGGCGCTGATGATCAACAGAATGACCAGCGCGCCGAAGGTTCGGCGGACAAGGAAGCGGAACATGGGGCGTGACTTTCCGGACGGGGCGCCGTCGCCGGGGTGAGGGGGGCGGAGGGGGCGGCCAGGTCGTGACCGCCCCCGTGGTCGAACGTGCTTACTTCTTCGCGTACAGCTTGCAGAGCGCGATGCAGGTGTTGGCGCTGTCGTAGACCACGTGGCCGACCTTGGAGCCGTACATCCAGTTACGAATGGGGTGGTAGTCCGGCACGCAGGCCGCCAGCTCCATGATCTGGCGGTCGATGTCGCCCCAGGCCTTGTTGGCCTTGTCCGGGTCCGCGATCTTCGACGCGGCCGCGATCGCCTTGTCCACGCTGGTGTTCTTCAGCTGCGCCCAGTTGGTGCCGCCGTCCATGACCTGGCTGCCGTCCCAGCACGGGAAGAACACCGAGTAACCGGCCGGCCAGTCCGGGCTCCAACCGGCGGCGAACATGTCGTAGCCGTTGTCGAGCTTGCTGATCTGAGTGTAGAAGGTCGACTTGTCGACCTGCTTGTTGACGACCTGGAAGCCGGCGGCCTCCAGCGCGTTCTTGATCGCGACGGCCTGCTTCACGGAGTTGTCCGACTGCTGGTAGGCGATGACCAGCTTCTGGCCGACCTTGCCGGCCTCCTTCAGCAGGGCCTTGGCCTTGACCGGGTCGCCGCCGCCCTTCTGGAGCTTCCCGTACAGGTCGAACTTGTGGTAACCGGGGGTCACCGGGCTGAAGATCGTGGTGGCGATCTCGCTGCTGGCCGCGCCGCCGCGGATGGTCTGCAGCTGCTGCACCGGCCAGGCGTAGTTGATGGCCTGGCGGACCTTCGGGTCCGTGATCCGCTTGGTGTTGATCGGCCAGTAGTAGGTGGCCGTGTCGACCTGGGTGAGGATGCGCGGCTTGTACTTCGCGTTGGTGAGGACCTGGGCGACGCGCTCGGGAGCGACCTCGTTGAAGATCGACATCGAGTACTGGTCGTTGCCCCGGTCCGAGATGTAGCGGTCGGTGGACGCCAGCGCCTGGAAGCCGAACTGGAAGACGAACTTGTCCGGGTAGGCGTTGCGGATCGAGTCGGTCTTCGGGTCCCAGTGCTCGTTGCGCACGTAGGTCATCGACTTGCCCGGCTGGCGGCTGTCGATCTTGTACGGTCCGCTGGAGAACGGACGCTTGTCGTACTTCTCCTTGGTGTCGTGCTTCTTGTTCACCAGGGCGTAGCCACGCATGGCGAGGGTGAAGTTGAAGTCACCGCGCGGCTCGTTGAGGTGGAAGGTGACGGTCTTGCCGGAGATCTCGATGGAGTCGAGGTGCTTGCCGCCGTACGGGCCCTTGTAGCCCTTGCCGCCCTCCAGCCAGTTCTGGATGTAGCGCGGGCCCTCGGTGATGAAGGAGGCGAAGAGGCGCTCGTAGGTGTGGCGGACGTCGTCCATGCTGATCTCGGACCCGTCCTCCCACTTGACGCCGTCCTTCAGCGTGAAGGACCAGGTCTTGCCGCCGTCCTTCATGGTGCCGGCGTCCGTGGCGAGGTCGCCGACGAGGATGGCGCCACCCTTGTCGTCGATCTTGTAGCCGGTCAGACCGCGCAGGACCGGGACGGTGATGGCCGCCTCGGTCGAGTTGTAGATCTGCGCCGGGTCCATGTGGTCCATGTCGAACGAGTCGAGCGACCAGATCGTCCCGCCCTTGACGGCACCGGTGACCTCGGGCGCCGGACCGGTCGAGTCGGCCTTGGTGCCGACGTCGATCTTGACGGTCTTGCTGCCGCTGACCGTGGGGACCTTGCCCGACGAGCCGCTGCCGCTGTCACTGCTGCAGGCACTCAGCACCGAGGTCGAGGCCGCCGCCACACCGGTGGCGATCAGGAAGTTTCTACGGGAAAAAGACATGCTGAGCCTGCCTCATGAGTCGATCGGAACAGACGGGACCAGCCGGTCGTCGTCGAACCGGGCCGGAGTGGGTTGTGGATTACCGCTTGGACTTCGGGTCGAGCGCGTCGCGCACCGAGTCACCGAGGAGGTTGAAGGCGAGGACGAAGATCACCATGGCCAGGCCCGGGAACAGCATGAAGGTGAGGTCCTCGGTGTAGAACTGGGCGCCGCGGGCGATCATGACGCCCCAGTCCGGGGTGGGGTCGATCATGCCGACGCCGAGGAACGCGAGGCCTGCCTCCGTGGTCACGAGGGTCGGGAGCAGCAGGGTGGACTGGATCAGTATCGGCGTCCACAGGTTGGGCAGCAGCTCCTTGAAGACGATGCGCATGGGGGACGCGCCCGTGACCTTCGCCGCCTCGACGAACTCCCGCTCGCGCAGGCCGAGTACCTGACCGCGCAGCAGACGCGCGATGGAGGCCCAGCCGAAAAAGGTCAGCACCACGATCAGGGCGGTGGCGCGCAGCGAGGTCGGGATGTCCTCGTCGGCGGCGATAAAGAGGCCAAAGACGACGGGCATGAAGGCGATGAAGAACAGCGTGGAGGGGAACGACAGCAGGATGTCGATGACCCGGCCGACGAAGTAGTCCACCTTGCCGCCCAGGTAGCCCGCGGTGACGCCGATCACGACGCCCAGAACGACGGTGAGCAGGGTGGTCGCCAGGGCGATGCCCAGCGAGTTGCGGATGGAGTACAGCAGGAAGGTGAAGACGTCCCGGCCCAGCTGCGGCTCGACGCCGAACCAGAAGTCCGAGCTCATCCCGCCGTTGGGGCCCGCAGGGTACGAGAAGGCGTTGAACAAGTCGGGCTGCTTGGTCACATACGTGGTGTACGGATCCTTGCCGTAAAGCTTCGCTATCAGCGGTGCCGCGATCGCGATCACGAAGAAGAAGATGACGACATAGGCGGATATGACGCCCGTCTTGTCGCGCTTGAAGCGCTTCCAGGCAAGCCGTCCCGGAGAGCGGCCTTCACTGCCCTTCGAGGTGTCCGGAGCGGTCGACTTCTCGACGGTCTCGTCGGTCACCTCAAGCGGGGCAGCCGCTGATGGAGTTGGGGGGGTCATGGTGCTCCTGGCCCAAGGGAGGGTCTGATGACTCCGCAGGGCGCTCCCCTACGGGCTACGCCGGACTTTTTCAACGCAATTCATTCAAGGTCAATAAATTCTCGGTCGCCTTGGTTGCCTCTTTACCTTCTTTACTCGCGCTTGACCGAACCGTAGCTACGCGGGTAGCACGCCGTAATCAATCCGTGCTTCACATCGGACCAATTGGACCAATCGGTCAATGAGTTCGATATGCGGACGGGGGAGTGTCGAAATGCGTACATCGGAACGCCGCAATCCAACGTTTCCGCATCGTTGCGCGAAGATCTATTGCGCTCCTCGCGCAAGATCACCGAGACGCCCGCCCGGTGATGCCTGCATTCGGATGACGTGTCCCTCTAAAGACCGCCCAATCGGGCAGTCCGCATGCGTTATGCGCGGTATGTGTCGGTACTGACCGAGGTGATCCACGCTCAGGGAGGAGGCGCGCCATGCGTGCAGGCACGCACGCGCGATGGGCCGCCGGCGCCGTGGCGGTGGCGCTCGCGGCCACGGGCTGCGGGGGCGGCTCGACCGGCGGCGGCAACGGCGGCACGGTGCTCAGCTCCTCGTGGGGTGACCCGCAGAACCCGCTGGAGCCGGCCAACACCAACGAGGTGCAGGGCGGCAAGGTCCTCGACATGATCTTCCGGGGCCTGAAGAAGTACGACCCGAGGACCGGGAAGGCCCAGGACTGGCTGGCCCGGTCCATCGACACCGAGGACTCGCGGAACTTCACCGTCAGGGTCAAGGACGGCTGGACCTTCTCCAACGGCGAGAAGGTGACCGCCCGGTCCTTCGTGGACGCCTGGAACTACGGGGCGAGCCTGCGGAACAATCAGAAGAACGCCTACTTCTTCGGCTACATCGACGGGTACGACAAGGTCCACCCCGACAGCGGCGAGCAGAGCGCCGGCACACTGTCCGGACTGAAGGTCCTCGACGACCTCACCTTCACCGTCAAGCTCAACCAGAAGTTCTCCGGCTTCCCCGACACCCTCGGCTACGCGGCCTTCGCCCCGCTGCCCCGCACGTTCTTCACCGACCACGCGGCCTGGGTGCGCAAGCCGGTCGGCAACGGCCCGTACACCATCGAGTCCTACACCAAGGGCTCCCAGATGTACCTGCGGAAGCGGGACGGCTACCCCGGCCCGGACAGGGCGCAGAACGACGGCGTGACGCTCATGGTCTACACCGACAGCAACACCGCCTACACCGACCTGCTGGCCGGCAACCTCGACCTCGTCGACGACGTCCCCGCCGCGCAGCTGAAGAACGTCAAGGGCGACCTCGGCGACCGCTACATCAACGCCCCCGCGGGCATCATCCAGACCCTCGCCTTCCCCTACTACGACAAGGCCTGGAACAGACCCGGCTCCGAGAAGGTCCGTACCGGCCTGTCCATGGCGATCAACCGCAAGCAGATCACCGACACGATCTTCCGGAAGACGCGGACCCCGGCCACCGACTGGACCTCGCCGGTCCTCGGCACCGACGGCGGCTTCAAGGCCGGCCTGTGCGGCAGGGCCTGCGACTACGACCCCGCCCAGGCGAAGAAGCTGGTCGAGGAGGGCGGCGGGATCCCCGGCGGCCAGGTCAAGATCACCTACAACGCGGACACCGGCTCGCACAAGGAGTGGATCGACGCGGTGTGCAACTCCATCAACAACGCCCTCGGCAACGACAAGGCCTGCGTCGGCAACCCGGTCGGCACCTTCGCCGACTTCCGCAACCAGATCGGGCAGCACAGGATGAGCGGCCCGTTCCGGGCGGGCTGGCAGATGGACTACCCGCTCATCCAGAACTTCCTCCAGCCGCTCTACTACACGGGCGCCTCCTCCAACGACGGGCAGTGGTCGAACAAGGACTTCGACAGACTCGTGAACCAGGCCAACGCCGAGACGGACATCGCCAAGGCGGTCGCCACCTTCCAGAAGGCGGAGGAGGTCGTACGGGACACCATGGCCGCCATCCCGCTCTGGTACCAGAACGGCAGCGCCGGCTACTCCGAACGGCTGTCCCACGTGGCGCTGAATCCCTTCAGCGTCCCCGTCTACAACGAGATCAAGGTCGGCTGAGCCGCCATGGGACGCTACGTCGTCCGGCGGCTGCTCCAGATGATCCCGGTGTTCATCGGGGCCACGCTGCTGATCTTCCTGATGGTGAACGTGATGGGCGATCCCGTCGCCGGCCTGTGCGGGGAACGGGCCTGCGATCCGGCGACCACCGCCCAGCTGGAGAAGGAGTTCGGCCTCGACAAGCCGCTGTGGCAGCAATACCTGACCTACATGGGGAACGTCTTCACCGGCGACTTCGGTACCGCGTTCAACGGGCAGCCGGTCACCGAGCTGATGGCGACGGCGTTCCCGGTCACCATCCGGCTGACCCTCGTGGCCATCCTCTTCGAGATCGTCATCGGCATCACACTGGGAGTCGTCACCGGCCTCAAGCGCGGCCGGCCCGTCGACACCGGTGTGCTCCTCGCCACCCTGGTCGTGATCTCCGTCCCGACCTTCGTCACCGGTCTGCTGCTGCAACTGCTGCTCGGCATCAAGTGGCAGTGGATCAGGCCCTCGGTGCGCACCGGCACCTTCGGCGAGCTGATCGTGCCCGGCCTGGTCCTCGCCTCCGTCTCGCTCGCCTACGTCACCCGGCTCACCCGTACCTCCATCGCGGAGAACAAGCGGTCCGACTACGTCCGCACGGCGATCGCCAAGGGGCTGCCCCGGCACCGGGTCATCACCCGGCACCTGCTGCGCAACTCCCTGATCCCGGTGATCACCTTCATCGGCACCGACATCGGCGCGCTGATGGGGGGCGCGATCGTCACCGAGCGGATCTTCAACATCCACGGCGTCGGCTACCAGCTCTACCAGGGCATTCTGCGGCACAACACGCAGACGGTCGTCGGCTTCGTGACCGTCCTCGTGCTGGTCTTCCTCGCCGCCAACCTGCTCGTGGACCTGCTCTACGCCGTACTCGACCCGAGGATCCGCTATGCCTGAACAGCCGTACGAGCCCGAGGGCGCGATCGCCGGCACCGGCATGGGCGGCGCGATGGACCTCGGCGCGAGCGAGGCCGTCACGCTGGAGAGGACTCCCGGGGGACCGAGGGGCACGGGACCCGCGGGCAGACCTCGTTCCCTCTGGTCCGACGCCTGGCGGGACCTGTGCCGCAACCCGGTCTTCATCGCCTCGGGGCTCGTCATCCTCTTCCTGGTCTTCATCTCGCTGTGGCCCTCGGCGATCGCCCCCGGCAGCCCGCTCAAGTGCGACCTGGCCAAGGCCCAGGACGGCCCGGGACCGGGCGCGCCCTTCGGCTACGACGGCCAGGGGTGCAACGTCTACACGCGCACCGTGTACGGCGCCCGCACGTCCGTCACGGTGGGCGTGTGCGCGACGCTCGGGGTGGCCCTGTTCGGTTCGGTCCTCGGCGGACTCGCGGGCTACTTCAGCGGGGTCTGGGACTCGGTCCTGTCCCGGGTGACCGACATCTTCTTCGCCATCCCTGTCGTCCTCGGCGGTCTCGTCCTGCTCTCCGTGGTGACCAGCAATACGGTCTGGCCGGTCATCGGGTTCATGGTGCTGCTCGGCTGGCCGCAGATCTCCCGCATCGCGCGTGGCTCGGTCATCGCCGCCAAGCACAACGACTACGTCCAGGCGGCCCGCGCCCTCGGCGCCTCCGACTCCCGCATCCTGCTGCGCCACATCGCCCCGAACGCCGTGGCGCCCGTGATCGTCGTCGCGACCATCGCCCTGGGCACCTACATCGCCCTGGAGGCGACCCTGTCCTACCTCGGCGTCGGCCTCAAACCGCCCAGCGTCTCCTGGGGCATCGACATCTCCGCCGCCTCCCCGTACATCCGCAACGCCCCGCACGCCCTCCTCTGGCCCTCGGGCGCACTGGCGGTCACCGTGCTGGCCTTCATCATGCTCGGCGACGCGGTCCGCGACGCCCTCGACCCGAAGCTGAGGTGATGGTGCGGTGCTGCTCGAAGTGTGCGACCTGCGGGTGGAGTTCCGCAGCCGGGACGGGGTCGCCCATGCCGTCAACGGGGTGAGCTACGCGGTCGACGCGGGGGAGACGCTGGCGGTGCTCGGCGAGTCCGGCTCCGGGAAGTCGGTGACCGCGCAGGCGGTGATGGGGATCCTGGACACGCCGCCCGGGAGGATCACGGGGGGGCAGATCCGCTTCCAGGGGCAGGACCTGCTCACGCTGAAGGAGGAGGAGCGGCGGAGGATCCGGGGCGCCGGGATGGCGATGGTCTTCCAGGACGCGCTGTCGGCCCTGAACCCCGTCATGACCGTGGGGGACCAGCTCGGCGAGATGTTCGTCGTGCACCGGGGGATGTCGAGGAAGGACGCGCGGGCCAAGGCCGTCGAGCTGATGGAGCGGGTGCGCATCCCGGGCGCCGCGCAGCGGGTGCGGGACTATCCCCACCAGTTCTCCGGCGGCATGCGCCAGCGCATCATGATCGCCATGGCGCTGGCCCTGGAGCCGGCGCTCATCATCGCCGACGAGCCCACCACCGCTCTGGACGTCACCGTGCAGGCCCAGGTCATGGACCTGCTCGGTGAGTTGCGGCGCGAGTACCGCATGGGGCTCATCCTCATCACCCATGACCTGGGTGTCGTCGCGGACGTCGCCGACCGGATCGCGGTGATGTACGCGGGGAAGATCGTCGAGTCCGCGCCCGTGTACGACATCTACAAAGCACCCGCCCACCCCTACACCCGAGGCCTGCTGGACTCCATCCCGCGCCTGGACCAGAAGGGCCAGGAGCTGTACGCCATCAAGGGCCTCCCGCCGAACCTGACGCACATCCCGCCGGGCTGCTCCTTCCACCCGCGCTGCCCGATGGCCCAGGACGTCTGCCGCACCGACGAACCCCCGCTGTACGAGGTCTCCGGGGAACGGGGCAGCGCCTGCCACTTCTGGAGGGAGTGCCTGCATGGCCACGACCAGTGAGCCGATCCTCGAGGTCAGCGGCCTCGTCAAGCACTACCCGCTGACGCGGGGCATCCTGTTCAAGAAGCAGATCGGCGCGGTGAAGGCGGTCGACGGCGTCGACTTCACGCTCGGCAAGGGCGAAACCTTCGGCCTCGTCGGCGAGTCGGGCTGCGGCAAGTCGACGGTCGCCAAGCTGCTCTGCAACCTCGAGCGGCCGACGGCCGGCTCCATCAGGTTCAAGGGCGAGGACATCACCACCCTGTCCGGCAGGGCCCTGAAGGCCGTCCGCCGCAACATCCAGATGGTCTTCCAGGACCCGTACACCTCCCTGAACCCCCGGATGACCGTCGGCGACATCATCGGTGAGCCCTACGACATCCACCCCGAGGTCGCACCCAAGGGCGACCGCCGCCGCCGGGTCCAGGAACTGCTCGACGTCGTCGGCCTCGACCCCGAGTACGTCAACCGCTATCCGCACCAGTTCTCCGGCGGCCAGCGCCAGCGCATCGGCATCGCACGCGGGCTGGCGCTGCGGCCGGAGGTCATCGTCGCCGACGAACCGGTCTCCGCCCTGGACGTCTCCGTCCAGGCCCAGGTCATCAACCTCCTGGACCGCCTCCAGGCGGAGTTCGACCTCTCCTACGTCTTCATCGCGCACGACCTGTCCATCGTCCGGCACATCTCCGACCGGGTCGGGGTCATGTACCTGGGCCGGATCGTGGAGACCGGACGGGACGCCGAGATCTACGACCACCCCACCCACCCCTACACCCAGGCTCTCCTCTCCGCGGTCCCGGTCCCCGACCCCGAGGCCCGCGAACACCGCGAACGGATCATCCTCACCGGAGACGTGCCCTCCCCGACGAACATCCCGACCGGCTGCCGCTTCCGCACCCGCTGCTGGAAGGCCCAGGAACGCTGCGCGCGGGAGGTCCCGGCCCTCGCGGTCCCCGCCGCCTTCCGGGACACGGCCGGCCCCGCGGCCCACGACTCGGCGTGCCACTTCGCGGAGACGCTGCCCCCCGCGCGCTCCGCGCCGGGACAGGGGGTGCCGCCGGTGGAGCGGGAGCGATACGGCAACGGGCCGGGGTGACTTGCTGCACCCCGGCCCGTTTCACGGCACCCGCACGGCCGTACGCTGGTCAGCCTCCCGCGTCCGTATATCGGTGCCGCTTCCGTGAAGTTGCCTGCGTGTTAACGCCGTTCACTCGGATTTGTCCCGTTCCGCCAGCGAACGCTTGAGGAAGTCCACCTGGAGCAGCAGCAGGTTCTCGGCGACCGTCTCCTGGGGGGTCATGTGGGTCACCCCGGACAGCGGCAGGACCTCGTGCGGGCGGCCCGCGGCCAGCAGGGCGGAGGACAGCCGCAGCGAGTGGGCGACGACCACGTTGTCGTCCGCCAGGCCGTGGATGATCATCATCGGGCGGTGCGGCTCGGCCGGGTCGACCAGACCCGCGTCGTCGATCAGCGAGTTGCGGCGGTAGACCTCCGGCTGCTCGTCCGGGTGGCCCAGGTAGCGCTCCTGGTAGTGGGTGTCGTACAGCCGCAGGTCGGTGACGGGCGCACCGACCACCGCCGCGTGGAAGACGTCCGGGCGGCGCAGCGCCGCCAGCGCAGCCAGATAACCGCCGAAGGACCAGCCCCGGATGGCCACCCGGTCCAGGTCCAGCGGGAACCGGTCGGCGAGGGCGTGCAGGGCGTCGACCTGGTCCTGGAGCGTGATGGCCGCCACGTCGTCCAGGATCGCCTTCTCCCAGGCCGGCGAGCGGCCCGGCGTGCCCCGGCCGTCGGCGACGATCACCGCGAAGCCCTGGTCGGCGAACCACTGCGAGGTCAGATGGGTGTTGTGTGCGGCGACGACCCGCTGGCCGTGCGGACCGCCGTAGGGGTCCATGAGGACGGGCAGGGGAGTGTCACCGTGGTAGTCCCGTGGCATAAGCACGGCGCATGGAATTCGGCGTGCGCCCCCCTCGACCAGGGTCACTCGGGGGGACATACCGGGATCTTCGGCGTACGACCGGACAGTGGCCGCCGGTTTTCCGTCACGCAGCACCTGGACACGGGCGCCCGGCCTGTCCAGGGCCGCGGACACGAGCACGGTCACACCCCCGGCCCGTACCGCCGAGTGCACACCGGGTTCCTGCGACACGCGCTCCACGCCCAGCTCGTTGACCCGGTACACATGGACTTCGCCGATCTCCGGTGTCTCCGCCTCCGCACCCGCCGAGGCGGAAACCAGTACGTCGTCCGCGCCCACGTCCAGGACGGCCCGGATGTGCAGTTGGCCCCTGGTCAGCGGCCGTTCGCCCACCGCCAGGACCCGCGCGCCCCCCTCGTCCGCGATCCGGACAAGCTGCCCGGAGGGGCTCCAGCAGGGCACGCCAGGGAAAAGTTCAAGCCATGTTGGATCTTCATCGGCGTGCACCATCCGCGTCACACCCGTGTCGGGGTCCACGGCCAGGAAGAGCTGGCTGCGCTGGTCCCGCGCCTGCACCAGCAACAGCGGCGCACCCGCCTCTGACCAGTGCGCATGGGCCAGATACGGATAGCGGGCCCGGTCCCACGCGACCTCCGTGCGCTCCCCGCCGAGGCCGAGCACGAACAGCCGTACGTCCGCGTTGGGTGTGCCCGCCGCGGGGTACGCGACGTTGTTCGGCTCACACCCGGGATTGGCCGGGTCCGCGATCCACCACCGCCGTACCGGCGTGTCGTCCACGCGTGCCACGAGCAGCCGGCGGGAGTCCGGAGCCCACCAGAACCCCCGCGAACGCCCCATCTCCTCGGCCGCGATGAACTCCGCCAGGCCGTAGGTCACGTTCTCGGACTCCGCCGCCGCGAGCGCCCGGTCGTCCTCGCCGTCGGCGCCCACCACCCGCAGCGCACCCCGCGCGACATACGCGACGTGCCGTCCGTCGGGGGCCGGACGCGGGTCGATCACCGGTCCCGGGACACGGAGTTCGCGTGCCGTACCGGCCCGCAGGCCGGCCGTGAAAAGCCGCCCTGACAAGGCGAAAGACGCCAACTCCACAGCGGCGTCGGTGGCGTAGCCGACGATGCCGGCACCGCCCTCCCGGCTGCGCTCCCGGCGCGCCCGTTCCTGCGGCGAGAGCTGTTCGGCGGCGCCTTGGAGGAGGGCGCCGGGGTCGGCCGCCAGGCGCTCCCCGCCCTCCGGTAGATCCAGTACCCACAGGGAGTTGGCACGGTCGGTGCCGGAGCCCGAACGCAGGAACGCGACACGCGAACCGTCGGGTGCCACGGTGAACGCACGCGGCGCGCCGAGCGTGAACCGCTGGGTCCGGGCGTGCCGACGGGGGAAGGAGTCAGCCTCTGTCGTCATACCCCGACCATATTGGCCATGCGCCCCCTTGTGCGGCCGTGCGCCGAGCGATGCGCGAGTACGGATAGTTATGATCAATACCGCTGTGTGGGTATGAACCTGCTGGCGTCTGCATGGAGTTGCTCTACACCCCCCGCGTCCCTGGGATCTTTGGAGGTGAGCCGCCGTGGCACTCTCGATTTCGGCGGTGGTGCTGCTGGCGATCATCGTCTTCTTGCTGGTCAAGAAGTCCGGGCTGAAGGGCGGCCACGCGGTCGTCTGCGTCCTGCTCGGTTTCTATCTCGCCTCTTCGACCGTCGCTCCCACGATCAGCGAGCTGACGACGAACGTCGCCAGCATGATCGGCAGCATCAAGTTCTGACGACGGCCGAGGCGATGGCGTCCGGACGGCCGGCGGCTGTCCTGTGCCGGTGATCTCCGGTCCACCCACGGCCATCGCCCGCTCACTGGGCGGCGACGTGGACGTACCGGAGGCCGAGGTCGAGCAGGCGTCGCTGAGTCAGCCCCTGACCGCGTACGGCAGGAAGCCGGCCCACGCGGCGGGGGCGAAGGCCAGCGGGGGGCCCTCGACGTTCTTCGAGTCACGGACGTGGACGGTGCCGGGCTCGGTGGCTACCTCGACGCAGGAGACGCCTTCTGGGCCGCTGCTGCGGCTGCTCTTGAACCACGCCAGGTCGGAGGTGTCCCTGGCGGAGGCCTTGTGGATCATGTTTCTCCCAGCAGTCGCTCGATGAGGGCCAATACCCCCCGCAAGCCGCTCCCCGCCGTGCCGAGCCCCGCGTAAGCCGCCCCCGCGCTCCTGGAGGCCGCCACCGGGCCTCCTCGCGGACCTCCACCGCCACGAGCCCCGGCTTCCTCTCCGCCCGCGACACGGCTCATCTGGCTCCCGGCGTCGCCGCCCGGCTGGAGCGCGACGTCGTCCCCGCCGTCGTACGCCGTGCCCTGACCGCGCCTGCGACCGCGGCTTCCGCTCACCCGAACCCGAAGCCCGCTGCCGAGACTGCCGAACCGAACTCCAGGAGGCCGCCTAGCATGAACGTGACGATCCTTGCCCCTGGGCACAGACGACGAGGAGCGAGCGCCATGACCATCGCACCCGACAGCGCGCAGCAGGGCGCCTCCCACGTGTACCGGGCCATGCGCGACTTCGTGCAGTCCATGGACGACACGCTGCCCGGCAAGTTCGAGATCACCAAGGAAGGGATCGTCCACGACATGATGTCGCCCGTGAAGCAGCACGAACTCACCGTGCTGCGTCTCCGGAAGCGCCTGGAGAAGGTCATGCCGGAGGAGATCGTCGCGCACACGGGTGAACCCGACGTGGAGGGCGAGTTCGAGGGGATCATGCGTCGTCCCGACGTCATGGTGATCGCTGAGGAGGACATGGAAGGGGATGGGACCTTCGATCCCCGTACCCTTCTCGCGGCCGTAGAGATCATCTCCCGCTCCAACCCGGACAATGACTGGGTCGGCAAGATGCGTGACTACCCGCTGCTCGGTATTCCGGTCTACGGCGTGTTCGACCCACGTACCGGCACCGGTGCCGTATGCACGGACATCCACTCCACCCCGGACGGCCCCCGCTACGCCACCCGCAAGGACTTCGTCTACGGCGAGGACGTCACCATCGGGGAGTGGACCATTCCGACCGACGGTCTGCCGCGCTACCAGGACGATGATGCGGAACGTGGTGAGGAGTGATCGACGACGACGGGGTGACCGGCCGGGGTTCGGCGAACCGCCCGGCCGCCTCATAGGCTGACCCCATGACGGAACTGCCAGCCCGGCGTCTGCTGCTGGTGCACGCGCACCCGGACGACGAGTCGATCAACAACGGCGCGACCATGGCCCGGTACGCGGCCGAGGGTGCCCATGTGACCCTGGTCACCTGCACGCTCGGCGAGCGGGGCGAGGTCATTCCGCCGGAGCTGCGGCAGCTGAGCGGCCCCGCGCTGGGCGCGCACCGGCGCGGCGAGCTGGCCGCCGCCGTGCGTGAGCTGGGCGTGAGCGACGCCCGGCTGCTCGGCGGGGCGGGCCGGTACGGCGACTCCGGGATGATGGGCATCCCCGACAACGACGACCCCGGCTGCTTCTGGCAGGCCGACGTGGACGAGGCCGCCGGCCGCCTCGCCGAGGTGATCCTGGAGGCCCGCCCCCAGGTCCTCGTCACCTACGACGACCACGGCGGCTACGGCCACCCGGACCACATCCAGGCCCACCGGGTCGCCATGCGCGCCGTCGACCTCGCGGCCGAGCGGGGCCACCGGATCGCCAAGGTCTACTGGAACCGGGTCCCGCGCTCCGTCGCCGAGGCCGCTTTCGCCCGCCTCCAGGACGAGTTGCCCCAACTGCCGTTCGGCAAGGGTGCGGCCGTGGACGACGTGCCGGGCGTCGTGGACGACGAGCGGATCACCACCACGATCGACGGCGGCGCGTACGCCTCCGCCAAGGCCGCCGCGATGCGCGCCCACGCCACCCAGATCCAGGTGGCCGAGCCGTACTTCGCGCTCTCCAACGAACTCGCCCAGCCGCTGTTCACCACCGAGTACTACGAGTTGGTGCGCGGCCCCGGGCAGCCCGGGGAGACCGACCTGTTCGCCGGCCTCGGCGCCGGGGAGGCGTCATGAGCAACAGTGGACAGGGCTCGCTGCTCGCCCAGCCGCTGCGGCGGCCTCCGGCCGGACGGGTGGCCGCCCACCTCGGCCTCTTCCTGCTCGGTGCCGTCACGGGATTCGCCGGGGCCCTCGTCCAGGCCGCCTGGTTCCCCGGCGGGCTGCTGCTCGCCCTCGCGGGCGCGGCCGGGCTGTTCCTCGGCGGTGCGCACGCCACCGGCGGCCGGGGCGGAGCGGTGGCACCGGTGGCCGGCTGGATCATCGCCGTCATCCTGCTCACCGCCTCACGCCCCGAAGGCGACTTCCTCTTCGGCGCCGGAGGCGGCTCCTACCTCTTCCTGCTCGGGGGCATGGCTCTCGCTGTGATCTGCGCCACGCTTAGCGTCGGGCGGCAACCCCGTGGCGGCTCCGCCCGACTTGACAAGTGACGTACCACTTCGCCGTGCGGCGCACGTGCGAGTCCGGTGTGGGTTTCCTCAGCGGTCACGGGATGAGCGCCAGAAGTGGCCAGTATGGTGGTGCGCGCCGCCGAGCCTCCCCCAGCTCTCGACTTTGCTCGAGTCGGGGGGACCGCCAGAGCAGTGAGGTCGTAACGGGCGGTGGAGCCAACTGGGAGAACCTGCCTTGAGTCGTGAAACTGACACTCCGTCCACCGGGCCCAACGGGCGCGGCGGAGCCGCATACCCTTCCGGCACGCCGCCGTACGGGACCCCCATGGCTTCCGACGACGGTGCGCCCGCGGGCCGTCCGGGCACGCGGCCGGAGGAGAAGAAGACCGAGACCACGCTGACGACCCGGATCCGGATCAACATCCCCGGATCGCGGCCCATCCCGCCGGTCGTCATGCGCAAGCCCGTCGGGGACACCGACGGCGCCGGGGACGAGGCGCCCGCGGCCGACACGCGGCCCGCGGCCGACACGCGGCCCGCGCCCGACCGGACGGCCACCGGCACCGCCGAGGCCCCCGCCGAGCCCGCGCCGCAGGCCGGGGAGAAGACCAGCGACTGGTTCGCGCCCCGCAAGTCCGGCGCCGGAAAGGGCGGTCCGGGCGGCGGCGGCACGAACGGCGCAGGAATCCCCGGTGGTTCCGCCGCCTCCGGCGCGCCGGGAGCCCGTACGGGTGGTCCCGGAACGTCCGGCGCGGCCGGTACCACCAGCGCACGCCCCGGCGCCGGGCGCCCCGGCGGTGTGGTCGGCGCCATGAGCGTGCCGGGCGCCTCCCGTCCCGGCGCCACGAACGGCAAGGGCCTGCCCGGCGCCACCGGCGGCCCTGTCGCCCCGGGCCACGGCGGTGGCACCGGCTCCTTCGACGTGACCGAGGCGCTGACCGCGGGCCCCCTCGGCGGCGGCTCCCGCCCCGGCGCGAGCGGTGGCGGCGAACCGCGCCGCGACGACCTGCCGTACTTCGCGGAGAACGGCGACGGCCAGGGCGGCCTCGGTACCGGCGCGAACAGCCACGACGGTTTCGGCACCGCGGGCACGAACGGCCACGACGGCTTCGGCGGCACGGGGGCGAGCGGCCAGGACGGCTTCGGTGGCAGCGCGGGCGTCGGCGGCGCGAACGGACGCGGTGGACCCGGCGGCCCCAGCGGCTTCAGCGGGCCCGGCGGCCAGGGCGGCCCGGGCGGCCCCCACGGTCCGGCCGGCCCCACCAGCGGCCCGGTCACCGGCAACGGCCCCCTCGGTCCGGACGCCGGCGAACCCTTCGACGGCCCCGGCGGCTACGGCGTCCCCGGCGGCCAGAGCGCCCCGCCCGCCCGCAGCGCCCTCGCCGATCTCGACGGGCCCTCCGGTACCACCGGGCGCGGTCCCGGTGGCGGGCTCAGCGACGACACCGCCATCCTCACCCCGCAGAAGCCGGCCCCCGAACCGGGCACGCCCGGCTACCGCTCCCCGGCCGCGGACAACATCTCCGGGCACACGGTCACCAGCGGCATCCCGGTCGTCCCCGGTGCCGGCAGCGCCCCGTTCGGCTCCGCCGGGCACACCGACGGCCCGGTGCCGCACACGGCACCCAAGCCCGGGCCGGCCGCCACGCCCAAGGCGGCGGCCAAGCCGAAGAAGAAGGGCCGCAGCAAGCTGGTGCTGCTCACCGTCGCCGTGGTCGTCGTCGCGGGCGGTGCCTACGGCGCCGGGCTGCTGATGAACCGCACCGACGTGCCCAAGGGCACCACGGTGCTCGGTGTCGACATCGGCGGCGGCACCCGCGACGACGCCGTCAAGAAACTCGACGACGCGTTCGGCAGCCGGGTGAACAAGCCGCTGAAGCTGGCGGTGGGCGGCAAGACCGTCACCCTCACCCCGGAGAACGCGGGGCTGCAGTTCGACTTCCAGGCCACGGTGAGCCAGGCCGCGAAGAGCGACTACAACCCGGCCCACGTGGTCGGTTCCCTCTTCGGGCAGAAGCGTGTGGTCGAGCCGGTCATGCCGGTGGACGAGGAGAAGCTGCAGGCCGCCCTCCAGCAGGCCGGCGGCGGCTCGGGCTCGGTCACGGACGGCACCATCGACTTCAGCTCCGGCAAGGCCGTGGCCGTCTACGGCAAGGCGGGCAAGGCCATCGACGCGGGCCGGTCGACCCAGGCGGTCGAGCAGGCGTACCGCACGCTGGTGGAGACGGGCGCCGTGACCCCGGTCACCGTACCGACGGCCACCAAGCAGCCGACGGTCTCGAACGCCGAGGTCGACCGGATGATGAAGGAGTTCGCGCAGCCGGCGATGTCGGGCAACGTGACCGTGCAGACGGACGCGGCCCACTCGGTGCCGATGAGCCCGCAGAAGTCGCTGCGGAAGTTCCTCAAGGTGACGGCCGTCAACGGCAAGCTGGTCGACAAGCCCGACCTGACGGCCCTGCAGCAGCTGTACGGCCAGGCCTTCGACGGCGTGCTGATCACCCGCGGCAACGGCAAGAAGACCGCCGTCACGCCCCAGGACGTCTATGTCGCCCTGCGCCAGGCGCTGATGAGCAGGACCAACCGGGTCGCGGTCATCGAGACGAACCCGAGCTAGCCAAGAGCGTCACGAAAGGGGCGTCCGGCACCTGGCCGGGCGCCCCTTTCGGGCATGTCACCCGATCCGCATGACATCTGTCATCCGGCAGTCAGGACCGCCGGCACTGCCGGACCCGGGGCCCTCCCGGCCAGCATGGACACCATGACAACGACAGCGGCGCCGGCCACCACCACCCAGGTGGTCGGGTTCGACCAGGTGACCAAGACCTACGGCAGCACCCGGGCCGTCGACGGACTCTCGCTCCGGCTGTACCCCGGCGAGACCGTCGCCCTCCTCGGCCCGAACGGAGCCGGCAAGTCCACCACCCTCGACCTGCTCCTCGGGCTCAAGCAGCCCGACAGCGGCACGGTGCGGGTCTTCGGGACCAGCCCGCGCGAGGCGATCGTCGCCGGCCGGGTCGGGGCCATGCTGCAGAGCGGCGGCCTGATGGACGAGGTCACCGTCGCCGAACTGGTCAAGCTGGCCTGCTCGCTGCATCCGAGGCCGTACCGGGCCACGGACGTGCTGGCCCGGGCGGGCATCACGCAGATCGCGGACCGCAAGGTCAACAAGCTCTCCGGCGGCCAGGCCCAGCGGGTCCGCTTCGCCCTCGCCACCGCCGGCGACAGCGACCTGATCATCCTCGACGAGCCCACCACCGGCATGGACGTCTCCGCCCGCCACGCCTTCTGGGCCACCATGCGCGAGCAGGCGGACCAGGGCCGCACGGTCCTCTTCGCCACCCACTACCTCGAAGAGGCCGACGCCATCGCCGACCGGGTCCTGGTGCTGCACCGCGGCCGGCTGCTCGCCGACGGCACGGCCGCCGAGATCAAGGCCAGGGCGGGGGCGCGGCGGGTCTCCTTCGACCTGGAGGGCGCCGTCGACGAGGCCGCCCTGCGCGCGCTGCCGTTCCTGACCTCCCTCGATGTGTCCGGGCAGACCGTCCGCATCCAGTCCTCCGACGCCGACGCGACCGTCCACGCCCTGTACGGCCTCGGTGTCTACCCCCGCAACCTCGAAGTCGCCGGCCTCGGCCTGGAGCAGGCCTTCGTCGCCATCACCGAGGCCGAGGAGGCCAAGCAGTCATGAACTCACTGATCAAGCTCGAACTCGCCCGCGCCCTGCGCAACAAAAAGTTCCTGTTCTTCTCGGTGCTCTATCCCTCGTTCATCTACCTGATCTTCTCCAGCAGCGCCGGCTCCGGCGACAAGGTCGACGACAGCGGCCTGACCGTCGCCACCTACCTGATGGTCTCCATGGCCTCCTTCGGCGCCCTGACCGCCGTGCTGATGGGCAACAGCGAGCGCATCGCCAAGGAGCGGGAGAGCGGCTGGGTACGGCAGCTGCGGCTGACCCCGCTGCCCGGGCGCGGTTACGTCCTCGCCAAGACCGCCAGTGCCGCGGTGGTGAGCCTGCCGTCCATCGTCGTCGTGTTCCTCGTCGCCGCCGCCGTGAAGCACGTACGCCTCGACGCCTGGCAGTGGCTCGCCCTCACCGGTGTCATCTGGGCCGGCAGCCTCGTCTTCGCGGCCCTCGGCGTCGCCATCGGGTACGTCGCCTCCGGGGACGCGGTCCGCCCGATCACGATGATCGTCTACTTCGGTCTGTCGATCCTCGGCGGTCTGTGGATGCCGTCCACGACCTTCCCGCAGATCCTTCAGGACATCGCCAAGTGGCTGCCCACCCACGCGTACGCTGCCCTGGGACGGGCGGTCGAACAGAGCCAGGCCCCGCACGGGACGGACATCGCCGTCCTCGCCGTCTACTTCGTCCTCTTCGCGGGCGGCGCGGCCTGGCTGTACCGGAAGGACACGCTGAAGGCGTGAGCGCGATGACACAAGACCGGCAGGCGGCAGCCGCGAAGCACGCCCCCGTGGGCTGGCCGCCCCGCAACCGGCGCGAGCTGCTGGTCAAGACGTTGTGGATCGGGGTGTGGCTGGTCTTCCTCAGCTCGCCGGTCGACGATCTGCTCCACGGCGGCCACACCACCGGCGCCACCGTGGCCGGCTCACTCGGCCTCACCGCGTTCGTAGGGGTCTACCTGACGTTGGTGTTCCGCAACATGGGCCGCCCGTTCTCGCCGCGCGTCGTGCTCACTCTGGGCGGGATCCTCGGCGTCCTCGCCCCCGTGCTGGCGGTCACCCTAGGCAGCGCCTGGCTGGGCCTCTTCGTCTACCTCTCGGTCGCCTGGGGGGCCACCCTGCCGCTGTGGGCGGCCTACTGGGCCATCCCGGCCTCCGCGGTGGTGATGTACCTGATCGGCCTGCACTCCGACGAGAAGGAGGCACGAAGTCTGTTCCTGCTGGTTCTGCTCATCGGGTTCGCGATGACCGGCGTCGGCCAACTCGTGCGTACCACCGTCGAGCTGCGCAAGGCCCGGGCCACCGTCGCCCAGCTCGCCGCCAACGAGGAACGCCTGCGCCTCGCCCGCGACCTGCACGACCTGCTCGGCCACTCCCTGTCCCTCATCACGCTGAAGAGCGAGCTGGCCGGCCGCATGCTGCCCGGCCAACCCGACAAGGCGGCCCAGCAGGTCGCCGACATCGAACAGGTCAGCCGGCAGGCACTGGTGGACGTCCGGGAGGCCGTCACCGGCTACCGGCGGCCCCGGCTCGCCGCCGAACTCGCCGGCGCCCAGGTCGCCCTGACCGCCGCCGGGGTGGTCGCCGAGGTGCCCGGCGAGCCCGACCTCACCGGTGTCCCCGAGGAGGCCGAGCCCGCGCTCGCCTGGGCACTGCGCGAGGCGGTCACCAATGTGGTCCGGCACAGCGGCGCCGACCGCTGCCTCGTCCAGCTCACGCACCGCCAGACCCTGGACGGGCCGGTGCTCGAGCTCACCGTCGAGGACAACGGCTCCGGCGGTTCCGGCAACGGCCCGGGCAACGGTCTGACCGGCCTGACGGAACGTCTGGAGAAGGCCGGCGGGACCCTGGAGGCGGGCCCGGTCAAGCACGGGTTCCGGCTGGTCGCCCGCATGCCCACGGCCTTCCCGGGGGACGTAGGATCCGGGGCATGACGAGCACGATCAAGGTCCTGCTGGCCGAGGACCAGTCGATGGTCCGCGAGGCGCTGGCCGCGCTGCTGGGCCTGGAGGACGACATCGAGGTCGTCGCCCAGGTGGCCCGTGGGGACGAGGTGCTGCCGGCCGTCGGCGCGCACGGCGTGGACGTGGCGCTGCTCGACATCGAGATGCCGGGCTGCACCGGCATCGAGGCGGCCGCCCGGGTGCACCGCGAGCACCCGCGGGTCAAGCTCGTCGTCCTGACCACCTTCGGCCGGCCCGGTTATCTGCGCAGCGCCATGGAGGCGGGCGCCGACGCCTTCCTCGTCAAGGACGCCCCGGCCGCCCAACTCGCCGAGGCGATCCGCAAGGTGCTGTCCGGCGAGCGCGTCATCGATCCCACGCTCGCCGCCGCCGCGCTCGCCGACGGCGCCAACCCGCTCACCGAGCGCGAGCGCGAGGTGCTCCGCGCGGCGGCCGACGGCGCCACCAACGCCGAACTGGCCAAGGCCCTCCACCTCTCCCAGGGCACGGTGCGCAACTACCTCTCCACGGCCATCCAGAAGCTGGCGGTACGCAACCGGGCGGAGGCCGTGCGGACCGCCCGGGAGAAAGGGTGGCTGTGAGGGCTCAGTTGAGCATCGAGCGGGCGGTGTGGGCCTGTTGCCGTACCTTGCGGGCGGCCGGTTCGTCGACGACCTCGATCAGGTCGGCGTAGGCGTCGAGTTCCTCGGCACCCGCGACGAACTCTCCCCGCTGTACGAGGAGCTGCCCGCGCTCGTACCGCAGCCGGGCCGGATGCGAGGGGACCAGCAGCGCCGACTCCACGGCCCGCAGGGCGACGTCGGACCTCTCGGGCCGGGCGGCGGCCCACGCCCGGATGTTGTTCAGGATGCGCTGTACGACCTCCAGCGGCGCGGCGGGCTCCAGCATCGAGGTGTCCAGCGGCGCTCCGGTGGCCCCGGCCACGAGCAGCTCGGCATCGGAACCGGTGAGCACGCGGCCCCCGTCGAACGGATCGGCCAGCACCTGTTCCTCCGCCGTGCCGAACCCGACGACGAAGTGTCCCGGCAGCGCGACCCCGTACACCGGGGCGCCCGCCCTGCGCGCCACCTCCAGCCACACCACCGACAGCAGGATCGGCAGCCCGCGCCGCCGCCGCAGCACCTCGTGCAGCAGCGAGGACTCCAGCCGCTGGTAGTCGGCCGGGGTCCCGTGGAACTCGTACCGCGCGCCGAGCAGCCGCCGTACGGCCTCGGCCCACGCGCGCGGCCCGCCGGGACGGTACGGCAGCTCGCCCGCCAGCCGGTCCAGCTCGAGCTGCGCGGCGTCGATGCCGGCCTCGTCCAGCGAGCCGTCCGCCTGCGCGCCGATCAGCAGGCACAGCGCCGACAGGTCCGGCCGCTCGGAGCGGGCCTCCTCGGCGAACCGCTGCCGCAGCTCGGCGGCCCGCTCCGGCGGGGGCGGGTACGGGGGCGGCAGATAGGTGTGACCCATGACAGGCTCCTGCCCTTCCACGACGGTTGCTACGGCCGCCCGGGACCGGATCGGTCCGGCGCCCGGTAGTGGTGGTACGCGTGATGCGGCGTGAAGCCCAGGGCGGCGTAGAGCGCGCGGGCGCCCTCGTTGTCCGTCTCGACCTGCAGCCAGGCCGCCGACGCGCCCTCGTCCAGCGCGCGCCGGGCGAGCGCGGCCATCACCTCGGTGGCGAGCCCCTGCCGTCGCCGGCCGGGATCCACCTCGACCGCCGCGAACCCGGCCCATCGCCCGTCCACGACACACCGCCCGATCGCCGCCGGCGGCTCACCCACGGGCCCGGGCACGGACGCGAACCACACCGACGGGCCCGATCCGAGCACCCGCAGGGCCACCTCGCTCATCCCCTTGCGCTGGTACCGCGCGAGCCAGGCCTCGTCCGCCTCCCGGGACAGGACCACGTCCGCGCCCTCCGCCCGGTCCGCGACCGGCGCCAGGGCGCCCGTCCACAGCTCGGCGGTCACCTCCCGCACCCAGCCGCGCCGCTCCAGCTCCGCGCACAGCAGCTCCTGCGTGCCCTCGGCCCCGGTGGCGGTCTGCACGTAGGCGGGCAGGCCGCGCTCGCCGTACCAGCGTCGTACGGCCTCCAGGGCCGCGTCGAGCGGAAGACCGGGGTCGCCGAGCGGCAGCACGCTGTTGGCCCGCCGCGTGAAGCCCGTCCGGCGCCCGGCCACCGGCCCTCCGGGACCCGTTTCGCTCGGCCCCTCCTGGACCGCCGCCCGCAACTCCCACTCGCCGAGCCGCTCGCTCTCCACCGGCCGCCACCCGCGCGAGGCGATGCGGGCGAGTTCCCGGTAGCTCGCCGCGGGGCCGCTCCGGCGGGCCGGAGCGGCCGGTACGACCTTCCCCGCGACCAGCGAGGATTCCGGGATCCGGACACTCCGGCCGTCCCGTCGTGTGATCATGAGCACGCCATCATCCCATGATGTGAGAACACCGACCGTGTCGGTGAACTTCCGGTGCGTCTCTCCGGGTTCGCTCAAGCACCGTACCGACACTCGTTTTCCCACGTCAGCAGGGGTGATACGGACTTCCAGACGTCCTGCCGCCGAGATTTCCACTGGTCAGTTCACCCCTCCTGTTCGGATCATGCTCCGGAACGGAGATACTAGGGGTGGGCATCGACGACGCCGCGCTCCCGCGCGCCAGGCGGCGGAGCCTGAGGAGGCCCGCCAGCGCCCTATCGAGGAGGAACGACAGCGTGACCTACGTCATCGCGCAGCCTTGTGTCGACGTCAAGGACAAGGCGTGCATCGAGGAGTGCCCGGTCGACTGCATCTACGAGGGCCAGCGGTCCTTGTACATCCACCCGGACGAATGCGTCGACTGTGGTGCCTGTGAGCCGGTCTGCCCGGTCGAGGCGATCTTCTACGAGGACGACACTCCGGAGGAGTGGAAGGACTACTACAAGGCGAACGTCGAGTTCTTCGACGATCTGGGCTCTCCCGGCGGTGCCAGCAAGCTGGGGCTGATCGAGCGCGACCACCCCTTCGTCGCCGCGCTCCCGCCGCAGGGCGAGTGACCGTTTAAGCGCCAAGCGGCCCGTCCGACGCGCCGCCTCGGTCCCGTACGGCCCGATCGCCCAGATCACCGCCGTACGGGCCGAGGCGTTTGCCGCACCAGACAAAAGGGAGCCCCTGATCGTGTCCGCAGTCTCCGACCTGCTGCCCGCCTTCCCCTGGGACAAGCTGGACCCGTACAAGAAGACCGCCGCGGCCCACCCCGACGGCATCGTCGACCTCTCCGTCGGCACCCCGGTCGACCCGGTCCCCGAGCTGATCCAGAAGGCCCTGATCACGGCGGCCGACTCCCCGGGCTACCCGACCGTGTGGGGTACGCCGGCCCTGCGCGACGCGATCACCGGCTGGCTGGAGCGCCGCCTGGGCGCCCGCGACCTCACCCACCGCCATGTCCTGCCGGTGGTCGGCTCCAAGGAACTGGTGGCCTGGCTGCCGACCCAGCTGGGCCTCGGTCCCGGCGACAAGGTGGCCTACCCGCGCCTCGCCTACCCGACCTACGAGGTCGGCGCCCGCCTGGCCCGCGCCGCGTACGAGGTCTACGACGACCCGCGCGAGCTGGACCCGGCCGGCCTGCGGCTCCTGTGGCTGAACTCCCCGTCCAACCCCACCGGCAAGGTCCTGTCGAAGCAGGACCTGACCGCCATCGTGGCCTGGGCCCGCGAGCACGGCGTCCTGCTGGTCTCCGACGAGTGCTACCTGGAGCTGGGCTGGGAGGCCGACCCGGTCTCGGTCCTGCACCCGGACGTCAACAACGGCTCCCACGACGGCATCGTCGCCGTCCACTCCCTGTCCAAGCGCTCGAACCTGGCGGGCTACCGGGCGGCGTTCATCGCCGGCGACCCGGCCGTCCTGGGCCCCCTGCTGGAGATCCGCAAGCACGGCGGCATGATGACCTCCGCGCCGACCCAGGCGGCCGTCGTGGCGGCCCTCGGCGACGACGAACACGTCCGCGTCCAGCGCGAGCGCTACGCGGCCCGCCGCGAGGCCCTGCGCGCGGCTCTGCTCGGCCACGGCTTCCGCATCGAACACAGCGAGGCCAGTCTGTACCTCTGGGCCACCCGGGACGAGTCCTGCTGGGACACGGTCGCCCACCTGGCCGACCGGGGCGTCCTGGTGGCTCCCGGGGACTTCTACGGCGAGGCGGGGAGGAAGTTCGTCCGAGTGGCCCTCACTGCCACGGACGAGCGGATCCGCGCGGCGGTGTCCCGCCTGGCGGCGTAGGCCGTTCCCGCTGTGGGCAAACAGGCGAACGGGGTCCAGGGAAGTCCCTGGACCCCGTCACCGTCCGGCTCAGCCGGCCTCAGCCACCCAGCGGCAGACCGTGCGTCGGCAGGGACGAGGTGGGCAGCCCGCCCTTGCCCAGCGCGTCCGTCGGCAGCCCACCCTTCGTCGCGGTGGTCGCGGCGCCCCCCAGGACGCTCCCAGCGGTCCCGGCCGCGCCCCCCGCGGTCTTCTGAGCCGCGGACGTCGTCTTCTTCACGGCACCGCCGCCGGTCTTGCCCGCGGCCGCCTGCTTGACCGCCGTGCCGCCCATGTCGCCGGCGAGAGAGGTGGCGCTGTGCGCCGCGCCGTCGACGGTGTTGGCCACGTGCGCTCCGTCCAGGGCGGTCAGACCGCCCAGGTTGGGGGTGGCCGCCGGCAGATTCGTGGCCGCGCCGGCGGAACCGGCCGCACCGACCCCGGCTGCCGCTCCCGCTGCGACGAGCAGCGCTGCACGGGCGATCCGGCGGGTCAGAGGGAGGGACATGATGCTCCATTCGACGGGAGAGAACAGTCTGTGTCCGGGCTCGTGTCCGGGCTCGGACGCCGTGACTACCGCTCGAGGACCGCGAAGGTTGCGGACGCCCCAGGTAAAGAATGGATAACGCATCGCATTATCAGGTGTGGATAAAAACGGGCAAAGAACGTTTGCCCGTCCCTCCGCAGAATCCTTACGGCCCTTGATTTCCAAGGGTTTCCCACCTCGGTACGAGACCGGCTCGGACAGCCGGGCGAACCGGAGCCGCACAACCCGCCGGAGTGAGGCCCCGCACTACTGTCCGGTCACGATCCGGACGGCCCCCACCGCATTCTCCGCGCCCGCGGTCCCCGCGCCGGCGGTCCCGTCCGAACCCACCGACCGCCACCGGCCGCTGTCGCTGCCGGCGGTCCACTCGCGCCCCGCGTACGAGACCCGCTCGATGTGCAGCGCCGAGGAGTTGGCGACCGCCCACTGCGCCAGCTGCCAGCCCCGTTCCCGCTCGGTACGCCCGGACGCGTCCTGCTTCGCGCCCTCGGACACCGGAACGGTCACGGTCCGCCCGTGCGCGGTCGCGGTCACGCTCGGCGAGGGGGACGGCGACGGCACGGGCGTACCGCCCACCTCCGCACCGGTCTCCTGCAGCGCGTCCCGCCCGAAGTCCCGTACCAGCGCGGCGCGTACCGCGTCCGGGCCGGTCGCCGAGGCCGTGCGCGCCGGGCGCCCGGCGCAGGTCAGCGTGGCCGCCGCCCGGCCGGTCAGGGCCGCCGCCAGCAGCGTGGCGTCCGGTTCGTGCTTGGCGTACGCCTCCGGGTAGCCGCTGCGCTGCACCCGCTGCGCGGCCACCGTCAGCGGCAGGGCGGTGTAGTCGGGCACCTTGGCCAGGTGTGCGTAGAAGATGCCCGCCGCGTACGCCGGGTCCATGATCTGCCGCTCGGTGCCCCAGCCCTGCGAGGGCCGCTGCTGGAACAGGCCGAGCGAATCCCGGTCGCCGTGCTCGATGTTGCGCAGCCCCGACTCCTGCAGGGCGGTCGCGAGCGCGATCGTCACGGCCCGCCGGGGCATCCCGCGCCCGGTGCCGACGGCGGCGATCGTCGCCGCGTTCACCGCCTGCTCCGGAGTGAACTCGTACGACGTCCCGTCGCCCGCGGCCGAGACCACCGTGCAGCCGCGTGCTGCGCCGCCTCCGGTGACGTACTGCACCACGAGGTAGGCGGCGACGCCGCACAGGACCAGCAGGGCTGCTGCGAAACGGAAGAGGCGGCCGCGACGCTTGGGACGGGTGGGGGACGGCTCTGACACGCGTACAAGGTACTGGAGCCGTCCAAGGCCCCCACGGGGGGTCCGCGCAGCGCCGCGCCCTCGGCCCCGGAAGAGGGCGCGCTAGGGTCGGGGCCATGGCCGACACCTCGCTTGACCTCACGCTCGACGCCGCCGCGCTCACCGCCCAGCTCGTGGACTTCCCCTCCGAGAGCGGCACCGAGAAGCCGCTCGCGGACGCGATCGAGGCGGCCCTGCGCGCCCTGCCGCACCTGACGGTCGACCGCCACGGCAACAACGTGATCGCCCGCACGAACCTGGGCCGCGTCGAGCGCGTGATCCTGGCCGGCCACATCGACACCGTCCCGATCGCGGACAACGTGCCCTCGCGCCTCGACGAGGACGGCGTGCTGTGGGGCTGCGGCACCTGCGACATGAAGTCCGGCGTGGCGGTACAGCTGCGCATCGCGGCCACGGTCCCGGCGCCCAACCGCGACCTGACCTTCGTCTTCTACGACAACGAGGAGGTCGCCGCCGACCTCAACGGCCTCAAGCACGTCGCCGAGGCCCGCCCCGAGTGGCTGACGGGCGATTTCGCGATCCTGCTGGAGCCCTCCGACGGCGAGGTCGAGGGCGGCTGCCAGGGCACCCTGCGCGTGCTGCTGAAGACCACGGGCGAGCGGGCCCACTCGGCGCGCGGCTGGATGGGCTCCAACGCCATCCACGCGGTGGCCCCCATTCTGGCCCGCCTGGCGTCCTACGAACCCCGCTACCCGGTGATCGACGGCCTGGAGTACCGCGAGGGCCTGAACGCGGTGGGCGTCAGCGGCGGGGTCGCGGGCAACGTCATCCCCGACGAGTGCGTGGTCACGGTCAACTTCCGCTACGCCCCCGACCGCACCGAGGAGGAGGCGATCGCGCACGTCCGCGAGGTGTTCGCGGACTGCGGTGTCGAGGAGTTCGTGGTCGACGACCACAGCGGTGGCGCGCTGCCCGGCCTCTCCCACCCGGCCGCGGCGGCCTTCATCGAGGCGGTGGGCGGCACCCCGCGGCCCAAGTACGGCTGGACGGACGTGTCCCGCTTCTCCGCGCTCGGCATTCCCGCGGTCAACTACGGCCCGGGCAACCCGCACCTGGCCCACAAGCGTGACGAGCGGGTGCAGACGGCGAAGATCCTGGCGGGTGAGGAGCGCCTGCGGAACTGGCTCACCGCGTAGGCCGTGCCGGGCGCCGACGCACGCCGGACATGCTCACATCCCCCCTCTGTAACCCGCGCAGATCTAGGCTGAGATCGAACTACCGGCAAGCGGAGGGAGCGCTACATGGCTACCGGCAACCCCGAGGGGAAGAAGCAGCCGCCGGACGAGCAGCGGCTCGGACCGGTCCTCCGGCGGCGGGGACAGGTGACGGCCAGCACGACCGACCAGCGGCTGCTGGATGAGCGCGCCCCCTCGGACTGGGTCCACACCGACCCCTGGCGGGTCCTGCGCATCCAGTCGGAGTTCATCGAGGGCTTCGGTACCCTCGCCGAACTCCCGCCCGCGATCAGCGTGTTCGGCTCGGCCCGTACGCCGGCGGACTCGCCCGAGTACGACGCGGGCGTGCGGCTCGGCCGCGGTCTGGTGGAGGCCGGCTTCGCTGTGATCACCGGCGGCGGCCCGGGCGCGATGGAGGCGGCCAACAAGGGCGCGTCCGAGGCGGGCGGCACCTCGGTGGGGCTCGGCATCGAACTCCCCTTCGAGCAGGGGCTGAACCCGTACGTCGACATCGGCCTGAACTTCCGCTACTTCTTCGTCCGCAAGATGATGTTCGTGAAGTACGCGCAGGGATTCGTGGTGCTGCCCGGCGGTCTCGGCACCCTGGACGAACTCTTCGAGGCCCTCACCCTGGTCCAGACCCAGAAGGTCACCCGGTTCCCGATCGTCCTCTTCGGTGCCGAGTACTGGGGCGGCCTGGTGTCCTGGCTGAAGGGCACACTGGTCGCCCAGGGCAAGGCCGCCGAGAAGGACCTGCTGCTGTTCCATGTGACGGACGACGTGGAGGAAGCGGTGGCCCTGGTCTCGAAGGAGGCGGGCCGCTAGCGCGGGCGGCGAGCGCCGGGCGCGGGCCGCTGTCGCGGCCTCGCCCGGCGCCCACCGGCCCGGCGCCACAGCACCGTCCGTGTCCCCCCGGGAGATGGGACTCTAGGCGAGACCCCGGCGCGCCACCGCGGGGACGCGGTGCCCGGCGATCGACGCCACCATGTCCAGTACCTGCCGGGTCTCGGCCACCTCGTGGACCCGGTACACCTGCGCGCCCAGCCACGCGGACACCGCGGTCGTCGCCAGCGTACCGATCAGCCGCTCTTTGACCGGCCGGTCCAACGACTCGCCGACGAAGTCCTTGTTGGACAAGGACACCAGCACCGGCCACCCCGTGGCGACCATCTCGTCCAGCCGCCGCGTCGCCTCCAGGCTGTGCCGCGTGTTCTTCCCGAAGTCGTGCCCGGGGTCGATCAGCACCGACTCCCTCGGCACCCCCAGCGCCACCGCCCGCTCGGCCAGCCCCACGGTCACCTTCAGGATGTCGGCCATGACGTCGTCGTAGGTCACCCGGTGGGGCCGCGTCCGCGGCTGCACACCACCGGCGTGCGTGCACACCAGTCCCGCCCCGTACCGCGCCGCGACCTCCGCGAGCCCCGGGTCGACCCCGCCCCACGCGTCGTTCAGCAGGTCGGCGCCCGCCTCGCAGACCGCCTCGCCGACCTCGGCCCGCCAGGTGTCCACACTGATGATCACATCGGGGAACCGGCGCCGTACCTCCGCGACGAAGCCGACCGTCCGCCGCGCCTCCTCGGCCGCCGTGACCTCCTCGCCGGGACCGGCCTTCACCCCGCCGACGTCGATGATCGCGGCGCCCTCGGCCACCGCCCGCTCCACGCGCGCGAGGGCCGGCTCGTCGCGGAAGGTGGCCCCTTGGTCGTAGAAGGAGTCCGGGGTCCGGTTCACGATCGCCATGATCACCGGCTCGTGGGGCCCGAATTCCCGCTTGCCCAGCCTGAGCATCCGCTGTGCCCTCTCCTAGTACGTCCCGCAGTACGGCCGCCTGCGACCCTAACTGTCAGACTCGCATGGCACGATCGGACCCTGACAGATTCAGCGTCCGGCACAACTGTCCGGTACCGAGCGTGGGGACCTCTGGCGATGGTGATGTTCTTGTTCCTGGTCGTCGCGCTGGCCGTCGTGGTCGCCGCGGTGACACTCGCCGTGGTGGGCGGCGGCGAGAGCGGCCCGCTGCCCGAGGCGGCGCCGGAGCGGCTGCGGGATCCGCTGCCCGTGGACCGCCCGGTGGACCGCGCGGACGTGGAGAGCCTGCGCTTCGCGGTCGCCCCGCGCGGCTACCGCATGGCCGACGTCGACGACGCGCTCGGCCGTCTCGCCGCCGAACTCGCCGAGCGGGACGCCCGGATCGCCGACCTGGAGTCCGCGCTGGCCGGAGCCCGGGCCGCCGCCGCCGCGCACGCCCGCCCGGACAAGCCCGGGCAGGAGGACCAGGGATGAGCGCCGGAACCGCCCTCGCCGGACCCGACGGCGCCCTGCGCTGCCCCTGGGCCCTGTCCACCGACGACTACGTGTCGTATCACGACGAGGAGTGGGGCCGCCCGGTCCACGGCGACGACGCCCTCTTCGAGCGGATCAGCCTGGAAGCCTTCCAGTCGGGCCTGTCCTGGATCACGATCCTGCGCCGCCGCCCGGGCTTTCGGGCGGCCTTCGCGGACTTCCGGATCGAGAAGGTCGCCGCCTTCACGGAAGCCGACCGCGAGCGACTGCTGGCCGACCCCGGCATCATCCGCAACCGCGCCAAGGTGGATGCGACGCTCGCCAACGCGCGCGTGCTCGCCGACTGGCCGGAGGGCGAGCTGGACCGGCTGATCTGGTCCCACGCCCCCGACCCGGCCGGCCGCCCGGTCCCCACGAGCCTGGCCGACGTCGCCGCGGTGACCCCGGAGTCGACGGCCCTGTCGAAGGACCTGAAGAGGCGGGGCCTGAGATTCGTCGGCCCGACGACGGCGTACGCCTTGATGCAGGCGTGCGGCTTGGTCAACGACCACTTGGAGACCTGCGTGGCGAGAAGCGCCCCTTGAGGGACGCGGGGAACCGCGGGAGCGGCCACCACGCGCCCGCGGTTCCCCACGACGCGCTACCGCCCCAGATACTTCGGCTTCTCCTTGTTGACGAACGCCTGCACCGCGATCGCGTGGTCCTCCGACTGCCCCGCCCGCGTCTGCAGCTCGTCCTCCTTCTCCAGGGTCTCGGCGAGGGAGTGCGTGAGGCCGTAGGCCACCGCCTCCTTGAGCGCCGCGTACGCCACCGTCGGGCCCTCGGCCAGCGCCCGCGCCGTCTTCTCGGCCTCGGCGCGCAGCTCACCGGCGGGTACGACCCGGTTGGCGATACCCAGCTCGAGCGCGTCCTGGGCGCTGATGCTGCGCGGGAAGAGCAGCAGGTCGGCGGCGCGGCCGGGGCCGATCACGCGGGGGAGCGTCCAGGAGATGCCTGAGTCGGCGGTCAGCGCGACCCCGGCGAAGGAGGTGTTGAAGCCCGCCGTGTCGGCCACGACGCGGTAGTCCGCGGCGAGCGCGAAGCCGAAGCCGGCACCGGCCGCGACGCCGTTCACCGCGGCGACCACCGGCTTGGGCGCCCCGGCGAGGGCCCGCACGATCGGGTTGTAGTGCTCCTTGACCGTGGTCATCGTCTGCCCGGACCCGGTCTGCCGGTCACTGGCGAGCAGCCCGATGTGTTCCTTGAGGTCCTGGCCCACGCAGAACGCCCGCTCGCCGGCGGCGGTCAGCAGGATCGCCCGTACGGCCGTGTCCCCGGCTGCGGATTCCACCGCCTCCCGGAGAGCGACCTTGGTCGCGATGTTCAGCGCGTTCATCGCCTCCGGGCGGTTCAGCGTGATCGTCGCGAGTCCGTCGCTCACCTCGTAGAGCACGGTGTCGGCCATGGCGTATCCCCTCCGGTGTCGCGGCTGGTGACGTACCGCTCAGTACGCCCCTGTCAGGGGACAGCATGGCGGAGATCGGCGCCCGGGCGCCGGACCGGACGTGTGACCTGCGTCAAAGAAAACCGGAGCGGAGCCGGTTGGCGGATGTCCGTGCGGTGGCGCAGTATCGCAGCCACATCGCCGAATTGAGTGGTTTTGCTCGCGCGCGTTGCCCAAGCGATGCCGACTGATGTTGGTCATCGGGTCCTGCGATGCGGGATAATGGCCTGGAAGCAATGTGTTCGATGCCGGTGACGCGCGTCTGCTTCGGACGGCGCGGGCCCTCCCTGGGCGGTCGGCAGACGATGAGCTGGTTTCAGGAAGGGGAACGAGGATGGCGGCCATGAAGCCGCGGACGGGCGATGGCCCGCTCGAGGTGACCAAGGAGGGGCGGGGCATCGTCATGCGCGTTCCGCTCGAAGGCGGCGGTCGACTCGTCGTCGAGCTGACCCCTGACGAGGCCGAGGCGCTTGGCGACGCCCTCAAGAAGGTCGTCGTCTGACGTCCCAGAAATCCTGTCCTTGCGGCTGCCCCGGCATCGTACGCGGTGTCGGGGCAGTGGCGTCCGCGGGCCTGCCGGGGGCCGCGGTCACCGTTTGACGGCGCACAGCAGCCCGTCACCCACCGGCAGCAGCGACGACACCAGCTCCTGGCTCTCCCGCATCGTGCGCAGCAGCTCCCGCAGCCGCAGCACCTCCGTGGGCTGCGGGCCGGAGTCGATGGTGCGGCCGTTGGCGAAGATCCCCTCGAAGACCACCAGGCCGCCCGGACGGAGCAGGCGCAACGATTCAGCGAGATAGTCCAGGTACTCCAGCCGGTCCCCGTCGCAGAAGACCAGGTCGTACCCCGCGTCCGCGAGCCGGGGCAGGACGTCCAGGGCGCGGCCCGGGATGAAGCGGGCGCGGTTGCTGGCGAAGCCGCAGGCGCGGAAGGCCTGCCGGGCGGACTGCTGGTGCTCCGGCTCCGGGTCGACGGTGGTGAGTACCCCGTCCGGGCGCATGCCGTGCAGCAGATGGATCCCGGACACTCCGCAGCCGGTGCCGATCTCCGCGACCGCCTTCGCGTCCACGGAGGCGGCGAGCAGTCGCAGCGCGGCGCCCGTGCCGGGCGACACCGAGCGCAGCCCTGCCTCGCGGGCCCGGTCGCGGGCCCAGCGCAGCGCTTCGTCCTCGGCGACAAAGGCGTCGGCGAACGCCCAGCTCGTCTGCCGGTTGCCGGTAATGACCCTCTCCCGTCCCCATGGTTGCCTGGGCGTGACTGTATCCGTTGGCGTCGGGAACCCGCAGATGAGGCCGGGCGTTTATAAGGGTTGAGCCGGTGGCCCGGGACGCGACGGGGGGTAAGAGGTGGATCAGGACGCCGAGCAACTGCTGACGCGGCCGTATGAGCTGTATCAGCGTGTATCAAATTCTCGTAAAACCGCTTATCCGGAGCTAACGGGCGAGGTGGCTATGGTAGGGGCTCCACTGGACACCACCAGAGCCGACAGGGGAGGTGCGGCTGCGCTCGGGGACCGGGGCGGAGTGCTGCGGCGCTTCCTCGGGTCGGCGGGCAGGCCGAAATCCGTGACCGACACCGCTGCTGACCGCCACGCCGCCGGCTTCGCCGCGGGCGACGCCCAGACCGCGACCTTCTCCACCGACGCGGACGGGCAGGCGTGGACTCCGCCCACGTGGGACGAGATCGTCAGCACGCACAGCGCCCGGGTCTACCGCCTGGCCTACCGCCTGACGGGCAACCAGCACGACGCCGAGGACCTCACCCAGGAGGTCTTCGTCCGCGTCTTCCGCTCACTGTCGACGTATTCGCCGGGCACCTTCGAGGGCTGGCTGCACCGCATCACCACGAACCTCTTCCTGGACATGGTCCGGCGAAAGCAGCGCATCCGCTTCGACGCCCTCGGCGAGGACGCGGCCGAGCGTCTGCCCAGCCGCGAACCCAACCCGCAGCAGCTCTTCAACGACGCCCACTTCGACGCCGACGTCCAGCAGGCCCTCGACACGCTCGCGCCCGAGTTCCGTGCCGCCGTCGTCCTGTGCGACATCGAGGGGCTGTCGTACGAGGAGATCGCCGCGACCCTCGGCGTGAAGCTCGGCACCGTCCGCTCCCGCATCCACCGCGGGCGCTCCCAGCTCCGCAAGGCCCTCGCGCACCGCTCCCCGGAGGCCCGCGCGGCCGAGCGGCGCTCCTTCATGGCCCGTGTCCCCGCTCTGGGGGGAGGGGGCGCGCCCGCGTGAGTGGATCCCGACCGAAACCTGTCGAGGAGGCGCACCTCGCAGAGCAGCACCTGGGAGACCGACTCTCCGCGCTGGTGGACGGAGAGCTGGGTCATGAGACGCGTGAGCGCGTCCTCGCGCACCTGGCGACCTGCGCCCGCTGCAAGGCGGAGGCGGACGCCCAGCGCGCGCTGAAGAACGTCTTCGCGGAGGCGGCCCCGCCCCCGCCCTCGGAGAGCTTCCTGGCCCGCCTGCAGGGCCTTCCCGGGGGAGGCGACCTGGACGGTGGCGGCACGCCGCCGCCCGGCGGCGGATTCCCCGGACGGGACGCCGACGTCGGGACCACCGGAGTCTTCGGCGTGAGGCGCGGCGAGCGCTTCGCGTTCGGGTACGTCCCGGCCGGCCCGCACCACGCCGTCCCCCTCCCCGGGGAGCGCGGCTTCCGTATCCACCCCGTCGACCGCCCGGACGACGGCCGCTCCGCCTCGCGCGGGTTGCGGTTCGCGTTCGCCGCCGCCGGCGCGGTCTCGCTGGCCGCCGTCGCCCTCGGTGGCGTGACCACCGCCGTCCCCGGCGACCTGACCGGGGAGGCACGCGGCTCCGGCACCGGCAGCAATGTCCTCCCGGCGCGCTCGGCGGGCACGGGTACGGGCACAGGCACGAGCGGTGTCGCCGGCGCGGCCACGCCCGACACCCAGCGCCGCCGCGCGATAGGACCGCTGCTCGCCTCGGGCGGCGCGCTGCTCGGCCAGACGCCGGTGGTGCCGACGTCCCTGTCCGCACCGCTGCTGCCGGGAGCGCCGTCCCCCGCCGCCGTGCAGACCGGGACCGACCTCGTCCGGGGTCTGACCGGGCCGGTGATGGCCGGAGCGGCCGCCGTGTCCCCACTGATACGTGCCCTGGACGCGACGGTGGACCCCCCGCTCACCGACTGGTCCACGCTTCCCGGAGCCACCGGCCCGAGCCTGCTGTCCGCCCCCGTCCCCGACCACACCCCCGCGTCTTCGGCATCCCCCGCCACACCACACCAGCTCCCCTGACCGGCCACTTCGCCACGGCCCGCGAACCTGGTTGAATCCGGTGAGGGCCGCGCCCGCGGTGATGACCGGGGGCGCAGTCGACGTTCCGCGGCCGCCGCCCGAGCGCGCCGCCGCGGCCAGCCGTGGGGAGAGCATGAACGAGGGGAACCGTGTCCCGCCGGAGGAAGGTCCGGAGGGAGCGGCGGGGGCGACACGAGCCGGTGCCCACGAGGGTGCCGAGCACGCGGGCGCGGTGCCGGCAGGCGTCCAGGCCGATGAGGTCCCGGCCGACTTCGAGCTGGCCCGTCCGGTGACCGGACCGGCGCCCGTGGAACAGGGCGACAGGGACGAGACCGGGGCCGCCGGCGACTTCGAACTGCCCAGGCCGACTCCGGCGCGCGGCGCCACACCCCTTACGGAGGCCGCCGCGACCGCGGGAGGGGCCGGAACCCAAGCAGGAACAGGAACAGCTGTGTCAGGGGCAGGGGCAGGGGCAGGGGCTGGGTCGGGCACGGCGGCCGGGGAAACCGCCTGGGCGGCTCCCGTCGGGCGGCCGAAGCCGTTGCACGATCCCGACCCCTACAGCACCCCGCCGTACGGCGAGCCCGGCCCCTGGGCGCCGGCACCCCCCGTGCAGCACCCGGCAGCCACACCGGCGCAGGGCACGGCAGTATCCCCGCCCGGGTCTCCGATGCAGGGCACGGCAGTATCCCCGCCCGGGTCTCCGATGCAGGGCACGGCCGTACTCGCGCCCGGCACTGCCGCGCCCGCGCCACTTGCCGGGACCTCCGCGCTGATGCCTGAACATTCCGCCCCCGGCGCTCCTGTGCCCGCGCCACTGCCCGGGCTTTCCGCCCCTGGCGCTCCGCTAGCCGGTTCTCCCGCCGCTGGGTCTCCCGCCCCCGGCGCTGCAGCCCTCGGCTCTCCTGCGCCCGCGTCGGTGCCCGGGCTTTCCGCCCCTGGCGCTCCGGTACCCGGCTCTCCCGCCCCCGGCTCTCCCGCCCCCGGCTCTCCCGCCCCTGGGTCTCCCGCCCCCGGCGCTCCAGCCCTCGGCGCTCCTGCCGCTGGGTCTCCCGCCCCCGGCGCTGCAGCCCTCGGCTCTCCTGCGCCCGCGCCGCTGCCCGGGCCCCCCGCGTCGGTGCCCGGGCTTTCCGCCCCTGGCGCTCCGGTACCCGGCTCTCCCGCCCCCGGCTCTCCCGCCCCCGGCTCTCCCGCCCCTGGGTC
>NZ_JBWKIR010000008.1:222718-242733 GCF_056432605.1 Streptomyces sp. NPDC045022
GTCTCCCGCCCCCGGCGCTCCAGCCCTCGGCGCTCCTGCCGCTGGGTCTCCCGCCCCCGGCGCTGCAGCCCTCGCCTCTCCTGCGCCCGCGCCACTGCTCGGGCCCCCCGCGCCGGTGCCCGTGCCTTCCACCCTCACCGCTCCAGGCCCCGCCGCTCCCGCCCCCGCCCCCGGGCTCTCCACGCCGTTGCCCGAGTCTTCCGCCCCTACCGGACCGGCTCCCGCCCCCGTGGCCCCCGCGCCGGTGTCGGGGCAGGCGGTCATGGGGCAGGGCGGTGGGGGTCCTTGGGGCCGCTATGACCCCTGGGCCGCTGGTTCGCCCACGGAGCAGGCCCTCGGGCAGGGGCCGCTGCAGCAGACCGGCGCCGCCGTGCCGACGGACAAGCAGCGCGCCAGGCGGGCGAAGCGGCTGGCGCTGGTGTGGACCCTGCTGGTCGCCGTCGTCTCCGCGGGCATCGGCGGAGCGGTGGGCGCGTACGTGGAACGGGCGGGCCTGGGCGACGACGTGCGCCTGCCGCAGGCGGGGAGCGTGCCGGCCGGCCGCGCGCCGGACAGTGTGGCCGGGATAGCCGCCCGCGCGCTGCCCAGCGTCGTCACCCTGCACGTCACCGGCGCCGACGAGGCCGGTACCGGCACCGGCTTCGTGCTCGACGGCCAGGGCCACATCCTCACCAACAACCACGTCGTCGAGGCCGCCGGGTCGGGCGGCCGGATATCCGTGACGTTCAGCAGCGGCGACACCGTCAAGGCCGAGGTCGTCGGCCGGGACAGCGGTTATGACCTCGCCGTCGTCCAGGTGCACGGCGTACACGGACTCACCCCGCTGCCCCTCGGCAACTCCGACGACGTCAAGGTCGGCGACCCCGTCGTCGCCATCGGCGCCCCCTTCGATCTGGCCAACACCGTCACCTCCGGCATCATCAGCGCCAAGGAACGGCCCATCACGGCCGGCGGCGAGAAGGGCGACGGCAGCGACGTCAGCTATGTCGACGCGCTCCAGACCGACGCGCCCATCAACCCGGGCAACTCCGGCGGGCCCCTGCTCGACTCCCGGGCCCAGGTGATCGGCATCAACTCCGCGATCCGCTCCGCCGACAGCGGCTCCACGTCGGGCGGCGGCCAGGCGGGTTCCATCGGCCTCGGCTTCGCCATCCCCGTCAACCAGGCCAAGCGCGTCGCCGAGGAGCTGATCAACGACGGACATGCCACCCACCCCGTGATCGGCGTGACTCTCGACATGGGCTACACCGGCGACGGCGCCCGTGTCGACAGCAAGAGCGCGGGCGGCGGCCCCGCCGTCATCAAGGGCGGCCCCGGTGAACGGGCCGGCCTCAAGGCGGGCGACGTCATCACCGACGTCGACTCGGAGCGCGTCCACACCGGAGAGGAACTGATCGTCAAGATCCGCGCGCACCGGCCCGGCGACCGGCTCCGCCTGACGGTCGAACGCGGCGGTACCGAGCGGAAGGTCTCACTCGTGCTGGGCGCGTCGGAGCGGAACTGACGGAAGTCTCACCTCGGGACGGTACCGGTCCGACAGGAACGCCGGGTACCGTTGAGCGACCGAGGACATCGCAAGGAGCGTCAGGTGTTCAATGACATAGGACCACTGGAGCTGGTGACCATCATCGTGCTCGCCGTGCTCGTCTTCGGTCCTGACAAGCTCCCGAAGGTCATCCAGGACGTGACGCGCACGATCCGGAAGATCCGCGAGTTCTCGGAGAGTGCCAAGCAGGACATCCGCCAAGAACTGGGTCCGGAGTTCAAGGACTTCGACTTCGAGGACCTCAACCCCAAGACGTTCATCCGCAAGCAGCTGGACAACGAGGATCTGGGGCTGACGGAGATCCGCAACGGCTTCGACCTGAAGAAGGAGATGGCCGAGGTCACGGATGCCGTCAACGCCCGCGCCAGCGAGGAGTCGGGTTCTTCGTCCTCCTCCGGCGGGCGCGTCGACATGACCAAGCAGCCCGAGGACCCCGGCAAGGACGACCGGCCGCCCTTCGACGCGGACGCCACGTAGGCGCTGTCCTCCCTCCCCGCCGACACGCGGGCGCGGGCGTGCGCCGCGCACGTGACGCGTTTCATAGCGCGTACCCCGCGCATACGGCTTGAACAGGCCGTTCGCACGACCCACGCATCCAGCGCCTGCCCTGCCGCTCCCACCGGTGTGGATATGCTGCCGAGTTGTTGTGCGGACCGGACGAGTACGCCCGAAGGGGGGCGGGCCACTCCGGTCCGACGAGAGCGAGGAGGCGTCCGGGCAGATGGAGACGACGAGTCGGGTGGGCGCGCACGTGCCGGCCGCGGAGGGCGGACAGCAACTTCCCTCCGCCCGGCGTACGGTCGACGGTTACCTGCAGGCGCCCTTCCCGTGGTACGGCCTCGACGAGGCGTTCACCGGGCCGCGCTGGCTGATGCAGGTCGGCACGGCGGCCGACGGTGCCGTCGAGCACGGTTCGATCGGGCACGGTGACGAGCCCTCCGTACGCAACGAGTCCGGCTCCGCCGGTGAGTCGCGGGAGAAGTTCGCGGTCGTGGTCACCGTCGCCGCGCAGCCGTCCCGCAGGAGCGCGGACGGTACGGGACTGCTGGAGGCGACGTCGGTCTCCTCGGCGGCGTGGCTGGCCGGTGTGGGGCTGCTGTCCTTCACCTGGCCGGGGCAGATGGACCACAGCCTGCGCGACGATTGGCTGGACCAGCAGACGGAGACGGCGTGGGCTCTGGCCGACGATCTTGAGGGCCCGGAGTGGTCCAGGCTCTCTCTTCCGGTGGACGGGGTGGCGGCCTCGTTCCATTACCGGGAGTCGGAGTTCGGCTGGGTACTCGCCGGTACGACCGAGGCGGGGGTTCATCTCGGGGCGTACGGGCGCGGCATGAGTGCGTACGGGCTGGGGTTCGCGGTGATCAAGGACATCGCCGCCTACGCCTGACGTGTCAGGCCCGGGTGCGACGCCTCCCGGGCCCTGCCGGCCGGCCGCTCAATGGGTCAGGTTGGCATAGATCGTCACGACGGCCCCGACCTGGGCCAGGAGCCAGGTGATCTGACCGGACAAGCCGCGCAGCTGGTAGACGGACAGCAGCAGGGCGAAACGGCTGGGCCAGTACTGCCGTTCCTCCCGGAACGTCGCCATGTCCATCCAGATGCTGGTGAGCGTCAGGACGACGAGAAGGAGCGCGGCGTACAGGAGGAGCTGGCGAGGATCTGTGTCCATGATGTGGATGAGCGCAGCGGCCAGCACCGCGGGAAAGCCGTAGGCGGCGGTGAGGAGCCAGGCCCGCGCCTGGCTCCGGCGTCCGGGCAGCAGACGCCACAGCGTCCCGAGCGTGAAGCCGGCGACCGCCCATGTCATCTGATAGAGGATCAGGTCCGCGATGAACTCCGGAAGGCCGATGGCGGAGCCCAGGATTTGCTCTCGCCCGTAGGGATCCTGTGCCTCGTAGTAGAGAAGCAGCGCGGTGGCCGGCGTTCCGAACCAGAACGCCAGCCGCGCCGCGCGGACCGCATTGGACCACCAACGTCCTTCCGGTCCCCAGGCCAGGGCGATGTCCAGCACCGAGATGTGCTCCGGTGGATCGGCTCCTTCGCATACGGTGACCAACCACTGGTGCAGCTGGCGCAGCTTTTCTTCCAACTGCTCACAGGTCACCCCGTCGGCATGGCCCTTGTCCAACAAGTGCATCTGGTGGTTCGCGTTACGGTATTCGTGGGCTTTCTTCAGCAATTCGCGTCGGTGTTGCTCGGTGCCGAGCCTCACAGCGCAGAAGCGCTCTCCCAGCCGACTCAACACGGACCACCGACGCCCCAGGGCAAGAACGACGTACATGGCGAGGATGTCGAGCCCCAGCCAGACGCCGTACAGTGCGCTGGCGCCCGCGAATTTCGCGCCCCGGATTCCGACGAAGAAGGCGAACAAGGAGACGGTCAGCAGGATATCCGGCTTGCTCGGCCCCAGAGAGAAACGCTCGTATCTGCGGCGGCCATGTGCGCGGGGTGGCATGTTGCGAAAGCGCAGCAGGGCCAGCAGGGCGATTCCCGTCAGTACCCAACTGTAGGCGAAAAGCCATCTCAGGTCGGTGTAGAAGAAATACTCCAGCAGACCGCTCAGGGATACGTTGTAAGCGGAAGGGTCATGTTGCTCGACGAGCCAGTTGACGCGCGCCCACCGTCGTTCGTTCACCCACCAGGCACAGGCGAGCAATGCCCCGGCGACGGCTGCCAGCAGGCATCCGGCGATGGCCACGCACTGACCCGGGACCCTGTTCCACTGCCTGGTCCAGCGCTCGCGGAGCAATCCTCCTTCGCGCGCGAAGCGCCAGGCCCAGGCGACCATTGCGGCCAACCACAACCACACGGTCACCAGGCCCAGCAGGGCAAGCCCGGTGCGGCCGAAGGCGGTCGTCGTCTTCGGCCCCAGGTGCTCCGGGAGCCCGAAGACATCGTGGGCCAGGATCACCAGCAGGCCGATGCCCGCGACCGCACACGTGGTTACCACGACGGCGAGTGCCTGACCACGTTGGATGCCTGCGGGCCGGGCCGGCTCGTCCGGGACGGCGCCCGGCGCGGCCGGTGACGCGCCGAGGATCCAGGGGCGGGCGGCGAGGACCAGACCCAGGCCCGCAGGGATGCAGAGAAGGGCGTACGACCGGGGGGAAACACGGCCCTGCGGGACCAACAGGAGCAGTGCCAGGGCGACCCCCACGCTGAGCCCGGCCCACTCCAGCGCCGTGCGCGTGAGGCTCAGATCACGCCTGGCGACGGTGTCCGGGACATCCGCCCTCGATCGCTGGGTCGCCTCCCCATCCGGTGGCTGCCGTGCCGCCTCGCGCGCAGCGGCTGCGTCGGCGCGCCTGGTGCGGAGTGCTGCCACAGCGATCAGGATCGAGGCGCACACCCACCATGAGGCAATGCCTGCGGTGGTCCAGAGCGACCGATTCAGCTTCATCGGCAGCCAGCGCTGCCAGGGCGGATCGACCTCCACCTGTACCTCTTCGGGCAGCTTGTTCGTCCACACCAGGTGGTTCTCGGTGGAAGACGACGCCCGCTCCGCGAGGTCGTTGAAATTGAGGCCGCCCAGATCGGCCTCGATCTGCTTCCACCGGACGGTCTGAAGCGTCGGCGGCCACAGATAGATCATCCATGTCCTTCCGGTGGGAATGATCTCCCAAGGGCCCACGAGCATGGGGTTCTCCGTGGTGATCCAACCCCATGCGACGTAGTGCACCTTGACCGAGGAGTCGGTGGCGGTCACCACGGGGTCATGGGGACGCCACTCGTTCCGTGTGGTGGGAGCCTCGTCCCCGAGCAGTAGGCATCGCATCGCCTGCCTGTACTGCCGAGACTCCTCACTGAATGTCAGTTGCTTGGCGAGTGGCCACTTCCTCGGCACCTGCACCGTCATATCGGAAGTGATCCAGGGAACGGAGCGCTTGTGCTGCTGCAACCGCAATGTGGCCTTGACGGTGCTGCCCTTGAGGCTGTCCGAGAAACACTCGGTACTGGTATCCCGCTGCCGCGCCGGCGCCTTGTCGCACCCCCCTACACATGCCACCAGCACCAGGAGTGACAGCAGCCATCGCCACCGAGTCATCGCCATAGGGCCGCCACCTCTCCATGTCCCTGGCGAATCTAGACAAAGCGTTGTACATGTCATGCACAGACACACGGCGGATCGCTGACACCCACCTGCTTGGGCGTGCCGCCGGCATTTGCCGGGCCAGGTTCGGCGGCCGACAATGGAAGTCGGCGACCGTCAGTCGATTGACGGAGGACCCATGACCGACACCAAGGTGGGCGTCCCGGGAAATCCGCTTCCCCGATTCGAGGAGGCCGAGGAACTGGGGCCCCAGGACGCCGAGTTCGTCAAGGATCTGGTGGCGGTGCTGGCCAGGTACGGGAATCTGAACCGTTTCGGCCTCTGCCTGCTGCACGACCACTTCCCGCTCCGCGCCGGCGAAGTGCTGGTGGAGACGAACGACCCCGAGGCTCGCACGCTGCACGCCCACGTCGAGAAGGCGGACAGGACGCAGCACGCCAAGGCATCGCAATGGCGGTTCGTGCCGCATGCCGGCGGCGGGCCGGGTGCGGAGCCGGCAGCAGGCTCCTGCCAGGAGATCATGCTGTGCACCACGCTCGACCTGTGTCCGGGGCGCGCGCACGAACGGCACGACCGTTGATCCGACCACACGGAGCAGGCCCCACGGAGCAGGTCCCACGCGGTAGGGCGTACGACGAAGGGGCGCCGTCCGCGATGGACGGCGCCCCTTCGTCGGAGCAGCAGTAGTCCTGGAATTCGGACCGGCAGCAGTCCTAGAACTTGTTCTTCGGCGTGATCCCCAGCGACAGGCCCGACAGACCCCGCTGGCGTCCTCCCAGCTTCCCGGCGATGGCCCGCAGGGCGCTGCCCGCCGGGGAGTCCGGGTCGGTCAGGACCACCGGCTTGCCCTCGTCGCCGCCCTCGCGGAGGCGCACGTCGATCGGGATCGAGCCGAGGACGGGGACGGACGTGCCCGTCGTGCGCGTCAGGCCGTCCGCGACCAGCTGGCCGCCGCCCGTGCCGAAGACGTCGACCATCTCACCGCAGTGCGGGCAGGGCAGGCCGGACATGTTCTCGACCACGCCGACGATCTTCTGGTGGGTCTGGACCGCGATGGAGCCCGCGCGCTCGGCCACCTCCGCCGCCGCCACCTGCGGGGTCGTCACCACCAGGATCTCGGCGTTCGGGATCAGCTGGGCCACGGAGATCGCGATGTCACCGGTGCCGGGCGGCAGGTCCAGGAGCAGGACGTCCAGGTCGCCCCAGTACACGTCCGCGAGGAACTGCTGGAGCGCGCGGTGCAGCATCGGGCCGCGCCAGACGACCGGGGCGTTGCCAGGGGTGAACATGCCGATGGAGATGACCTTCACGCCGTTCGCGGACGGCGGCATGATCATGTTCTCGACCTGGGTGGGACGGCCGTCGGCGCCCAGCATGCGCGGCACCGAGTGACCGTAGATGTCGGCGTCGACGACACCGACCTTCAGGCCGTCGGCGGCCATCGCCGCCGCGAGGTTCACGGTCACCGAGGACTTGCCGACGCCGCCCTTGCCGGAGGCGACCGCGTAGACCCGCGTGAGGCTGCCCGGCTTGGCGAAGGGGACCTCGCGCTCGGCCTGGCCGCCGCGCAGGGCGTTCGCCAGCTCCTTGCGCTGCTCGTCGCTCATCACGTCGAGGGTGACGTCGACCCGGGTGACGCCCTCGACCCGGGAGACCGCCTCCGTGACCCGCTGGGTGATGGTGTCGCGCATGGGGCAGCCGGAGACCGTCAGGTACACGGTGACCGCGACCGCTCCGTCCGCGCCGATCTCCACCGATTTGACCATCCCGAGTTCGGTGATGGGTCGGTTGATCTCGGGGTCGTTCACCGTCGCCAGTGCTTCGCGCACCGCGTCTTCCGTAGCCATAAGGACGATGGTACGGCGCACCGAGGGGCCTGCGGGTAGCCCCTCAGCGGTCGTCTGCGTCACGTCCCGGCGACCGATCCGCCCGCTCTGCCGGGAATACGACCTGCCCGTCGTGGCGCCTTCGTTCCTCCACCTCCTTGACCACGTCCTGCAGCTCCGAGCGGATCCAGTCGCGGGTGGCCACCTCGCCCAGGCCCATGCGCAGTGCCGCGATCTCGCGGGTCAGATACTCGGTGTCGGCGATGGACCGCTCGTTCTGCTTGCGGTCCTGCTCCAGGTTGACCCGGTCGCGGTCGTCCTGCCTGTTCTGCGCGAGCAGGATCAGCGGGGCCGCGTAGGAGGCCTGCAGGGACAGCATCAGGGTGAGGAAGATGAAGGGATACTGGTCGAAGCGCAGATGACGGGGCGCGGCGATGTTCCACAGCACCCAGGCGATGATGACGACCGTCATCCAGACGATGAAGCGTCCCGTGCCCAGGAACCGGGCGATCTTCTCCGACAGCCGGCCGAAGGCCTCCGGGTCCCACTCGGGCAGGATCCGGCGCCGGGGCGGACGCGGCTGGTCCAGTCGCGCGCGGGACCGGGTGGCGGCCGTGGCGCCCGCCGGGGTGCGCTCGCGCCTGCTCTCGCGCTCAGGTGCCATGTGCGGCCGCCCCCTCTCCTTCTTCCTCGTCCAGGTGGAACTCCGTCTCCCGCCAGTCGTCGGGCAGCAGGTGGTCCAGTACATCGTCCACGGTGACCACGCCGACCAGCGCCCCGGACTCGTCGATCACGGGCGCGGCGACCATGTCGTACGTGGCGAAGAATCCGGCGATGACGGGCAGTGCGGCGTCCGGGGCCAGGGACTGCAGATCGTCGTCGACGAGCGAGCTGACCAGGGTGTACGGGGGGTCGCGCAGCAGCCGCTGGAAGTGGACGGTGCCGAGGTACTTGCCGGTCGGGGTCTCGTCCGGTGGGCGGCACACGTAGACCTGGGCGGCCAGGGCGGGGGAGAGGTCCGGGTTGCGGACCCGGGCGAGCGCGTCGGCGACCGTGGCGTCCGGGCGCAGCACGATCGGCTCGGTGGTCATCAGGCCGCCGGCCGTGTGCTCCTCGTACGACATCAGACGCCGCATCTCGGCCGCGTCGGCCGGCTGCATCAGGCTCAGCAGCCGTTCCTTGTCGTCCTCGGGCAGTTCGGAGAGCAGGTCGGCCGCGTCGTCCGGGTCCATGGCCTCCAGGACGTCCGCCGCGCGCTCCTCCTTCAGCTTGCCGAGGATCTCGATCTGGTCGTCCTCCGGCAGCTCCTCCAGCACGTCGGCGAGCCGGTCGTCGTCCAGGGCGGCGGCGACCTCCGCGCGCCGTTTGGGGGAGAGGTGGTGCAGGACGTTGGCGAGGTCGGCGGGGCGCAGCTGCTCGAAGGTGGCGAGCAGGCTCTCGGCGCCCTGCCCGTGCTCCTCCAGGGAGAACCCGGTGACGGCCGACCATTCCACGGTCAGCGTCTCGCCCTTGGCCCGCCGGAAGGCGCCGCCCTTCCTCCCCTTGCGGACGAAGACGCGGTCGATCTCCCAGTCCCGGCGGGCCGGCAACTGCTGCACGGAGAGGTCGAGGACGGTGACCTGCTCATCGGTCTCCACCAGCTTCACGCGCCGGTCCAGCAGCTCCCCGAAGACCAGCCGCTCGGTGGGCCGCTGCTCGAAACGGCGCACGTTGAGCACGCCCGTGGTGATGACCTGGCCGGACTCGATGCCGGTCACCCGGGTCATGGGCAGGAAGATCCGGCGCCGGGTGGACAGTTCGACGACCAGCCCGAGGACGCGCGGGGGCCGTCGCCCGACGCGCAGCATGACGACCAGGTCGCGTACGCGGCCCACCTGGTCGCCGGCCGGATCGAAGACGGGGACCCCGGCGAGGTGCGAGACGAAGATCCGGGGGGCGCCGGCTGCCATGGCTGTGCTTCCTTTGTCTGGGAATCGCTGCGGGACTGCTGTTCGGTGCGTGGGATTTGCTCGGATTTGCCCGCTCGGGTGCGCTTCAGGCTAGCCCGTACCGGTCGGATACGCCCCGGTGGGGGCTCCGGACGGACTGGCTCCGCCGGGCGGGTGGGCCACCGGTACGCTGCGGTACGCCGTTCCGGAACCGTCAGAAAGGCAGCGCCACCTGTGACTGCGACTCTCCAGAGCCGTACCCGCCGGACCGCGCTGGTGACCGCGACCTGCGCACTGGCCGTGGCGGGAGCGATGGTGCTGACGGGCTGCGGCGGTGACGATCCGGACGCGGGAACCAACGGCGTGGGCAAGCTGCCCGCCGACAGGATCCAGGCGAAGACCCGGGCGGCGGCGCAGGCGGCACCGGCGGTACGGCTGTCCGGGACCGTGGTCACCAGCGGCCGTACGTACCAGCTGGACATGCGGCTGAAGGCCGACGGCGGAACCGGGTCGGTGACCTCGCAGGACGCCACCTTCAAACTGCTGCGGGTGGGGAAGCAGCTGTATCTCAAGGCCGGCGCGGACTTCTGGAACCACGCCGACGGCAGAGACGGCGCCACCGGCAAGCTCGACGGCAAGTACGTGAAGGTGCCCCAGGGGGATCCCGCGTACAAGAAGTTCAGCGGCTTCACGGACAAGGCCGTCCTCCTCGAGGGTCTGCTGACACTGCACGGCGCGCTGGCGACGGACGGTCACCACGACCAGTCGGGTACCCGCACCATCCGCATCACCGGCGACCAGGGCTCCGGCGGCATCCTGGACGTCTCCCTCCAGGGCACCCCCTATCCGCTCCGCCTGGTGCGCGCCGGCGGAGCGGGGACGCTCCGCTTCTCGGACTGGGGGAAGGATTTCTCCGTCGCGGAGCCCGCGAAGTCGGAGACGGTGGACTACGGGAAGCAGCTGCCGGCGTCGTAGACGGCGTCCGGGAGGGACTGCCGTCGGCGGCGGCACCGCCGGACACCGAGGTCGTGGCCGATCGTCGCGGCGGACAGCGGGGGCCGGTGCTCCCCGGGCCGCCCTGCCGGCTCAGACCCGGGTACCGCTACGCCGCGACGGCGTTGAGCCACGGCGTTCGTCTCCGGCGGTGCCGGACCCTCCTCGGCCCCCCGGCGTCACTTCTTACGCCGCTTGGCCAGCAGTCTCGGCAAGCCCGCCGGGACCGGCTGACGGGTCGTCGCCGGTGACGGCACCGGACGCTCCGCCAAGCTGCCGGAAGGCAACGGCTCCACGATCCCCGTCGGCACCAGGCGGAGCACCCGGCACTCGCGGGCCCAGCGGCCCGGCATCTCCTCGCCGTCGGGGGCGTTCAGGCGCTTGCCCTTCAGCTCGGCGACGGCCGCCTCCCACTCCGCCGAGCCGGCGGCCAGTTCGGACACGGCCGCCGGGAACGTCACCAGCCGGCCGCCCTTGTCCTTGCTGCGGACGGTCACCTCGGCGGAGCCGCCGTCCACGAGCGCCGGCAGCGGCTGCTCACCTGGCCCGTCGCCGATCAGGCACACCGCACCCTCGTGCCACACGTGCCACAGCGCACGTGCCGCGGGGGCACCGGCGCCCCTGACCCAGATGAGGCCGGACTTCTTGGAGGCCTCCTCGATGAGGGCCCGGTCGAGCAGCTCGCTTGTCATGCGTCCAGCCTATCCAGGCCCGCTCACAGCCAGCCGTTGCGCTTCAGGGTGCGGTGGATGCCCAGACACAGGACGACCGTGATGCCCATGATCACCGGGTAGCCGTACTTCCAGTGCAGCTCGGGCATGTGCTCGAAGTTCATGCCGTACACCCCGCACACCATCGTCGGTACGGCGATGATCGCGGCCCAGGCGGTGATCTTGCGCATGTCCTCGTTCTGGGCGACGGACGCCTGCGCGAGGTTTGCCTGGAGGATGGAGTTGAGCAGTTCGTCGAAGCCGAGGACCTGCTCCTGAACCCGGGCCAGGTGGTCGGCGACATCCCGGAAGTACTTCTGGATGTCCGGGTCGATCAGCCGCATCGGCCGCTCGCTCAGCAGCTGCATGGGCCGCAGCAACGGCGCCACCGCCCGCTTGAACTCCAGTACCTCGCGCTTGAGTTGGTAGATCCGCGCGGAGTCCACACCGCGTGAGACGCCGCCTTTGCGGCCCGGCGAGAAGACCTCGGTCTCCACCTCGTCGATGTCGTCCTGCACGGCGTCGGCGACCGCGATGTAGCCGTCCACCACATGGTCGGCGATGGCGTGCAGCACGGCCGAGGGGCCCTTGGCGAGCAGTTCGGGGTCGTCCTGGAGGCGGTGCCGCAGCGCCCTGAGCGAGCCCTGGCCGCCGTGCCGGACGGTGATGAAGAAGTCCCGGCCGGTGAAGCACATGACCTCACCGGTCTCGACGACCTCGCTGTTGGCGGTGAGCCGGTCGTGCTCGACGTAGTGGATGGTCTTGAAGACGGTGAACAGCGAGTCGTCGTACCGCTCCAGCTTCGGCCGCTGGTGCGCCTGCACCGCGTCCTCGACGGCCAGCGGGTGCAGCCCGAACTCGCTGGCGATACCGGCGAATTCCGACTCGGTCGGCTCGTGCAGGCCGATCCACACGAACCCGCCGTCGCGGCGCACCAGCCACATCGCCTCCTGCGGGGTCAGCGGCTTGGCGCTCTGCACGCGGGCGCCGTCGCGGTAGACGGCGCAGTCGACGACGGCCGAGGGCGTCGCGGGGTCGCGCGTGGTGTCGTAGGACGCGCTCGTGTCCTTGCGCAGCGAGACGCGGGACGACGGACGGACCACGGCACGCAGGTCGCGGATCATCGACATGGGCAGGCTCCTTCGCGGGCAGGCAACGACAGTGCGCCGGCGACGGGTGGAACTACCCGGAATGGGGACGTCCTGACTGCGGATGTTTGGCACGTCCACAAAGCGGGGAGCACCGCATCGTCGCGGTGGCGACTTCGCTACTGATGCAGAACTGATTCAGATCAGACAGATCAGGCAAAGCGAGACGAAGTGCTCTTCCGAACGACGAAGCGAACGTGAGGACGGCGGCTAGCCAGGAACTACATCAGCAGCCGGAAGAGCGAGTGGTACTACCAGGTCGACTTCGATCCATGACAGCCCCACCTCCTCCGGCCGGTCCCTCGTAAGGGAGTCTCTCGGCGTCGGGACTCGATAGCGACGCTTCTGCGTGCTGCCCCGAACCACCGGCTCAGAGTACCAGCCGCCCATACTGTCAAGGCGCCGCTTTGCCCGCTACTGACGAGTTCTATGCTCACCGCATGGTTGATGTTCTTCCTCTGGTCGAGGCACGGTTGAACACCGCGCTGGGCGCGCCGGACGCGCGCGCCGCGGTCACCTTCCTCGGCACGGACCGCATCGAGGTGCTCCGCTTCCTGGAGGGGGACGTCGTCCGGTACGCCACGCTCGGCATGTCCCAGCACCCCATGGCGGACCCCACCGCGATGCTCGCCGACCCGGTCAAGGGCCCCCGCGCCGAGCTGGTCCTGTCCGTTCGGGCCGGTGCCGCCGACACCGACAAGGTGCTCCGCCCGCTCGCCGTCCTCGCCGCGTCGCCGCAGGTGGAGGGGCTGGTGGTGACGTCCGGTGCCTCCCTGGACGTGGGTGAGCCGCTGTGGCCCGGCGCCCCCTTCACCTCGTTCCTGGTGGGCGAGCCCGGCGGACTGGTCGAGGACCTGGAACTGGACGCCCCACTGGACCCCGTACGGTTCCTGCCGCTGCTGCCGATGACGCCGAACGAGGCCGCCTGGAAGCGGGTGCACGGCGCCCAGGCCCTCCAGGAGCGCTGGCTGGCGAACGGGACGGACCTGAGGGATCCCTCCCGCAGGTCCGTCCCGCTGGACTGACACGGAGTGAGCAAGCTCACCAATACCCGCTCGTGAACGGTCAGTTGGCGAAGACGCCGACTCCGTCCTCGGTCGCGTGCCCCGGCTCGAGTTCCTCCGTGTCGGCGTCGAGGGCCCGGTGCCGTACGGCGACCACGACCGCGCCCAGCACCGCGGTGACCGCCGCGACCACGAACGGGATGTGGATGTCGCTCCACTCCTCGATCTTCGGGGCGAAGTACGGCGCCGCCGCGGCCGCGAACCAGCGGACGAAGTTGTAGCCCGCGCTCGCCACCGGGCGCGGCGCGTCCGACACGCCGAGGGCCAACTCGGTGTAGACCGTGTTGTTCACGCCGATGAAGGCGCCGGACAGGATCGTGCAGACGACGGCGGTGGTGTGGTCGCCGTAGCCGAGCACGAGGACGTCCACCGCGAGCAGCAGCAGTGAGCCGCCGAGCACCTTCAGCGAGCCGAAACGGGCCTGCATGCGCGGGGCCACGATCACCGAGAAGACGGCGAGCAGCAGGCCCCAGGCGAAGAACACCGCGCCGGAGCGGTACGGGGTCATGTTCAGCACGAACGGCGTGAAGGCCAGGACCGTGAAGAACGTGTAGTTGTAGAAGAACGCCGAGACCGCCGCCGAGGCCAGGCCGCCGTGGCCGAGCGCCTTGACCGGGTCCAGGATCGAGGTCTTCCGCGCGGGCCGCGGCTGCTCCTTCAGGAATGCCGTGAGGCACAGGAAGCCGATCGCCATCAGCGTGGCGGTGCCGAAGAAGGGGTAGCGCCAGCTGATGTTGCCGAGGACCGCGCCCAGCAGCGGGCCGCAGGCCATACCGAGGCCGAGCGCGGACTCGTAGAGCAGGATCGCGGCCGCGCTGCCGCCGGCGGCGGCGCCCACGATGACCGCGAGCGCGGTGGAGACGAACAGCGCGTTGCCGAGTCCCCAGCCGGCCCGGAAGCCGACGAGTTGGCCGACCGTGTCCGACGTGCCGGCGAGACCCGCGAAGACGATCACGAAGGCGAGGCCGAGCAGCAGGGTCCGGCGGCCGCCGATGCGGCTGGAGACGAAGCCGGTCAGCAGCATCGCCACCGCGGTGATCAGGAAGTACGAGGTGAAGAGCAGGGACACCTGACTGGCGGTGGCGTCGAGGCCGCGCGCGATGGACGGCAGGATCGGGTCGACGAGGCCGATGCCCATGAAGGCGACGACGGAGGCGCCCGCCGTGGCCCAGACCGCCTTGGGCTGTCGCAGGATGCCGCCGGCACCCGCGTCCAGGGGGTCCATGTGCTTCTCCCATCTCCACTGTCGATAGTTGCTGTATACACATAGTAAGTTAGCTGAGCTAACTAATGCAAGACGCACCTAATTTTGCCTGCGCGGGTGTCCCCCCGGACGGGTGATCGTCCTTGACGTGGCGCGGCAGGGGTAGGACCGTGGAGCCCTATGAGGGGCGAACCCAGTTGCCCGAGGTGCGGTGGCCGGGTCAGGGCTCCCGGTCTCTTCGCCGATTCGTGGCAGTGCGATGTGCACGGGGCGGTGTATCCGCTGCAGCCCGTGATCCCGCCCAGCGTCGAGGCCCTCAATGTCGTGGTGCATCGCACGCAGGTGCCGGTATGGATGCCGTGGCCGCTGCCGGTCGGATGGCTTTTCACGGGCGTGGGCTACGCGGGCGACGACCGCAGTGGCGGCCGGGCGACCGCCGTCGCCTGCTCGGGCCCCGGCCCGCTCGGCGGCCCCGGTGAACTGATCCTGGTCGCCGAGGAGCTGGGTGTCGGACTCGGCGCGCGGTACGCGGGCATCGACGGCCCGGACCCGGGGTCGTACATGAACGTGGAGAAGCCGCCCCAGGCCAAGGTTCTGGCCGCCGGCCGGCCGACCCCGCTCTGGCACGTCTACCGCACCCCCGACGACCGTGCCGTCTTCGCCGGCGAGGCCCTGGGGATGTGGCTGTGGGCGGTGATGTGGCCCGAGCAGGCGGGGCTGCTCATGTACGACGAGCTGGTGCTGACGGATCTGCGGGACGCGGGGGCCGAGCTGGACCTGGTCCCCTGCGGGGCCTTGTCGCCGCGCCTGCTCCGGCCGTAGGGTCCCCCTGCCCTTCAGGCAGTTGCCCGTAGGGGGTGCTCAATGGCTGCGGGTGTGACAGGGGGCTCGGAAATCCGGCTATCCTTAGGCGTCCCCCTTCCGCCCGTCATCGCCTGGAGCAGCCGTGCGCATCGATCTGCACTGTCACTCCACGGCCTCCGACGGTACGGACACCCCGGCCGAGCTGGTGCGCAACGCGGCCGCGGCCGGACTGGACGTCGTCGCGCTGACCGACCACGACACCACCCGCGGGTACGCCGAGGCGACCGCCGCGCTGCCCGAGGGGCTCACCCTGGTCACCGGCGCCGAGCTGTCCTGCCGCATCGACGGCATCTCCCTGCACATGCTGGCCTACCTCTTCGACCCCGAGGAGCCCGCCCTGCTCGCCGAGCGCGAGCTGGTCCGGGACGACCGGGTGCCGCGGGCCCAGGGCATGGTCGCCAAGCTGAACGCACTGGGCGTACCGGTCACCTGGGAGCAGGTCGAGCGGATCGCCGCCGGTGGTTCCGTGGGGCGTCCGCATGTCGCCTCCGCGCTGGTCGAGCTGGGCGTCGTGCCGGCGGTGAGCGACGCGTTCACCGAGGAGTGGCTGGCCGACGGCGGTCGGGCCTACGTGGAGAAGCACGAGACCGACCCCTTCGAGGCGATTCGGCTGGTCAAGGGCGCGGGCGGGGTGACCGTCTTCGCGCACCCGGCCGCCGCCAAGCGTGGCCGTACGGTCCCCGAATCCGCGATCGCCGAGATGGCCGCGGCCGGTCTGGACGGCATCGAGGTCGACCACATGGACCACGACCCGGACGCCCGGGCCCGGCTGCGGGGTCTCGCGAAGGAACTGGGCCTGCTGGTCACGGGCTCCTCGGACTACCACGGCAGCCGCAAGACCGTGTCCCTGGGCGCTCACACGACCGACCCCGAGGTGTACGGGGAGATCACGCGGCGGGCGACCGGCGCCTTCCCCGTCCCGGGGACCGGCGGAATCTGACGGCCGGGGTCCGCCCGCTCGGCGCCCCCCTCGCCCTTCCCCCTCGTCTTTCCCCCTCACCCATCCTTCCGCACGTCCGCCGTGCGCCCGCGTCCGCTCCGCCGGACAGGTGCCGTCGGCGGTGGCTTCATCCTGCAAGGCTCACCATGTTCGACATCGCCGTCTTCGGCTCTCTGTTCCTGACCCTTTTTGTCATCATGGATCCCCCCGGGATCACCCCCATCTTCCTCGCCCTGACCGCCGGACGGCCGGCCAAGGTGCAGAAGCGGATGGCCTTCCAGGCCGTCTGCGTGGCCGGCGGGGTCATCGCCGTCTTCGGCGTCCTGGGGCACCAGATCCTGAACTACCTGCACGTCTCCGTCCCGGCGCTGATGATCGCGGGCGGTCTGCTGCTCCTGCTGATCGCGCTGGACCTGCTCACCGGCAAGACCGACGAGCCGAAGCAGACCAAGGACGTGAACGTGGCTCTCGTACCGCTGGGCATGCCGCTGCTGGCGGGGCCCGGTGCCATCGTGTCCGTGATCCTGGCCGTGCAGAAGGCGGGCAGTGTGGCCACGCAGGTCTCGGTGTGGTCCGCGATTCTCGCGATCCACGTCGTGCTGTGGCTGGTGATGCGCTACTCGCTGCTGATCATCCGGGTCATCAAGGACGGCGGTGTCGTCCTGGTGACCCGGCTCGCGGGCATGATGCTCTCCGCGATCGCGGTCCAGCAGATCATCAACGGGGTCACTCAGGTGATCCGGGGGAGCTGAGCCCGGTCGGCTCGGCTCCCCCGGAAAGCTTGAGTGGCGGTGCCCGCTACGAGGCCGTGGTCTCGGCCGGGCGGATCCACAGGCGCTGTCCGATGGCGGCGGCCTGCTGAACGATCCGGTTGACGGAGGCGGCGTCCACGACGGTGCTGTCCACGGTGGTGCCGTCGACCTCGTCGAGACGCATGATTTCGAAGCGCAAGGGCTTCTCCCTTCGTCTGGTCATCCTCCTGCGGAGAACTACTTGGTGCACCGGATGTGTATCCGGTGTCGTACGTAGTCAACGTGCTGCGTGTTACAAACATTCCCTACGCTAAAGAAATTTTTCGAACGGCTAATTACCGAGCGGTTAGCGGGTTGTGGGGGACCGTTCGGGAGCGGTTGTGTTCGGAGCGTGACCGACAGGACAATGGAGCCGATGAACGACGACCTGGCTGCCCTCGGCACCCGCATCGACCGCACGAACGAGCTGCTGGAGCGCATGCTCGCCGAGGTGGCGAAGACGCCCTCGACCCATGCGATCTTCGTCGACGCGGGTTATCTGTACGCAGCCGCGGGCCGGCTGGTCGCCGGCACCGAGGACCGCCGGGCCTTCGATCTCGACGCCGAAGGCCTGATCGACGCGCTGATCGACCGGGCCCGCACGATCTTCGCGGACAGCCGCCTGCTCCGCGTCTACTGGTACGACGGCGCCCGCCGTCGCATCCACACCGCCGAGCAGCAGACCATCGCGGAACTGCCCGACCTCAAGGTCCGCCTCGGCAACCTCAACGCCAACAACCAGCAGAAAGGCGTCGACTCCCTGATCCGCTCCGACCTGGAGTCCCTCGCCCGCCACCGCGCGATCAGCGACGCGGCCCTGCTCGGCGGCGACGAGGACCTGGTCTCGGCGGTCGAGGCGGCCCAGGGGTACGGCGCCCGCGTCCACCTCTGGGGCATCGAGGCCCCCGAAGGCCGCAACCAGGCCGAGCCGCTGCTCTGGGAGGTCGACAGCCAGCGCACCCTCGACCTGGAGTTCTTCAAGCCCTATGTCACCCGGCGCACGGCCGCCGCCTACGACGCCACCGGCGGCGCCCGCCCCACCCGCGACGACGTCCGCTTCATCGGCGCCCAGATCGCCGCGAAGTGGCTGGCCTCCCGGGGGCGCGAGGCGCTGGGCGAACTGCTCCCCGGCCACCCCTATCTGCCCGGCTCCGTCGACCAGGACCTGCTGGTCGAGGCCGAGGGCCTGCTGCAGTACTCCCTGCGGGGCCAGGCGGACCTGCGCCGCGCCCTCAGGGACGGCTTCTGGGACCACCTGCAGGCGCAGTACTAGGGGCGCGGTATCGGCTAGGGCCTCTCGTTTGGATCCAGGTGTTTCGACCTGCGCCGCATGGGAGGCGGCCGGCGGGTGGTCGGCCCTTCAGCGCGGTGCGTCCGCGGTGATGCTGTCGTCCCAGAAATCGGCGATCGCGCGGGCCGTGGCGAGCGGGCGGTCGGTGTTGGGAGAGTGCTCGGCTCCGTCGATGACCGTCCGTCGCGCCTTCAGCCGTCGCGCCATGTCGTCGAGCAGCGGCAGCGGCCAGGTGTCGTCCTGGGATCCCGACAGGACGTGGAACGGCAGCGGCACGGCGGCCAGTTCGGCGATCCGGTCCTGCTCCGTGCACAACTGACGCCCGGTGGCGCGAAGTTGAGCGGGCTTGGTGCCCAGCCAGCGGCGCCGCAGATCGTCCCGGTCGTCCAGTCCGCCGTCGAGCGAGGGCGTCTCGGTCTCCTCGGGCGTCTCCATCGCCTGGATCGTGGCCCACACCTCGGCCATCGACATCACAGCGAGCGCGTCCCGCAGCAGTTTCACCCGCTCCTGCTGGGACGCCGAAATCTGCGCCGGGCCGGAGGCCATCAGGGTGAGCGACAGGAAGGGCGAGTGGTCGATCAGCACCGCCGCGCGCGAGATCTGCCCGCCGAGGGAGTGGCCCAGCAGATGCACCGGCTGCCCGAGCGCCTCCGCCTGCGCCAGCACATCACGCGCCAACTCCTCCTGCGCGTAAGCGGATTCGTCGGCCTCGGGGCCGTCCGACTCGAACTGCCCACGCCCGTCCACGGCCACGGTCCGGTACCCGCGCTCCGCGAGCGGCACGTGCAGCGGATTGAAGTCCTCCTTGCTCCCCGTGAACCCGGGCAGCAGCAGCGCGACTCCCCTGGGCTCGACCCCGGCGGCCACAGGAGCGTCGACGACGGCGAACCCACCGCGCGCCGTCCGCAAGGAGTACGCGCGGGCGCCGGGGGGCGGGACGAAGGTGGCGGGCCTGCTCATGGGGAGAGGTTATCGGGCGGGGGAGAGACCGAGCGGGGTGAGGGCGCGTACCGGAACGCCGATGGCCCGGCCCCCAGAAAGGGGGCCGGGCCATCGGCGGCTGTCGGTGTCACCGCGTACGCGGCGCCGGATCAGGCCTCGGGGGCCTCCACGGCCGCCGTCACCTTGCGGGCGCGACGGCGCGGCTTGACCTCCGGCTCCTCCGTGGCCTGCGCCGGAATCTCCGGAGCGGCCGCGACGGCCTTACGGGTCCGCCGCGCCTTCGGAGCGGCCGGCTCCACCCCGTCGACCGCGTCCACCGTGGTGGCAGCGGTCTTCCGGGTCCGGCGCGGCTTGGCTTCCGTGCCTTCGGCGGTGTCCGCCGCGGTTTCGGCGGCTGCGGCCGTCTTGCGGGTGCGGCGGGGCTTGGCCTCGGGCTCCGTCTCGGCCGCGTCCACCGTGGTGGCAGCGGTCTTCCGGGTCCGGCGCGGCTTGGCTTCCGTGCCTTCGGCGGCGTCCACCGCAGCCTCGGCGGCTGCCGTGGTCTTGCGGGTGCGGCGCGGCTTCGGCTCGGCCTCGGTCGCGTCGGAGGGGGCCGCGGCAGCGGTCTTCCGGGTGCGGCGGGGCTTGGCTTCCGTGCCTTCGGCGGTGTCCGCCGCGGTTTCGGCGGCTGCGGCCGTCTTGCGGGTGCGGCGGGGCTTGGCCTCGGGCTCCGTCTCG
>NZ_JBWKIR010000008.1:242832-256860 GCF_056432605.1 Streptomyces sp. NPDC045022
GGCCGCGTCCACCGTGGTGGCAGCGGTCTTCCGGGCCCGGCGCGGCTTGGCTTCCGTGCCTTCGGCCGTGTCCGCCGCGGCCTCGGCGGCTGCCGTGGTCTTGCGGGTACGCTGCGGCTTGGTCGCCGGGGCGGCTTCCTCAGCGGACGTGGACGCGCCCGTGGCCTCGGTGGGCGCGGCCTCCGGGGCCGGCTCCGCTGCCTTACGGGTACGGCGGCGCGGCTTGGCCTCCGTGGCCTCCGCGGTGTCCAGCGCGGCCTCCGCCGCGGCGGCCGGCTCGGCCGTCTTGCGGGTACGGCGGCGCGGCTTGGCCTCCGTGGCCTCCGCGGTGTCCAGCGCGGCCTCCGCCGCGGCGGCCGGCTCGGCCGTCTTGCGGGTGCGACGGCGCGGCTTGGCCTCGGTGGCCTCCGCGGTGTCCAGCGCGGCCGCGGGCACCGACTCGGTCACCGGCTCGGCGGCCGGGCTGTCCGCCACCGTGGGCTCGACGTCCGGGACCGTCGCCTGCTGCTCCGCGGACTTGCGGGTGCGGCGGCGGCGCGGCTTCTCCGGAGTCTCGAGCGCGGCAGGGGCCTCCACCGACTCGACGGCGGCCTCGGGGGTCACGGGTGCCGTGACGGCCGTCAGGGCCTCCGCCGGCGTTCCGCCGCGCGTGCGACGGCGACGGCGCGGCGTACGGGCCGCCTGCGGCTCCTCGGTGCCGGACTCGGTGCCGGACTCGGCGGCCGGTGCGGGCGCCGTGGCGGCGGTGGCGTCCAGCGGGGAGCCGCCACGCATACGGCGGCGACGGCGCGGCGTACGGGCCGGACGCTCGCGCTCGGCCGTGGCGGGCTCGGCGCGGCCGGCGCGGCCGCCCCGGTCACCGCGTCCGCGAGCGCCACGCCCGCCGGTCTCGCCCAGGTCCTCCAGCTCCTCCGCGTGCAGACCGGCGCGGGTCCGCTCGGAGCGCGGCAGGGTGCCCTTGGTGCCCGCGGGGATGCCGAGGTCGGAGAACAGGTGCGGAGAACTCGAGTACGTCTCCACCGGGTCGTTGAAGTCCAGCTCCAGCGCCTTGTTGATCAGCTGCCAGCGCGGGATGTCGTCCCAGTCGACGAACGTGATCGCCGTACCCTTCGCGCCCGCGCGGCCCGTACGGCCGACGCGGTGCAGGTACGTCTTCTCGTCCTCGGGGGACTGGTAGTTGATGACGTGGGTGACGCCCTCGACGTCGATGCCGCGCGCGGCGACGTCGGTGCAGACGAGGACGTCGACCTTGCCGTTGCGGAAGGCCCGCAGGGCCTGCTCACGGGCGCCCTGGCCGAGGTCGCCGTGGACCGCGCCCGAAGCGAAGCCACGGGTCTGCAGCTGCTCGGCGATGTCGGCGGCCGTCCGCTTGGTGCGGCAGAAGATCATCGCGAGTCCGCGGCCGTCGGCCTGCAGGATGCGGGCGATCATCTCCGGCTTGTCCATGGAGTGCGCGCGGTAGATGAACTGCTTGATGTTCGCGACCGTCACGCCCTCGTCGTCCGGCGCGGTGGCGCGGATGTGCGTGGGCTGCGACATGTAGCGGCGCGCGAGGCCGATGACCGCGCCCGGCATGGTCGCCGAGAACAGCATGGTCTGGCGCTTGGCCGGAAGCAGGTTCATGATCTTCTCGACGTCGGGCAGGAAGCCCAGGTCGAGCATCTCGTCGGCCTCGTCGAGAACCAGGCTCTTGATGTGGTTCAGGTTCAGCTTCTTCTGGCCCGCGAGGTCCAGCAGCCGGCCCGGGGTGCCGACGATCACGTCGACGCCCTTCTTCAGGGCCTCGACCTGGGGCTCGTAGGCCCGGCCGCCGTAGATCGCCAGCACGCGCACGTTACGGACCTTGCCGGCCGTCAGCAGGTCGTTGGTGACCTGGGTGCACAGCTCGCGCGTGGGGACCACGACCAGCGCCTGCGGGGCGTCGGTGAGGGCTTCGGGGGTGGCGCGTCCGGCCTCCACGTCGGCGGGAACGGTGACGCGCTCGAGGAGCGGGAGGCCGAAGCCCAGCGTCTTGCCGGTGCCGGTCTTGGCCTGGCCGATGACGTCCGTGCCGGAAAGGGCGACGGGGAGCGTCATCTCCTGGATGGGGAAAGGGTTGATGATGCCGACGGCTTCCAGGGCCTCGGCAGTCTCGGGAAGGATCCCAAGGTCACGAAACGTGGTAGTCAGGGTTATGCCTCTTCTGTGTGGTGCGGTGCGAGGCGAGCGCGGGGGGTCTTTGACGGACCGTGCCGGGGACGTCGGCTGCCATACGGGCGAACCACTCGGGCCAGCCGTAAAGCACGGGACCTCTGCCGACGCTCTAGCGCTCGTACCGCTGAGGGTGTCCCTCCGGTCGTCGTACGGACTGAGTCGTACGGCCAGGGAGGGCTGTCAGGTCGGAGCCGATCGGGCCACCGACCGGGCATCCTCATGCATGCGCCCTGTCGGACACGTCGAGCAGCGTCGACGCACTCAGCAGGCGCATTACCACCATACCCCGGATTCACGCACATGTGATGGCCGAATTCGTCACGTAGTCGTGGTCACAGTGGTTGACCAGGGGCTTCCTGGGGGCGCCGAGCGGGCTATTGTGCGCCTCATGACTAGCTCTGACAAGCCTGAGAACGCGTCCGCCGCCTCCGCCGAACCGACCGGTGTCGCCGCCCAGGACTGGGCGCAGGCCTCCGTCGAACCGCAGTACCGCGCCGCGGTCGTGGACCTGCTCGGAGCGCTCGCGTACGGGGAGCTGGCGGCGTTCGAGCGGCTGGCGGAGGACGCCAAGCTGGCGCCGACCCTCGCGGACAAGGCGGAGCTGGCGAAGATGGCCTCGGCCGAGTTCCACCACTTCGAGCGGCTGCGGAACCGGCTGACCGAGATCGGCGAGGAGCCGACGGCCGCCATGGACCCGTTCGTCGCCGCGCTCGACGGTTTCCACCGGCAGACGGCGCCCTCGGACTGGCTGGAGGGCCTGGTCAAGGCGTACGTCGGCGACTCGATCGCGAGCGACTTCTACCGGGAGGTCGCGGCCCGCCTGGACTCCGACACGCGTGAGCTGGTGCTCGCCGTGCTCGACGACACCGGGCACGCCGGGTTCGCGGTGGAGAAGGTACGGGCCGCGATCGACGCCGACCCGCGCGTGGGCGGCCGGCTGGCGCTGTGGGCGCGGCGGCTGATGGGGGAGGCGCTGTCGCAGTCGCAGCGGGTGGTCGCCGACCGGGACGCGCTGTCCACCATGCTCGTCGGCGGTGTGGCCGACGGGTTCGATCTCGCGGAGGTCGGGAAGATGTTCTCGCGGATCACCGAGGCGCACACCAAGCGGATGGCTGCGCTGGGCCTCGCGGCCTGAGTGCCGGGCGCGCTCCGCGGGGGACGGTCGTGGAAATCGCGCGGCCGCGGGTGCGCGGCCGCCTGTTCGCGCCGTTCCCCGCGCCCCGGGGGCGTTGCCGCCCGCGTCTTCCCGAAGGTGCCGTGCTACGCGGTCGCTGATCGTCGGCGCAGGTGGCGGCCCGTGGGGCGCAGGAGCAGGGACAGGGACGCCGCCGAGACGATCGCGGCGCCGAGGAAGCTCGGCAGGGTGCTGCCCGGGTCCAGGGCGCTGTGGGTGACGAAGTCGCCGAACAGTGCTCCGGCCACGCCCGTCGAGTACACCAGCGGGCGGGCCGGCAGCCGGTGCGACAGACGGTGCGCCGCCGCCCACGCGAGCACCAGACCGAGCACAGCGGAGCCGAGTGCTTCCAGGATCATCGAGAGGTCCCTCCCACGGCCGGTCTGCCCTTGACGGTCCTAGCCCGTCCTACCCGTGACCTGCGGATTGCAATCCTCCGCTGTGGAGGAGTTGTGCTCCGCCTGTGTGAGCACCGCACGCGGAAGGGCCCGGCGGCACATGGCCGCCGGGCCCTTCTCACGACGTCGGCCTACAGCGTGCCGAAACCCACCTTGCGCACGGTCGGCTCGCCGATCTCCACGTACGCCAGGCGGTCCGTCGGCACCAGGACCTTGCGGCCCTTCTCGTCCTCGAGGCTCAGCAGCTGCGTCTTTCCGGCCAGCGCCTCCGACACCGCGCGCTCGACCTCCTCGACGCTCAGACCGCTCTCCAGAACGATCTCGCGGGGCGCGTGCTGCACGCCGATCTTGACCTCCACGGCTATGTCCCTCCGACGGTCAGTGATGTGCGCGATCTTCCGCGCCGTACGCTGCACACATTAGCCCGGTGAGGGGACGTACATGCTGCGGGCCGGAACGCCAACAGCGAACACCCCACGGGAACAGACGTCCGTCAGTGGTGCTCGCTGCCGTGCAGCGGGAAGCCGGCGATGCCCCGCCAGGCCAGCGAGGTCAGCAACTGCACCGCCTGGTCGCGCGGCACGCTGCGGTCGCTGTGCAGCCAGGAGCGGGCCACGACCTGGGCGAGGCCGCCGAGGCCGGAGGCGAGCAGCATCGACTCCGCGCGCGACAGGCCCGTGTCCTCGGCGATGACGTCGCAGATCGCCTCGGCGCACTCGGTGGTGACCTTGTCGACGCGCTCGCGCACCGCCGGCTCGTTCGTCAGGTCCGACTCGAAGACCAGCCGGAAGGCACCGCCGTCGTCCTCGACGTACGCGAAGTAGGCGTCCATCGTCGCCCGCACCCGCTGCTTGTTGTCGGTCGTCGAGGCGAGCGCGCTGCGCACGGACTGGATCAGCGACTCGCAGTGCTGGTCCAGCAGGGCGAGGTAGAGGTCGAGCTTGCCGGGGAAGTGCTGGTAGAGCACCGGCTTGCTGACACCCGCCCGCTCGGCGATGTCGTCCATCGCGGCAGCGTGGTAGCCCTGTGCGACGAAGACCTCCTGGGCGGCGCCCAGCAGCTGGTTCCGTCGGGCTCGGCGCGGCAGGCGGGTGCCACGCGGGCGTGCTGCCTCAGTTTGCTCGATGGCTGTCACGCCGCCTCCCAGAGTCGTCCACATGCGGTGTCGGCCGCGCGGCCATCGTACTTTTCGGTAACCGTGGTGTGCGCGGTGCGAGCGCAGAATTTCACGTACCGGACGGCCGCGAAAGCCGCAGGGCGCTCCTGACGTGCCCCGCTGCGGTCGGAGGGGCCCGCGGGGTCAGCGGTAGTCGTCCTCGTCCAGTGAGACGACGCGGGCCTGTTCGACCATGTCGGCCACGTTCGCGCGGTCAGGGTCCACTCCCGTCAGGGGGTCGTCGCGGTCCGGCGCGATGTCCGTGTGCTGCTCGGCAGCGTCCCCCTCGGGGGCCTCGACGTCGATCTCCGGTGCCGAGTCGGCCTCCAGGTCCTCGATCACGTCGGGTTCGGTGGGGTCATAGGTCATGGTGGGCTCCCTTCCTATGAACGTCCCTGGATGCAGCAGGGGCCACACGCGGGTGCCCTCTGTCCGAGCCTAGGAGACAGCTGATCCGGACGCCATGCCTTTGCGCCCGTTCGCTGTCCGGTTCACCAGTCGCGCACGGTTCACACGCTTTCCGGGTCTCTTGTCGTGCTCGATCCGTGCTTCGTGCCGGCGCACCCGTGGCCTACGGCTCACGCTGTGATGGCGAACACATGAATCTCGGCGTGATCACCTCGTAACATTGCCGCATGTCTTCGACCGAGTCGCCGTCCGTGTCGGCCGCCAGTGTGCTTCCCAGGGTGGCACCCGTCCGGGTCGGCGAGGGCGAGCGGCTGCGGTCCGTGGGCCTGCCCGGAGTCACCCTGTCGATCCGTTCCCGGCGCCCCGCGCGTGAGGGTCTGCCGCCCGCGCTGTACGTCCACGGGCTGGGCGGTTCCTCGCAGAACTGGTCCACGTTGATGGCCGAGCTGGACGGCGTCGTCGACAGCGAGGCCGTCGACCTGCCGGGCTTCGGCGACTCCCCGCCACCGGACGACGGCGACTACTCCGTCACCGGGCACGCGCGCGCGGTGATCCGTTGTCTCGACGCGGCCGGCCGCGGCCCGGTCCACCTCTTCGGCAACTCGCTCGGCGGCGCGGTCGCCACGCGCGTGGCCGCCGTACGTCCCGACCTCGTCCGCACGCTCACACTGGTCTCGCCCGCACTGCCCGAGCTGCGCATCCAGCGCACCGCGGTCCCGACGGGGCTGCTCAGCGTGCCGGGCGTCGCCGCTCTCTTCACCAGGTTCACCCGGGGTTGGACGGCCGAGCAGCGGGTGTGGGGGGTCACGGCGCTCTGCTACGGCGACCCCGGGCGGGTGTCGCCGGAGGCGTTCCGGCACGCCGTGGAGGAGCTGGAACGGCGGTTGCGGCTGCCGTATTTCTGGGACGCGATGACGCGTTCCGCGCGGGGGATCGTCAACGCCTACACGCTCGGCGGCCAGCACGGGCTGTGGCGCCAGGCCGAGCGGGTCCTCGCGCCGACCCTGTTGATCTACGGCGGCCGGGACCAGCTGGTCGGCTTCCGGATGGCCCGCAAGGCCACCCGCGCCTTCCGTGACTCCCGTCTGCTGTGCCTGCCGGACGCCGGACACGTGGCGATGATGGAGTACCCGGACGTGGTGGCCGGGGCGGTCCGGGAACTCCTGGCGGGGGTGGGCGACTTGGACGAGCGCGACGTGGGCGGCCACGACTCGCGCGGGCCCGCGGGCACCGGTCCGCGCGGCGCCACCGAGGACGTCACGGCCACAGGCGCGGGGAGCTGAGGGGCGGGGTGGGACGCCACAGCCGCCGCGGACCGGCTCCGAAGGACGACTCCGCGGACATAGCCGCACGGCGGGCGGAGCAGCGGGGCGCGCACTCCGGCGACCGCCCGGACATACCGGCCCAGAGGGGTGGGCCGGGGGCCGTGCCGCCGTACCCCGAGGGCGCCGCCCCGGGTACGACGAGGGGATCCGCTGTCCCGGGCGGTCCGGCTGCTCCGGGGGCTTCGCAAGCGTCGCGTCTCGTCGAGGGCACCCCCGCGCGCGGTGTGCCCCGTCTCCCTGACGGTGACTCCGCCCGTGGTGGGCACCCCGAGCAGCGGGAAGCGGGCGGTGGCTGGGGTGCGTTCAGCGGGTCGTCCGGACGCGGTGCGGGGCCCGGTGCCGTGCTGCCTCGACAGCGGCAGGCGGGGCCCGGTGACGGTCCCGGGCGGCGGCCCGGTCCCCGGCAGGACTACCTGGACGCCTTCGAAGGCGCGAGCGACGGCACCGAGGACGCGGACGTCTTCGGGCCCCGCTCGGATCGGGGACGTCGTGACGAGGAGGCACCGGCCACCGGGGAACAGCGGACCGACGCCCGCCCGGCGGACGGCGTCCGGCTGCCCGCGCAGCGCGGTGGCGGCAAGGGGCGGGCCTTCGCCGGTATCGCGGCGGCGGCCGTCACCACCGTGCTCGCGGTGATCGTCGCCGGACAGGTGACCGGGGGGCGGGACGGCGACGCCGCGCAGTCGCACTCCGGCACCGACACCGGCCAGGCCCCTGACGCGCGCGCTCCCGGCGTGGCAGCCTCCGCCTCGCCGGGCGCGGTGACGTTGACGTACGCGCAGAAGATGGGCAAGAAGTACCCGCTCGGTGCCACGCTGAAGGGCTCGGGGAAGTTCGACGCGGTGCCCGGCTTCGACAAGGCCCCCGGTACGGGGCAGAAGTACCGGTACCGGGTGGATGTCGAGCAGGGGCTCGGACTGGACGGCGCGCTGTTCGCCGAGGCCGTGCAGAAGACCCTGAACGACGACCGCAGTTGGAGCCACGGCGGCGCCCGTACCTTCGAGCGCATCTCGTCCGGCAAGCCCGACTTCGTGATCACGCTGGCCAGTCCGGGCACCACCGCCGCATGGTGTGCCAAGTCCGGCCTGGACACCACGGAGGACAACGTCTCCTGCGACTCGGCCGCCACCGAACGCGTGATGATCAACGCCTACCGGTGGGCCCAGGGCAGCAAGACATACGGGGACAAAATCCACCCGTACCGGCAGATGCTCATCAATCACGAGGTCGGCCACCGGCTCGGCCACGGCCATGTGACGTGCCAGAAGGACGGCGAACCGGCTCCGGTCATGCAGCAGCAGACCAAGTTCCTCGACCACGACGGAATCCACTGCCTGCCCAACCCCTGGCCCTATCCCAGGAGTTGACGGGCGCCGCTCATGTCACATTGACATGAGCCGTATGTTCGTTCATATTTCTGCGCATGTGGTCCAGTCATGCCGTCTGCGACAGCGCCGCCATCGAGCTGGCGCTCATCGGCGTGACCGCACTCTGCGTGGCCGACATCGACTGTCGCTGACGCCGCCTCCCTGGCGTTCGCGTCGCGACCTTCCCTCTCTTTCCTCCGTGACCGTGTCACGGGGTTTTTCGACGACCCGGCGCCGGGGCCCACGTCTGTTCGCAGCCGTCTCACTCCTCGTCCGTCTGTCTCACTTTTCGAGAAATCCTCGATCAGCCCCCGAGAGGTCGTCATTCCGATGCGTCAACCGTCCCTCACAGCGCGCCGCGTGGCAGCGGCATCCGTCAGCCTGGTCGTGGCAGCGGGCGCCGCCGCCTGCGGCCCGAAGGACAACGATGCCAAGGGTTCCGGTGGCGACTCCGCGCCCCGCAAGGGCGGCACGCTCACGGTGCTGAACTCCGAGCCGCAGACCGACTTCGACCCCGCCCGCCTCTACACCTCCGGCGGCGGAAACGTCCCTTCGCTCGTCTTTCGCACCCTCACCACGCGCAACCGCGAGAACGGCGAGGCCGGCGCCAAGGTCGTCCCGGACCTCGCCACCGACACCGGACGCCCCGACAAGGGCGCGACCGTGTGGACGTACACCCTGAAGAAGGGCCTCAAGTACGAGGACGGCACCCCGATCACCTCGGCCGACATCAAGTACGGCATCGAGCGCTCCTTCGCCCCCGAACTCTCCGGCGGCGCTCCCTACCTGAGGGACTGGCTGGTCGGCGCCGCGGACTACCAGGGCCCGTACAAGGACAAGAAGGGGCTTTCCGCGATCGAGACGCCGGACTCCCGGACCATCGTCTTCCACCTGAACAAGCCCGAGGGCGAGTTCCCGTACCTCGCCACGCAGACACAGTTCGCCCCGGTCCCCAAGGGCAAGGACACGGGCACCAAGTACGAGTCGCACCCGATCTCGTCCGGCCCGTACAGGGTCGTCAAGAACGAGAACGACGGTGAGCACGTCGTCATGGAGCGCAACCCGCACTGGTCCACGGCCGTCGACGCCGAGCGCAAGGCCTACCCGGACGCGATCGACGTCCGCTCCGGCCTCGACTCCTCCGTGATCAACCAGCGGCTGTCCGCGTCCCAGGGAGCGGACGCCGCCGCGGTCACCACGGACACCAACCTCGGCCCGGCCGAACTGGCCAAGGTCACCGGCGACAAGGAGCTGGCCGCGCGCGTGGGCACCGGCCACTTCGGCTACACGAACTACATCGCCTTCAACCCGACCGTGAAGCCGTTCGACAACCCCAAGGTCCGGCAGGCGATCTCCTACGCCATCGACCGGTCGTCGGTGGTCAACGCGGCCGGCGGCAGCGCGCTCGCCGAGCCCGCCACCACCTTCCTGCCCGACCAGAAGTCCTTCGGCTACACGCCCTACGACCCGTTCCCGGCGGGCGAGTCCGGCAACGCGGCCAAGGCCAGGCAGCTGCTGGCGCAGGCGGGTCACAAGAACGGGCTCACCATCACGCTGACGCACTCCAACAACAAGGACTTCGAGACCAGCCCGGAGATCGCGACCGCCGTCCAGGACGCGCTCAAGAAGGCCGGCATCACGGTCAGGCTGCAGGGCCTCGAGGACAACGACTACCGGGACAAGATCCACAGCGTGAAGACCGAGCCCGGCTTCTTCCTCGCCCACTGGGGTGCCGACTGGCCCTCCGGCGGCCCCTTCCTCGCCCCGATCTTCGACGGCCGGCAGATCGTCAAGGACGGGGCGAACTTCAACACGGGCCTGCTGAACGACAAGTCGGTCAATGCCGAGATCGACGCGATCAACAAGTTGACCGACCTCGACGCGGCCGCCGGGCGGTGGGGTGCGCTGGACCGGAAGATCGGCGAGAAGGCCCTGGTCGTGCCGCTGTTCCACCCGGTCTACAAGCGCCTGTACGGCAAGGACGTCAAGAACGTCGTCATCAGCGACTGGACCGGCGTCCTGGACATCTCCCAGGTCGCGGTGAAGTGACGTCGTGAGCGAGGCACTTGTCGCCGTCGAGACCGCCGGGACGGACACCTCCGTCCCGGCGGTCTCGGGGGCCCGTAAGTTCCGGCGGCGGCTGCGGGCGCAGCGCGCCGCCCTGGTAGCCGCGGCCGTCGTCGCGCTGCTCGTCCTGATCGCGCTCGCCGCGCCGCTGCTCACCGCCGTGGAGGGCCAGGACGCCACCACATACCACCCCGCCCTGATCGACTCCGCGCGCGGAGGCGTGCCCGTCGGCTCCTTCGGCGGCATCAGCGCCGATCACTGGCTGGGCGTCGAACCCCAGACCGGCCGTGACATGTTCGCCCGGCTCGTGTACGGGGCGCGGGTGTCGCTGGGGGTGTCGCTGGGTGCCACGGTGGCGCAGGTGATCCTCGGCGTCGCCATGGGCGTGGCGGCCGGGCTCGGCAACCGCTGGGTCGACGCGGTCCTGAGCCGCATCACCGACATCTTCGTCGCGCTGCCGCTGATGGTCATGGCGCTCGCGCTGCTGGCCATCGTGCCCAGCGGCTTCCCGCGGCCCGTCCTCGTTGCCCTGATCATCGCGCTGGTCTCCGGCTGGAGCACCACGGCGAAGATGGTGCGCGCGCAGACGCTCACCCTGAAGAACCTCGACTACGTCGCCGCGTCCCGGCTCAGCGGCTGGAGCATCGGGCGGACCGCCGTACGCGAACTCCTCCCGGGCCTCGCCGCACCGGTCATCACCTACGCCGCGCTGCTGATCCCGCAGAACATCAGCGCCGAGGCGGCCCTGTCCTTCCTCGGCGTCGGCGTGAAGCCGCCCACGCCGTCCTGGGGGCAGATGCTGACCTCCGCCGACGTCTGGTACCAGGCGGCCCCGCAGTACCTGCTGCTGCCGGCCCTCGCCCTGTTCGTCACCGTGTTCGCGATGACCGTCCTCGGCGACGGCGTCCGCGTGGCCCTGGACCCGCGCGCGGCCTCGCGCCTGCGCGTCGGCACCGGCCGCAAGCGGGAGGCCCGCGCGGAGACGGCCGCACCGGGCGTCGCACCGGGTGCCGCTGTGGGGACCGTACCGGGCCCCGCCGTACCGAGCCCCGCTTCGGACGCCGTACCGGGCCCCGGACCGAAGAAGGAGGACCGGGCGTGAACGGCTTCACCGGCTTCGTCCTGCGCCGTGCCGTCGGCGCCGTCGTCACCCTGTTCGCCCTCTCGGTGATCATCTACGTCGTCTTCTACGTCACCCCCGGCAACGTCGCCCAGATCACCTGCGGCCCGCGCTGCTCCCCGGCCCAGGTCCACCAGGTGGCGGAGCAACTCCACCTCGACGACCCGCTGTACGTGCGTTACTGGCACTTCCTGCAGGGGCTCTTCGTGGGCCAGGACTTCTCGACCGGCACGTCCGTGGAGCACTGCCCGGCCCCCTGCCTCGGCCAGTCGTACCAGACCGGCCGGCAGGTCACCGACGTCATCCTGACCAAGCTGCCGGTCAGCTTCTCGCTGGTGGCCGGCGCCATGGTGATCTGGCTGCTGCTGGGTGTCGGCACCGGAGTGCTGTCCGCGTGGCGGCGCGGCCGGCTCACCGAGCGTGTGCTGACCGCGATCACCCTGGCGGGCACGGCCACCCCCGTCTTCGTCATCGGCCTGATCCTGATGATCGTCGTCTGCGGCGAACTGCGGCTGCTGCCCTTCCCGCAGTACGTGAACTTCACCGACGACCCCGAACAATGGGCGTGGAACCTGCTGCTGCCCTGGCTCTCCCTCGCCCTCATCGAAGCCGCCAACTTCGCCCGGCTGACCCGGGCGTCGATGCTGGAGACGCTGGCCGAGGACCACATCCGCACGTTCCGCGCGTACGGCGTCGGAGAGCGTGCGGTGATAGCCCGGCACGCGCTGCGCGGCGCGACGGCGTCCGTCATCGCGCTCAACGCGGTCACCTTCGGCTCGGCCGTCGGCGGCGCCGTCCTCACCGAGACCCTCTTCGGCCTGCCCGGCATCGGCCAGGAGCTGGTGCACGCGGTGAAGGTCGTCGACCTGCCGGTGGTCGTCGGCATGGTCCTGGTCATCGGCTTCTTCGTGGTTCTCGCCAACGCCGTCGCGGACGTGCTGTACGCGGTGGCCGACCGACGGGTGGTACTCCTGTGAGCCTGGTGGAAGTCACGGACCTGACCGTCGAGTTCGGCTCCCTGCGGGCCGTGGACGGTCTCTCCTTCAGCCTGGCGAAGGGCGCCGCGCTGGCCCTCGTCGGCGAGTCCGGCTCCGGGAAGTCCACGGTCGCGGGCGCCCTGCTGGGCCTGCACCGGGGCACCGGAGCCCGGGTCGGCGGCTCGGTCCGCGTCGCCGGCGTCTCCGTCCAGGAGGCCTCCGACGAGGAGCTGCGGCGGCTGCGCGGCGCGAAGGCCGCCATGGTCTTCCAGGACCCGCTGTCCTCGCTCGACCCGTACTACGCGATCGGCGACCAGATCGCCGAGGTCCATCGCGTCCACACGCGCGTGTCGCGCCGCGCCGCACGCGCGCGTGCCGTGGAGGTGCTCGAGAGGGTTGGCATTCCGGATGCCGTACGGCGATCCCGGTCCCGCCCGCACGAGTTCAGCGGAGGCATGCGCCAGCGCGCCCTCATCGCCATGGCCCTCGCCTGCGAACCGGACGTGCTGATCGCCGACGAGCCCACCACCGCCCTCGACGTCACCGTCCAGGCCCAGATCCTCGACCTGCTGCACACACTGCGCGCGGAGACCGGCATGGGCCTGCTGCTCGTCACCCACGACGTGGGCGTCGCCGCCGAGAGCGCGGACGACGTCCTCGTGATGCGGCACGGCAGGGCCGTCGAGCACGGCCCGGTCGGCACGGTCCTCGCCGCGCCCGCCCAGGCGTACACCCGCGAACTCCTCGCCGCCGTCCCCCGCGTGGACGCCCGCCGGACCGGCTCCCAGGCCGCCGCGGAGGTCGTGCTGGAGGCGGCCGGCGTGCGGCGCGAGTTCGGGCGGGGCAAGCGGAGGTTCGCCGCCGTGGACGACGTCTCGCTGGCCGTCCGCCGCGGCGAGACCCTCGGCGTGGTCGGGGAGAGCGGGAGCGGCAAGACCACGCTCGGCCGCATGCTGGTGGGGCTGCTGGAGCCGACCGCGGGCGAGATCCGCTTCGAAGGGCGCCCGCAGACCGGCGTGGACCCGGCCGTCCAGATGGTCTTCCAGGACCCCGTCTCCTCCCTCAACCCCCGCCGCAGTGTCGGGGAGTCCATCGCCGACCCGCTCCGCGCGCGTGGCATGGGGTTCCCCTCGCGCGAGCGAAACCGGGCGTGGGGGAGGGACGAGGAGCGCATCCGGGGGCGCGTGACGGAACTGCTGGAGCGGGTGGGGCTCGAACGGGCGCACTACGACCGCTACCCGCACGAGTTCAGCGGCGGGCAGCGCCAGCGCATCGGCATCGCCCGGGCCCTCGCCGCCGACCCGCGCGTCATCGTCTGCGACGAGCCCGTCTCCGCGCTCGACGTCACCACGCAGGCCCAGGTGGTCGCCCTGCTCGGCGAACTGCAGCGGGAACTCGGCCTCGCACTGGTCTTCATCGCGCACGACCTCGCTGTCGTCCGCCAGGTCAGCGACCGGGTCGCGGTGATGCGCCGCGGCCGGCTCGTGGAGTACGGGCCGGCCGACGAGGTGTACGACAGCCCGCGCGAGGCGTACACCAGGCAACTCCTGGCCGCCGTACCCGCGCTCGACCCGGAGCTGGCGGCCCGGCGGCGCGCGGCCCGGCGTGAAGCCGCCATGGCGTAACGTTTCGTGAAGAGTTGATCACTGCCTGAACTCTTAGCGCGGTGGAACGCGATCCGCACGCGAAAGTTACGACCGTTCACCCCTTTTGGTGGTGGGGCGGGCCCCCCCCCCCCCCCCCCCCCCCCCCCCCCCGGCCCCCCCGCGCCCCCCCCCCCCCCCCGCCCCCCCGCGCCCCGCCCCCCCCCGGGGGGGGGGGGGGCGGGGGGGCGACGCCGCGG
>NZ_JBWKIR010000008.1:256870-259206 GCF_056432605.1 Streptomyces sp. NPDC045022
TTTTTTTTTCTTCACCCACGCATCTACGGTGGCGCGCCCGCCCCCCCCCCCCCCCCCCCCCCCCCCCCCCACCCCCCGCGCGGGGCGCGCCCCCCCCCCCCCCCCCCCCCCCACCACCGCCTCGTCCGCTTACCTTCGTCCCGCTGCGAGCCGCCGGGACAGCGGCGGCTCCCCAAACGGGTGATCGGGGGTGCACACGTGCGCATCGGACTGCTTACGGAGGGTGGCTACCCGTTTGTGAGCGGTGACACCAGACTCTGGTGCGACCGGCTCGTGCGCGGGCTCGAGCAGCACGAGTTCGACATCTACGCGCTCAGCCGCAGCCGGCGCCAGGAGGACCAGGGCTGGGTCCCGCTCCCCCCGCAGGTCGGCCGGGTGCGTACGGCACCCCTGTGGACGGCCGGGGACGACATCTGGAGAGGCGGCACCATGGGCCTCCTCGGAAGGACGGCGGTGGGAGGCGGCCGGCCCTACGGACGGCGCACGCGCCGGCGCTTCACCGAGTGCTACGGGGAGCTGGTCGGTGCGGTGTGCGCCGGGTCCGACACCGGCGCCGACACCGGGCCCGGCTCACGGACCGATGGCCTGGCGGACCGTTTCGGCAGCGCGCTGTACGGACTCGCCGACCTCGCCCGCGAGGAGGGCGGACTGGTCGGCGCCCTGCACTCCGACACCGCCGTACGCACCCTGGAAGGCGCTTGCCGGGCCCCCGGCGCGCTGCGCACGGCGCGCGAGGCGCGCGTACCGGATCTGCTCACCGTCACCGCACACCTCGAACGCGCCCTGCGCCCCCTCTCCCTCGACTGGTACGACGACGACGGCCTCGGCGCGGCCGACCTCTGCCACGCCACCGCCGGCGGCCCCGCCGCCCTTCCCGGGCTGCTCGCCCGGCACTTCTCCGGCGTACCGCTGCTGGTCACCGAGTACGGCGTCCAGCTCCGCTCGCACTATCTGACCCTTCGCCCGGACGCCGCCGCCCCCGCCGTACGCGCGCTGCTCGCGGCCTTCCACCGCCGGCTCGCCGCCGAGGTCTACCGCCGGACCGAGATCCTCACCCCCGGCAACGCGCACGCCCGGCGCTGGCAGGAGCGGTGCGGTGCCGACCGGAGCAGGATCCGCACGGTCCACCCGGGCATGGAGGCCGCCCGCTTCACGGAGGCCGGCGAGTCCCCGGACCGCTCCGACCCGCACACGCTGGTCTGGGTCGGGCGCGTCGAACCCGCCAAGGACCTGGTCTCCCTCCTCCACGCCTTCGCCGAGGTCCGCAAGCAGGAGCCGAGGGCGACCCTGCGGATCGTCGGCGCCCCGCCCGGACCCGAGGGCCGGGCCTATCTCGGCCACTGCCGGGCGCTCGCCGCGCAGCTCTTCCCGGACGAGGCGGAGGGCGCGCACGCCGTCGGCGACAATCCGGTCTCCTTCGAGGAGATCGGCGGCCCGGAGGCCCCGGCCCTGCCCGACGCGTACGCGGCCGGCGCCGTCGTCGTGCTGTCCAGCGTGGTGGAGGGGTTCCCGATCAGCCTCATCGAGGCCATGTTCTGCGGCCGGGCCACCGTGTCCACGGACGTCGGAGCGGTGGTGGAGGCCATCGGCGGCACGGGCCTCGTCGTGCCCCCGCGCAATCCACGGGCGCTCGCCGAGGCGTGCGTGGCGCTGCTGCGCGACCCCGAGCGCCGTGCGCGCCTGGGCGCTGCGGCGCGTGCCCGGGCGCTCGAACTGTTCACCGTCGAGCAGAACATCGCGGCATTTCGCAGCATTTACCTGGAGATCGTGTCGCACTGTCCGGTCCGCCGGGTCGTCCTCGACGAGGCCGGCGAGCCCCTGCCGTTCGCCACCCCCGCCGAATCCCACGTCCCCGGCCGCTGGACCGGCCCCACGGCCCGCGTACTGCCCCGGGGCATCCCCGCCTGGGCCACGGGCGCACCGGTACGCGCGACGCCGCTGGCGGCCGCGGAGGGGGCGTGATGAACGCGTTCGACGACCGCTCCGGCGACGAGGGCAGCGGAGCGAAGAGGGAGCGCGGGGGGCTGGCTTCCGCCGCGGCGGGCGCCCCGGACGACCCCGCCTCCACTCCGGGGCACGGGCCCCGCGGCAACGCTGCGCTCGACAGCCACTGCGGCGGTCGTGCCGTGGGCGAGGCGGGCGGAGCGGCTGGTGGACACCGGTCCCTTGGTGCCGGCGGTCGTGCCTTGGGTGAGACCGGGGGAGCGGCTGTCACGTACCAGTACCTCGGCGATGGCGGTCGTGCCGTGGGCGAGGCGGGCGGAGCGGCTGGTGGACACCGGTCCCTTGGTGCCGGCGGTCGTGCCTTGGGTGAGACCGGGGGAGCGGCTACGTAC
>NZ_JBWKIR010000008.1:259299-332458 GCF_056432605.1 Streptomyces sp. NPDC045022
TGTCACGTACCAGTACCTCGGCGGCGGCGGCGGTCGTGCCGTGGGCGAGGCGGACGGAGCGACCGGTGGTCATCAGCCCCTTGGTGCCGGCGGTCATGCCTTGGGCGAGGCGGGCGGACTTGACCGGCCGGGGATGCCCAGCGGCGCCGACCCGTGGCACGCGCGGTCGGGGGAGTGGCTGGGGAGTGGGACGAGCGGCGAGCCCGACTCGCCCACCGAGCGCTCGGCGGACGGCTCCGGCACTGCGGCGCAGTCGTCCCCTGCGAGCGTCGCCGGTCCGTCGGTGCCGTCGGCTTCCGTGGGTGGCGCTGGTCCGTCGGTGCCGTCGGCTTACGCGAGCGTCGCCGGTCCGTCGGTGCCGTCGGTTTCCGTGGGTGGGGCGCTGGCGTCGAGGCCGTCGGCCTTCGCGGAAGACATGCCGGCGTCGGTGCCGTCGGGCTTCGCGGAAGATATGCCGGCGTCGGTGCCGTCGGCCTCTGCGAGCGACGCGCTCTCGTCGGTGTCGTCGCCCTCGGTGAGCGTCCCACCCCGGCCGTCGGCGTCGCTGCTCTCGGGGATCACCCCCCGGTCGGCGGCGTCGCCCCAGGCAAGGCCACCCCGCGGGTCAGCGCCGCCGGCCTCCGGGCTCGGTGCCGTCGGGCCCGGCGAGCAGTCCGGCGGGCACGGCACCGGGTCGGCCGCCGCAGGTGTCGTAGCGACACCGGAGTCCGGTGAGAGGCGTACCGCCGCAGCACGGCGCGGGGCCGGGGACCCGGTGAAAGCGCTGCTGCACCGGCACCGTGAGCTGTGTGAGCGGGCCGTGGACCCGCTGGAGATCGCGGCCGGGCTGGAGGCGCACGGGGTCACCGACCGGACCGCCGCCCGCTTCCGGCACCGGGACGTGTTCTCGCTGGCCGAGGAGCTGTACGCGCGTGTGCCGCGCGACGGAGATCCGCGGCCGGAGTCCGAGTCCCTGCCCGTGTCCCGCGATCGCGCCGGCTGGGTCCTGCTCACCCTCCTGCCCGGCGCCCTCGGCGCGGCCACCGTCGCGGCTCTGCGGCTCACCCACGGACAGCCCCGCCTGCTGGTGGCCCTCGGTGGCCTCCTCGCCGTCGCTCTGGCCACCCGCACGGCACTGCGTCGCGGCCCCTTGGCCGGCCCGCCCGGCACGCGCGCGTGGAGCAGGGCGAGCGGCACGCGCGCGTGGACGCTCTGGCTGCTGGGCTATGCCCTCTTGGGCGACGGTCTGCTCGACGCCGTCGTGACGGGTGGCCCCGACGCCCTGCCCACCGGAACCACGGACGGCCCCTGGCCCACCACCGCCGCGCCCGCCCTGGCCCTCACGCTGGCCTGCGCCCCCGCTGCCTGGTGCGCCCACCTGCTCACCACCGGCGCCCGCCGCAGGCTCGCACGCAGCCGGGACCTGGAGGACTTCACGTCGGCCGCGAAACCGCTGCTGCTCGGCACGTTCACGCTGTTCCTCGGCGCGCTCACGGCACTGCTCCTGCTGTGCGGCACCGCCCTGCACGAACCCGCGGCCTACCCGCAGGCCCTCACCCTGGGCGCCCTGCTCCTGCTAGCCCGCCTGCTCAACCTGCACCGCCACCGGCACGCCCCCGCCCTCGCCCTCGGCGCCGCGGCGTCCACGGAGGCGGCGGTCCTCGCCCTGCCGCTGACTGCCCGGTTGCCCGGTTGTGCCTTCCTCGCGGCCCCCGCGCAGACCCTCGTGAACGCCTGGGGCGCGGCCGCCGTCCCCGCCCTCGCCTGCGGCGCCGCGGCCCTGGCCCTGCTGCTGCACGCCGTCCGCACCCTCACCCAGGCCTCGGCCCACGCACCCACGGGAGCACCCGAGTGACCCCTCCGCCACCGGCCCGACCCGTGCCCCCCGCCATCCGCCCGGAGCGCCCGACAGCACCGGGCGACGGCCACCGGTGCCCGGCCCGCCGACGAAGGCACCCGCACCACCCCCTTGAAGGAGAACACCAGATGACCACCTCCCGACCCGGAGCGTCCGGAGCCGCCGGAACCGCCGGAGCGGCCGCAGGAGCCTTCGCACCGGCCGGTTCCACCGGCGCGCACACCCCGGGAGCCGCCCGATGAGGGTCCTGCTGATCGGAGCCAACGGATACATCGGCCGCTTCGTCGCCGACCGCCTGCTGGCCGACCCGGCCGTCCAGCTCACCGCGCTCGGCCGCGGCGACGACGCCGACGTCCGCTTCGACCTCGCCACCGGCAGCCCGGGCGCGCTCACCCGCTTCCTCGACGCGGTGCACCCCGGAGTCGTCATCAACTGCGCCGGCGCCACCCGGGGCGGTGCCCGCGAACTCACCCGGCACAACACCGTCGCCGTCGCCACCGTCTGCGAGGCCCTGCGGCGCAGCGGCTGCGGTGCCCGCCTGGTGCAGATCGGCTGCGGCTCCGAGTACGGTCCGAGCCAGCCCGGATCCTCCACGGCCGAGGACGCCGTACCGCGCCCCGGCGGCCCGTACGGCGTCAGTAAACTCGCCGCCACCGAACTGGTCCTCGGCTCCGGCCTCGACGCCGTCGTGCTGCGCGTCTTCTCGCCCGCCGGACCCGGCACCCCGGCCGGTTCCCCGCTCGGCCGCCTCGCCGAGGCCATGCGCCGCGCCATGCAGTCCGGCGACGGCGAACTCAAGCTCGGCGGGCTCGGCGTCCAGCGCGACTTCGTGGACGTACGCGACGTCGCCCGCGCCGTGCACGCCGCCTCGCTCTCCGCCGCGCAGGGCGTCATCAACATCGGTTCCGGCCGCGCCGTCCGCCTCCGCGACGCCGCCGCGGTCCTCGCCCGCGTGGCCGGATACGGCGGCGCCCTGCATGAGCTGGACGCCCCACCCGGCGCCCTGCGCGGCACCATCGGCCACCCGCGCGCCGACTCCGACCACATGGCCCCGGTCGCGTACCCGTACCCCGACGGCTGCGGCAGCTGGCAGCAGGCCGACGTGCGCACCGCACGCGACCGGCTCGGCTGGCGGCCCCGGATCAACCTCGAGGAATCACTGGCAGACATCTGGATGGAGGCGGCATGCCGCATCTGACCAGCACCACGGCGGGCGTCACGAGCACCGGCGTCCGCACCGCCCTCGGCATCCCCGGTTACGCCCACCCGCTCGTCGCTCCCACCCAGTGGACCGAACTCGCCCGCCCGGGAACCCCGCTGGACTGGGTGGTCCTCGACGTGGCCGCCGGCCCCGGCACCCGCCCCGACCCGCACTGCCTGGAAGCCGCGGGCCGGCTGCGCAACGCGGACGTCCGCGTCCTCGGCCACCTGAACCTCGACCACGGCGCCCGCGTCCTCGGTGACCTTCTCGGCGACGTCCACCGCTACCTCGACTGGTACCGGGTCGACGGCTTCCTGCTGGACCGCTGCCCCGCCGAGCGCACCGCGCTCCCCGGCGTCCGCCGCGCCATCACCTCGCTCCGGGCGATCAGCGACCGCACCCACATCGTCCTCGGCCACGGCAGCCATCCGGACCCGGGCTATGCCGAGCACGCGGACCAGCTGGTGACCTTCTCCGGCTCCTGGTCCGACTACCGCTGGTCGCAGGTCGCCGAGTGGACCGCCGACTACCCGCCCGACCGCTTCTGCCACTTCGTCCACGGCGTGCCGCACGGCCACCTGGACGAGGCGCTGCGCATCGCGCGCTGGCAGGGAGCGGCGACGATCTACTTCACGGACCACACCGACCGCGGCGGGCGCACCGACCCGTGGGAGACGATGCCCGGGTACTGGGACGATGTCGTCTCGCGGGTCGGAACGGGTGTCTCGGAATGAAGAAGGCCATGGCAGTGTTACGAGGAGAACAACTGTAGTGATTGACCGACCAACGGAGTTCCCGTGTCGCTGCCACCCCTGGTCGAGCCAGCTTCTGAGCTCACCGTAGACGAGGTCCGCCGGTACTCCCGCCACCTGATCATCCCTGACGTCGGGATGGACGGGCAGAAGCGGCTGAAGAACGCCAAGGTGCTCTGTGTGGGTGCCGGCGGCCTGGGCTCGCCGGCGCTGATGTACCTGGCCGCCGCGGGTGTGGGCACCCTTGGCATCGTGGAGTTCGACGAGGTCGACGAGTCGAACCTGCAGCGCCAGATCATTCACAGCCAGTCCGACATCGGTCGTTCCAAGGCCGCGTCCGCGCGTGACAGTGTGCTCGGCATCAACCCGTACGTGAACGTGATCCTTCACGAGGAGCGGCTGGAAGCCGACAACGTGATGGACATCTTCAGCCAGTACGACCTGATCGTCGACGGCACCGACAACTTCGCCACCCGTTACCTGGTCAACGACGCCTGCGTGCTGCTGAACAAGCCGTACGTGTGGGGCTCGATCTACCGCTTCGACGGCCAGGCCTCCGTCTTCTGGTCCGAGCACGGCCCCTGCTACCGCTGCCTCTACCCGGAGCCCCCGCCCCCCGGCATGGTCCCCTCCTGCGCCGAGGGCGGCGTCCTGGGCGTGCTGTGCGCGTCCATCGGCTCCATCCAGGTCAACGAGGCCATCAAGCTCCTCGCGGGCATCGGCGAGCCCCTGGTCGGCCGTCTGATGATCTACGACGCCCTGGAGATGCAGTACCGCCAGGTCAAGGTCCGCAAGGACCCCGACTGCGCGGTGTGCGGCGAGAACCCGACCGTCACCGAGCTGATCGACTACGAGGCCTTCTGCGGAGTCGTCTCCGAGGAGGCCCAGGCGGCGGCCGCCGACTCCACGATCACTCCCAAGCAGCTCAAGGAGTGGATCGACGACGGCGAGAGCATCGAGATCATCGACGTCCGCGAGCCGAACGAGTACGAGATCGTCTCCATCCCGGGCGCCAAGCTGATCCCGAAGAACGAGTTCCTCATGGGCACCGCCCTGGAGAGCCTCCCGCAGGACAAGAAGATCGTCCTGCACTGCAAGACGGGTGTCCGCAGTGCGGAAGTCCTCGCGGTCCTGAAGTCCGCGGGCTTCTCCGACGCCGTCCACGTGGGCGGCGGCGTCATCGGCTGGGTCAACCAGATCGAACCGGCCAAGCCGGTCTACTGATCACCCCGCCGAGCGACCGGCACGACTGAAGAGGCCCACGGCTCCGACCCGTTCAGAGCTGTGGGCCTTTTGCTGCCGTGGGGCCGACGGCAACCTGCGTCACGGGCAGGCGGCCGGGGCCCCGTCGCGTCAGGAGCAGACCGTGCCGTCCTTCGGCACCGTGCCCTTCAGCAGGTAGGCGTTCACCGCCGAGTCGACGCAGTCGCTGCCGCTGCCGTACGCCCCGTGACCCTCGCCCTTCCAGGTGAGTTCGACGCCGACACCCTTGCCCAGCTCGTCGGCCATCCTGCGGGCGCCCTCGTACGGGGTCGCCGGGTCCCCGGTGTTGCCGACCAGCAGGATCGGCGCCACGCCGGGTGCGCTGACCTCCGGGGTGTCGAACTGGCCCGGCACCGGCCAGCCGTGGCACCAGCCGGCCGTGTCCCAGCCCAGGAAGTCCCCGAACACGGGCGAGATCCGCTCGAACTCCGCCAGCCGCCGCTTGGTGTCGGTGAGCGTCGGCCGCTCCTTGTCGTCCAGGCACGATATGGCCCGCTGGGAGTGGGACGTCGTGCCGTAGTGGCCCGAGGAGTCCCGCTCGTTGTAGTCGTCGGCAAGTGCCAGAAGCTGCGAACCGTCGCCCTTCTCCGCCGACTTGAGCGCACCGGTCAGCCGCGCCCAGCTGGACTCGCTGTACAGCGGCAGGACGATCCCGGTGACCGCGAGCGTCTGGGTCAGCTTCCGCCCGGACGACGTCGGCAGCGGTTGCGCGTCGATCCGCTTGAGCAGGGTCGCGATCTTCCGGGAGCCCTGCTCGGGGCCCTGCCCGGTGGACTTCAGATAGTCGTCCAGCGCCCGCTGGAAGCCCCGGGCCTGGTTCTCGGCATGGCCCACGGTGCCCGCAGTCGGGTCCACGACCGCGTCGAGGATCAGCCGTCCCACCCGTTTCGGGAACAAGTGGGCGTACACCCCGCCGAGTTCGGTGCCGTAGGAGATGCCGAAGTAGTGCATTCGCGCGTCACCGAGGACCTGGCGCATCAGGTCCATGTCGCGCGCGGTGTCGGTGGTGGACACATGGGCCAGCAGCCGGCCGGCGGCCTTCTCGCAGCCCTCGCCGAAGTCGGCGGCGTCCTGGAAGTACGCCTTCTCCTCGGCCGGGGTGTCCGGGGTGGCGTCCACGTCCTCGGCGGCCTCGATCTTCCGGTCGGCGCGGCAGCGGACGCCCTCGCTGGCCCCCACCCCGCGCGGGTCCCAGCTGACCAGGTCGTAGCGCTCGTGAAGCGAGGAGACCGTGGACGCGTAGTACGGCATCATCGACACGCCCGAGCCACCGGGGCCACCGAAGTTGAACAGCAACGAGCCGATGCGGTCGCCTCCGGTCGCCTGGGCGCGGATCAGGGCGAGGCCGATCGTCGCACCGTCCGGTTCGGACCAGTCCAGCGGCACCTTGAGCGTCGCGCACCTGAAGTCGTCGCCCGGCGCCGCGGCACCCCCGGTGGCCTCGCAGCGATGCCAGTCGAGGCGCTGGGAGGTGAGAGAGGCCGGAAGGTCCGAGGAGGGCGGTGACGCCAAGGACCCCGACGCCGAGGACGCCGACGGGGGAGCCGTTTCCTCCCCCTTGCCCTCGTTCCCGTTTCCGTCCGACGATCCACCACCGCAGCCGGCCACCAGCAGCGCCGCGGCCACGGCGGCCGTCCAGCGCAGGAATCCCCTCATGCGCACCCCCCTCACGGGCCCTTCGCGTCGTGCCGCGCCGGGCGTCCAGGCCATGGTAGGCGCACCGGGCCCATCCCGTTGCGGCCTGTGGATAACCGTCTGACCTGCTGTTTTCTCTGGCTGTAACGGTCTGTCAGGTGCAGACCGTGCCGTCCTTCGGCACCTTTCCGTCCAGCAGGTAGCCGTTCACCGCGCTCTGCACGCACTTGTTCTTGCTGTCGTACGCCCCGTGCCCCTGCCCCTTGTACGTCAGCTCCACGGCGACACCCTTGCCGAGCGCGTCCACCATCTTCTTCGCGCCTTCGTACGGGGTGGCCGGGTCACCGGTGTTGCCGACGACGAGGACGGGCGCCGATCCGGGTGCGCTGACGTCGGGATGGTCGGCGGCGCCCGGCACGGCCCAGTCGGTGCAGCCGACCATGCCCCAGGCCAGGTAGTCCCCGAACAGCGGGGAGGCGGCGCGGAACTCGGGCAGCTTCCCCTGGACGAAGTCCGCGTTGTACCGAGGCTTCTCGTCGGCGCAGTTGATCGCGACGTTCGCCGCGGTGATGTTGCTGTACTCCCCGTTCTCGTCGCGGCCGTTCATCGAGTCGGACAGCAGCATGAGGATCTTGCCGTCACCGTCGTACGCCTGCTCCAGCCCTTCGGTCAGGTACTCCCAGAAGTCCTTCGAGTACAGGGACTGCGCGATGCCGTTGGTCGCGGCGGTCTGGGTGAGCTGGCGCGGGAGGACGCCGGGGATCGGCTTCGTCTCCAGGTTCTTCAGCAGTTTCGCGATGCGGTCCTTCACGTCCTGCGGGGTGTCCCCGATCGGGCATTGCGTGGTCTTCGACGTGCAGTCCTCGGCGAAGTTGTCCAGTGCGAGCTGGAAACCCCTGGCCTGTCCGAGGGCGCTCTGCTCGGGGCTCTGCGTGGGGTCCACCACGGCGTCGAGGACGGCCCGCCCGACGTGCCGGGGGAACAGATGGGCGTACACCCCGCCGAGTTCGGTGCCGTACGAGATGCCGAAGTAGTGCAGCGTGGCGTCCCCGAGGACTCGGCGCATCAGGTCCATGTCGCGCGCCGCGTCCGTGGTGCGTACATGCGGCAGGATCTTCTTGGAGTTCTTCTCGCAGGCCGCGTTGAACTGCTGGGTGCGCTTCAGGAACTGGGCGCGCTCGGCGCTGTCGTCGGGCGTCGCGTCCTGCTGGAAGTAGGCGTCCAGCTGGGAGTCGCTCTCGCACTTCACCGGTGCGCTGCGGCCGACCCCGCGCGGGTCGAAGCTGACCAGGTCGTATCGGGTGCGCAGGGCGGCGTAGTCCTGGGCGAAGGCGGGCAGTGTGGCGACGCCGCTGCCTCCGGGGCCGCCGAAGTTGAACACGAGCGAACCGATCCGTCTGTTCGCCGGGCCGCTGGCCTTGGCCCGGATCAGGGCGATGCCGATGGTGTCACCCTTGGGCTTGGCCCAGTCCAGGGGCGCTTTCATGGTGGCGCACTGCCAGTTCGTCCCGTTCGGCAGCGGGGACGGGGCGCCGCCGCCGCCCTCCGCCTCGGACGGGGCCGGGCAGTCCTTCCAGTCCAGCTTCTGCGTCGTGACGTCCCCGTCCTTCGCGCCGTCTCCGCAGCCGGCCAGCAGGACGGACAGCAGCACGGCGGTGGTGGTCAGGGCGGCGCGCGGCCGGGAGGGGTTCGCCATGCTTCCATCCTGGCGGCGTGCGGGCCGGGGCGCGCGGGGCGCGGGCCGTCCGAGGTACGCCCCGCGTACGCCGCATCCGGCCCGGTGAGGAACCCGCGCGGCCCTGCCCGATCGCCCGAGGCTAAAGGGCACCCTTGCGGGTCATGTGGTTGAAGGCCAGCCAGCCCGGCAGCACCGGCAGCCACAGGGTCAGCAGCCGGAACAGCAGGACGGCCGGGGCGGCGACCTCCTTGGGCAGGCCGACGGCGATCAGGCCGACGGTCAGGGTCGCCTCGACCGCACCCACGCCACCGGGGGTGGGCGCCGCGGAGCCGAGCGCGTTGCCGGCGAGGAAGACGACGGCGACGCTGGCGATGCTCAGCGAGACCGAACCGTCACCGAAGGCGCGGATGGAGGCGTCCAGGCACATCACGAAACAGGCGGTCAGCAGGAGCATGCCGCCGATGCCGGTGACGAGTTTCTGCGGCCGCTGCAGCACGTCGAGCATGCGCGGTACGACACCGGCGAACAGCGACCTCACGCGCGTGACGACGAATTTCCGCAGGAACGGCACCGAGGTCACCACCAGGACCAGCACCGCCACGGTCAGCAGACCCGCGATGACGGTGCGGGACGGCGACAGCGAGGGTGTCTTCTCGGTGCCCGTCAGATAGCCGAAGGACAGCAGCATCAGGATGTGGCAGCCGAGCCCGAACAGCTGGGACGCGCCGACGCTCGCCACCGCGAGCCCTGGGCGCACGCCCGCGCGCTGCAGGAAGCGCGTGTTGAGGGCCACACCGCCGACAGCGGCGGGCGCCACGATCTTCACGAAGGACCCGGCGACCTGCGCCGCCACGGTCCTCGGGAACGGCACCCGCTCCGGCACGAACCCCAGCAGCGCCATCGCCGCGGCGACGTAGCTGAGGGCGGAGAACAGCACCGCCGCGGCCACCCAGCCCCACTGGGCCTGAGCGAACAGCCTGCCGAACTCGATGTGGGTGAGCTGGGTGAGCAGGTAGTACGCGCCGATGGCGCCGGCGATGAAGCTGATCAGCGTGCGCGGCCGCACCCGCTCCAGCCGGGCCGGTTCGACGGGCGCCTGGGGCCTGATCCGCAGCACCTCGTGCCGGATCTGCGTGAGCAGGTCCTCCTCACGGGCCTCGTCCAGGGCTTCGTCGATGGCCCGCTTCTCCGCGCGCTGCTCGGCGCGGACCGTCTTCTTGTCCGGCTTTTCGAGGACGGGCGGCGTCGTCCCGGACGCCTCCTCCGGGCGGACCGCCTTGGCCTGTCTGGACGCCTCGAGCACCGCCTCGCGTTCGCGCTGGGCGCGCTCCCGGGCCAGCCGGCGCAGCGTCGCGCGCGTGGAACGCGTCAGCGCGATCGGCTGGAGCATCGGCAGGCAGTCGGCGACCGCGTCCGGGCCGAGCACACCGACCGCCGAGGCAACGGCCCGCTCGGCGCCGACCCGCAGGGCGAGCGTGGTGACCAGCTGGGCGACGTCCATGCGCAGCAGCAGATCACCGGCCGCGATCTCGCCGCCGCGCAGTTCGGCGAGGATCACCCTGCCGGAACGATCCACCAGTATCGCGTCACCGGCCAGCCTGCGGTGCGCGATGCGCCGCGACTGCAGCGCCTGCACCTGGTGCCAGGTGTGGCGCAGCAACTCGTCCGTGATGTCCTCGTCGGCCAGCGAGTCCAGCGTGCGCCCGCCGGTGTGCTCGTAGACGAGCATGACCGCGTCGGGGCCGAGTTCGGAGGTGGCGATGAGCTTGGGCGCGTTGGCGCCGGCCGCGATCGCGGCGTACGCCAGCAGGGCCTCCTGCTCCAGCGCCTGCCGCAGCGACTGGAGGCTGGAGCGGGTGGCGAAGCCGCGTAGGGTCAGATTGCGCCACGCGCGGTAGAAGAAGCCCTGCGCCTGCTGTTCCCGGTCGACGACCGTGACGTCCAGCGGCGGGCCGTCCTCCAGGTTGACGAAGTAGCGCCGGCCGCGATCGCCGTTCTCCGTCTCGATCACCTCCTCGCGGGCGGCGCTGAGGGGGTGGAAGCCGACGTGCCGGAGGCCCGCCATCAGGGTCTGCCCGGTGGGGCGGACGTTCGGGGAGCCGACCGCGTACAGGGTGCCGTAGGCGATGGTCCAGCCGATGAGGACCGTCAGGATGATCGAGAAGGGGGTGGTGTAGCCGGTGACCAGCATGGAGAACGCGTCGAGCAGCAGCACGATCCACAGCACCGCCCGCCATCTGGGGCGGCGGGACATGCCGACGGCCGTCATGTAGGCGATGACGGGCGCCAGATAGCCGTGCACGGGGTCGGTCAGGGCGTGGATGTCGCCGGGTGAGGGCTGGGTGAGCGCCTCCTGGATCGAGTCCGGGGCGGCCCGCGCGACCCACAGGTCGGTGGCGAGGGTCACTCCATGGGCGAGGACGGCCGCCAGCACGCCGTCGGCGATGCGCAGCCCGTCCCGTTTGATCAGCCGTTCGATCGCGAAGGCGACCGGCACCAGGAGGATCGCGATGCTGGACGCCAGTCCCGCGATCTTGATGAGCAGGTCCGGGGCCTGGCCGGTGCCCTTGTTGATGTCCTGTTCGAGGCCCGAGGTGGTGCCGTGCGCGAACGCGGCGATCGCGAGCAGCACGACGAGGGCGAGCACCCCCACCAGGAGCCGCATGAGGTCCGAGGGGCGGTGCACGCGCGCGGGGAGCAGCGGTTCGTCGCCCTCCACCGCCTCCGCGTGGGGGTCCTCGCCGACGCCCGGACCGTGGTCGGGGCGCGGGTTCTCCGGCACGTGCGCCCCCTCGCCTGCGTCGTCGTCTCTCTCACGCGCGCGTGAGCCGTGGTCCGCATCCGCCGGTCCGCCGCCCGCGCGTGAGCCGTCCGAGTCACTGCCCTCACGCGCGCGCGTGCCGTCGTCCTTCGCACGTGCGTCCGTGGGATGGTTCTCGCGCGGACCAGGGTCTTCCTGGTGCGCGCCGGTCCCGCCCTCGCCCGCGCGGGCGGTGTCGGGGCGCGCGGCGGCGTCAGGGGTGCCCGCCACGCCTTCGGGGTGCACGCCCTGCTGCTTCATGGTCTCTTCTTGGTCTCGTATCACCGGTCACCGCCCGCACGATGGTGGCATGTCCCACCGGCCCACGCGGGCACCAGGGTGTGGATGCGCGGGCGCACAGTCTGCCGGAAGCGCCGCCCCGGGGCGAGGGGGGCGGTGCCTGCGGCCCGCCACGCGATGTCGGTGGGGTGCGGCAGGATGGGACGAATGAGCGAGCACAGGCCTGCCGAGGAGACCCGCGAGGAGTACGCGGACGCGCTGCCGGAGTACGCCGAGCGAGTCCTCGAGGTCGCCGAGCGGATTCCGCCGGGGCGGGTCATGACGTACGGCGATGTCGCCGAATGGCTTGTCGAGGGAGGCCCGCGCCAGGTCGGCCGGGTGATGGCTCTCTACGGAGGCGCTGTCCCGTGGTGGCGCGTGGTGCGTGCCGACGGCGTGCTGCTGCCCGGGCACGAACTGCGCGCGCTCGACCACTACCGCGCGGAGGGCACGCCGCTGAAGGAGGCGGGCAGGGGCACCGAAGGGCATCTGCCGCGACTCGACATGCGGCGGGCCCGGTGGGACGGCGGTGCGGGCGCGGAGGGTCACATCTGACAGCTTCCGCCATCGGACGCCACCAGGGAGAGCCCGTGGCCCGTACGGGTGACAGCGGGGACATCCGTGGCATGGCGTACGTTCGTGAGGTGTGGGACATGCGTGGCATGAGTGCCGCGAGGGAAGAAGCGGAAGCCCCGCTTCCGTCCGGAGCGGCGGCGTAGCGTCGGCTGCACGCGTCCCCCTCACCCCGCGGCCACCGCCTCGCGCGCGTGACCGCCCGCCCACCAGCACAACCACCAGGACCGGCCAACCACGTGAGTTCCTCTTCCTCCACCAGGCGCCTGCCGCACCCCCGGGTGCGGCAGGGGAGCCGTGGCGCTTACCGACTGGTCCGTACCCCGCCGACCACCGTGGATCCCCCTCGTCTGGACGCTGCGCAGCGCGCCGTGGTTGACCACCGGTCCGGACCGCTGCTCGTCCTCGCGGGCCCGGGCACCGGCAAGACCACCACCCTGGTCGAGTCCGTGGCCGCGCGGATCGCCCGTGGCGGGGACCCGGAGCGGATCCTGGTGCTGACGTTCAGCCGCAAGGCCGCCGTCGACCTGCGCGACCGGATGGCCGTGCGCATGGGCGCCGCCCGCGCCCCCCGGGCGACCACGTTCCACTCGTACTGCTACGCACTGGTCCGCGCCCATCAGGACAGCGGCCTGTTCGCCGAGCCGCTGCGCCTGCTCTCCGGCCCCGAGCAGGACGTCACCGTCCGCGAACTGCTCGCCGGTCAGCCCGCGCTGGAACGGCTCGGGCTGACCCATGTGCGCTGGCCGGACGAGTTGCGTGCCTGCCTGACCACGCGTGGCTTCGCGGACGAGGTCCGCGCGGTCCTCGCCCGCAGCCGCGAGCTGGGCCTCGGCCCCGACGCCCTGGACGCCTTCGCCCGCCGCATCGGCCGCCCCGACTGGCGGGCAGCCGCCGGGTTCCTCGCCGAATACCTCGACGTCCTCGACCTGCAGGGCGTGATCGACTACGCCGAACTCGTCCACCGCGCGGTCCTGCTCGCCCACCGCTCCGAGGTGGCGGCACGGCTCGCCGCCCAGTACGACGCCGTGTACGTCGACGAGTACCAGGACACCGACCCCGCCCAGGTACGGCTCCTGCACGCGCTGGCCGGCGGCGGCCGCACCCTGGTCGCCTTCGGCGACCCCGACCAGTCGATCTACGCCTTCCGGGGCGCCGACGTCAACGGCATCCTCGACTTCCCGGCGGACTTCCCGCGCGCGGACGGCCGCCCCGCCCCCGTCGAGGTGCTGCGCACGTCCCGCCGCTCCGGCGCCGGCCTGCTGGCCGCGACCCGCCTGATCACCCAGCGCATGCCGCTGCCCAGGCTGCCCGCCGACAGGGTGCGTGCCCACCGTGAGCCGGCCGCCGTACGGGACGGCGGCCGCGTCGAGGTCTACACGTATCCGACGTCCGGTACGGAACTCGACAACATCGCGGACATCCTGCGCCGCGCGCACCTGGAGGACGGTGTCCCCTGGAGCGACATGGCCGTTCTGGTACGTGCCGGAGCCCGCGCCCTCCCGACCCTGCGCCGCGCCCTCACCTCGGCCGGTGTCCCGCTGGACATCGACGGTGACGACCTGCCCCTGCGGCACGAGCCGGCGGTGGCACCGCTGCTGGCGGCCCTGCGGGCGGTGGCCACGGCGGAGTCCCGGCGCCGGGAGGAGGAGCCCCCCGCGCCCTCCGCCGAAGACGTGGAGGCGGAACCGTCCGCTGAAGAGGTGGAGACCGAACCGTCCGCTGAAGCAGCGGAGGCCGAACCCTCGGCAGAAGACGCGGCGGCGGAACCGTCCGCCGGCGAAGCTGCGGCTGAGGACGTCGGAGAGCCGACGCCGGACACCTCCTGGCTCGACACCGAGACGGCCCTCACCCTGCTCGCCTCCCCCCTCGCCGGCATGGACACCGCCGACCTGCGCCGTCTGGGGCGGGCGCTGCGCGAGGAGGAGCGGGCCGCAGGCAACCCGCTGCCGCCCCCGTCCGACGCACTGCTCGCGCGTGCGCTCGCCGAGCCCGAGCGCCTGGCCGTGCACGACCCGGCCTACGCGCGCGGGGCGCAGCGCCTCGGCGCGCTGCTCCGCAAGGCCCGTGAACGCCTCGCCGGCGGCGGCACGGCCGAGGAGGCGCTGTGGGACCTGTGGGAGGGCACCCCCTGGCCCACGCGCCTGGAGCGGGCCGCCCGGCGCGGCGGCGCCGCCGGCCGTAACGCGGACCGGGACCTGGACGCCGTGTGCGCCCTGTTCGCCACCGCCGCGCGGGCCGAGGAACGCACCGGCGGCCGCGGCGCCCTGAACTTCCTGGCGGAGATCGAGGCCGAGGACATCGCCGCCGACACGCTCACGCGCCGCGCGGTACGCCCCGACGCCGTCCGCCTGATGACCGCGCACCGCTCCAAGGGCCTGGAGTGGCGGCTGGTCGTCGTCGCCGGCGTCCAGGAAGGGCTGTGGCCCGACCTGCGCCGCCGGGGCTCGCTGCTGGAGGCCGACCGCATCGGGCGCGACGGACTCGCCGAACCGCTCACCCCCGGCGCGCTGCTCGCGGAGGAGCGCCGCCTGTTCTACGTGGCCGCCACGCGCGCGCGTGAACGCCTCGTCGTCACCGCGGTGAAGGCACCTGCCGACGACGGTGACCAGCCCTCCCGGTTCCTGACGGAACTGGGCGTCGAGCCGAAGGACGTCACCGGGCGTCCCCGCCGCCCGCTGGCGGTCGCCGCGCTCGTCGCCGAGCTGCGCGCCACCACCGTCGACCCGCGCGCGTCGGCGGCCCTGCGCGAGGCCGCCGCCCGCCGCCTGGCCCGGCTCGCCGCGCTCGCCGACGAGGACGGCCGCCCGCTGGTGCCGTCCGCCCACCCCTACCGCTGGTGGGGCATGTTCGAGCCGACCGAGAGCAAGGTTCCGCTGCGCCACCGGGACCAGCCCGTGGTGCTCTCCGGCAGCGCCCTCGACCAGCTCGCCAACACCTGTTCGCTGCAGTGGTTCCTGGGCCGTGAGGTGAAGGCCGACGCGCCCGCCACCGCCGCGCAGGGCTTCGGGAACGTCGTCCACGTCCTCGCCGACGAGGTCGCCTCCGGCCGCACCCCGGCCGACCTCGACGTCCTCATGGAACGCCTGGACTCGGTGTGGAACGCGCTCGCCTTCGACGCGCCCTGGAAGTCGCAGCAGGAGAAGGACAACGCGCGCGTGGCGCTGGAACGCTTCCTGAACTGGCACGTCCTGGACCGCACCGGCCGCACCCCCGTGGTCAGCGAGCAGGACTTCGACGTCACCCTCGCAGCGGGCGACTACGAGATCCGCATCCGCGGCCAGATGGACCGCGTGGAGACAGACGGTGACGGCCGGGCCTACGTGGTCGACTTCAAGACCGGAAAACAGGCACCGAGCGCCGCGGAAGTGACCCGCCATCCCCAGCTGGCCGTCTACCAGCTGGCCGTCAGCGAAGGCGCCGTGGACGCGGCCTTCGACGGTGTGCGCCCCGAGCCGGGCGGTGCCGAACTGGTGCACCTCAGGCAGGGCGCCGCAAAGCGCGACGGAGGCGAGAGCCTGCCGAAGGTGCAGACCCAGGAGCCGCCGGCGGGGGAGTGGGTCGGCGAGCTGCTGGCCACCGCCGCCGGAAAGGTCCTCGACGAGCGGTTCACGCCGAGCACCGGGCAGCACTGCACGCACTGCGCGTTCCGCGCCTCGTGCAGCGCCCGTCCCGAGGGACGCCACGTGGTCGAGTGATACGCGGCCAGAGGGCGGTGACGTACGACACCCCACACGCTGACCTGCGTTTCTTCCGCCTCGGGCGGTCGATCCGTCCCCGACTGTCAGTGCCCGCCGCTAACCTTTCGCGACATGCCCGCCCGTATCACCGACCCCGAGCAGCTCAAGGAGCTCCTGGGCATCCCCTTCACCCCCGAGCAGACGGCCTGCATCATCGCGCCGCCCGCCCCGCAGGTGATCGTGGCCGGAGCCGGGTCGGGCAAGACCACCGTGATGGCGGCCCGCGTGGTCTGGCTGGTCGGCACCGGACAGGTCGCCCCCGAACAGGTCCTCGGCCTGACCTTCACCAACAAGGCCGCCGGTGAGCTGGCCGAACGCGTCCGCAAGGCGCTGATCAAGGCCGGCGTCACCGACCCCGATGTCATCGACCCGGACAACCCACCGGGCGAACCGGTCATCTCGACGTACCACGCCTTCGCCGGACGCCTGCTGACCGACCACGGTCTGCGCCTCGGCCTGGAGCCCACCTCACGCCTTCTGGCCGACGCCACCCGCTACCAGCTCGCCGCGCGCGTGCTGCGCGAGGCCCCCGGACCCTACCCGGCGCTGACCCGCTCCTTCGCCGACCTCGTCAGCGACCTGCTCACGCTGGACTCCGAACTCGCCGAACACCTCATCGACCCCGAGGAACTGCGCGCCTGGGACGCCGACCTGCTGCTCACCCTGGAGGGCGCCAAGCTCACCAACGCCGACCTGCGCAAGGTCCCCGACACGGCCGCCGCCCGCCAGGAACTCGCCGGCCTCGTGCAGCGCTACCGGGCCGCCAAACGCGAGCGGGACCTGCTCGACTTCGGCGACCAGATCGCCCTGTCCGCCCGCCTCGGCCGCGTTCCCGAGGTGGGGCGCCTGCTGCGTGAGGAGTTCCGCGTGGTGCTCCTCGACGAGTATCAGGACACATCGGTGGCCCAGCGGGTCCTGCTGGCGGGCTTGTTCGGCGGCGGCACCGGCCACCCGGTGACCGCCGTCGGAGACCCCTGCCAGGCCATCTACGGCTGGCGCGGCGCCTCCGTCGCCAACCTGGACGACTTCCCCGCACACTTCGCCCGCGCCGACGGCCGGCCCGCCACCCGGCAGGCGCTCAGCGAGAACCGGCGCAGCGGCGGCCGCCTCCTCGACCTCGCCAACGGCCTCGCCGAGCCCCTGCGCGCCATGCACGCGGGCGTGGAGGCCCTCCGCCCGGCCCCCGGCGCCGAACACGACGGCACGGTCCGTTGCGCCCTGCTCCGCACCCACGCGGAGGAGATCGACTGGATCGCCGACTCCCTCGCCCACCTTGTACACACCGGCACGGCCCCCGGCGAGATCGCCGTCCTGTGCCGCACCGCGACCGACTTCGCTGAGATCCAGGGCGCCCTCGTGGCCCGCGACATCCCCGTCGAAGTGGTCGGCCTGTCCGGGCTGCTGCACCTGCCGGAGATCGCCGACCTCGTCGCCGTCTGCGAGGTCCTGCAGGACCCCGGCGCCAACGCCTCCCTGGTGCGCCTGCTGACCGGACCGCGCTGGCGCATCGGCCCCCGCGACCTCGCCCTCCTCGGCCGCCGCGCCCGCCTGCTGGTCGCCCACGCGCGCGTGGGCGACGCCGACGACCCGGACCGCCGGCTCGCAGCGGCCGTCGAGGGGGTCGACCCGTCCGAGGTGATATCGCTCGCCGACGCCCTCGACACGTTCCTCGAAACGCCGGGGGGCGGGGATTTCGAGGAAGGTGCCGACGACGGACTGCCGTTCTCCCCGGACGCGCGCGTGCGCTTCGCCCGTCTCGCCGCCGAACTGCGCGACCTGCGCCGCTCCCTGTCCGACCCGCTGATGGACGTCCTGCACCGCGTCCTCACGGTCACCGGCCTGGAGGTGGAACTGTCGGCGTCCCCGCACGCGCTGGCCGCCCGCCGCCGCGAGACCCTGTCCAACTTCCTCGACGTCGCCGCGTCCTTCGCCGCCGGCGACGGTGAGGCCACCCTGCTCGCCTTCCTCGGCTTCCTGCGTACGGCCGCGCAGTACGAGAAGGGCCTCGACAACGCCCTGCCCGGCGGCGAGAACACCGTCAAGGTGCTCACCGCGCACAAGTCCAAGGGCCTGGAGTGGGACATCGTGGCCGTCCCCGGACTGGTCGAGGGCACCTTCCCCAGCGCTCAGGGCCGCGAGAAGTGGACGGCGCAGGCCAAGGTGCTGCCGCATGCCCTGCGCGGCGACACCGACACCCTGCCCGACGTCGACTCCTGGGACGCGCGCGGCATGAAGGCCTTCCACGAGGCCATGAAGGACCACCAGCGCACCGAGGAACTCCGCCTCGGCTACGTGACGTTCACCCGCCCCCGTTCCCTGCTGCTCGGTTCCGGCCACTGGTGGGGCCCCAGCCAGAAGAAGCCGCGCGGTCCCTCCGATTTCCTGCAGGCCCTGTACGACCACTGCGCCGCCGGGCACGGCGAGATCGAGGCCTGGGCGGAGGAGCCAGCCGAGGGCGAGGAGAACCCGGCCCTGCACACGGCCGCCGCCGACCAGGTGTGGCCGCTCCCGCTGGACGCCGCCGCCCTGGCCCGCCGGCGCGCGGCCGCCGACACGGTCCTCGCCCACCTCGACGCCCTCGCCGCGCGGCAGGACGGCCATCCGCCGGCCGCCCACGACCCCGGCGCCCTCGACGACCCGGACTGGCCCGCACCACCGGACGACGACTTCCACGAAGAGGAGCCGTACGAGGAAGACCTCCCCTACGACGAGGACGCCTACGACGAGAACGCCTACGGTGAGGAGCGCCGGTACGGGGACATCCTCGGCGAGGAGGGCCCGTATCAGGACACCCTCGCCGCGGAGCGCGCCCCCGGCAGGGAGGTCCCCACCCCGGACGATCCCGCCGGCTGGGACGCCTGGAGCGCCCACCGGCCTACGGTGCCCCACCAGGCACCCCCACCGCGGGAGCGTCCCCGGCCCGCCGAACCGCGGCCTCACACCGCACTCACCCCCGAGGAAGCCCGCACCATCGCCTCCTGGGACCGCGACCTCGACGCACTCACCGGAGAGCTGCTGCGCGCCCGGCAGACCGCGACCGACGTCCTCCTGCCCGCCACGCTCACCGCGTCCCAGCTGCTGCAGCTGGCCGAGGACCCGGACGGGCTCGCACAGGAACTCGCGCGCCCCATGCCGCGCCCCCCGCAACCGGCCGCGCGCCGAGGCACCCGGTTCCACGCTTGGGTCGAAGCCCGCTTCGAGGAGTTGACCCTGCCCCTGCTCGAACCGGACGAGCTGCCCGGCAGCGACGCCGACATCACCGACGAACGCGACCTGGAAGCCCTGAAGGAGGCCTTCGAACGCACCGAGTACGCCCGGCGCACCCCCTACCGGGTCGAGGCCCCCTTCCAGCTCACCCTCGCCGGCCGCGTCGTACGGGGCCGCATCGACGCCGTGTACAAGACCGGCGACGGCGACGGGGCGGCGTACGAGATCGTCGACTGGAAGACCAGCCGCACCCGCACCGCCGACCCGCTCCAGCTCGCCGTGTACCGGCTGGCCTGGGCCGAGCAGCAGGGGGTGCCCCCGGAGTCCGTCACGGCCGCCTTCCTGTACGTGCGCAGCGGCGAGGTCGTACACCCCGAAGGCCTGCCGGACCGGGAAGCGCTGGAGCGGCTGCTCACGGGCGAACCGGAGAGGACACGGGAGACGACCTGAATGTGGCACGGGAGACAACCTGGGTGTGACGAACCGCCCGCCGAGGATGTCGGTGCGGGCCGATAGGCTCGTGAGCATGAGCCAGATCCCGGACAGCGCCGTCCGTACGTACATCGAGCAGCATCGCGCCGCCTTCCTCGACGACCTCGCCGCTTGGCTGCGCATCCCCTCCGTGTCGGCCCAGCCCGACCACGCGCCCGATGTACGGCGCAGCGCCGACTGGCTCGCCGCCAAGCTCGAGGAGACCGGCTTCCCGACCGTCGAGGTCTGGCCGACCCCGGGCGCCCCGGCCGTCTTCGCCGAGTGGCCCGCGGGCGACCCCGAGGCACCCACCGTCCTCGTCTACGGCCACCACGACGTACAGCCCGCCGCCCGCGAGGACGGCTGGGACAGCGACCCCTTCGAGCCCGTCGTCCGGGACAACCGCCTCTACGCGCGGGGGGCGGCCGACGACAAGGGCCAGGTGTTCTTCCACACACTCGGCGTCCGCGCCCACCTCGCGGCCACCGGCCGCACCGCCCCCGCGGTCAACCTGAAGCTGCTGATCGAGGGCGAGGAGGAGTCCGGCTCCCCCCACTTCCGGGCCCTCGTGGAGGAGCGTGCGGAACGGCTCACGGCGGACGCCGTGATCGTCTCCGACACCGGCATGTGGTCCGAGGACACCCCCACCGTGTGCACCGGGATGCGCGGCCTCGCCGAGTGCGAGATCCGCCTGTACGGCCCCGCCCAGGACATCCACTCCGGCTCCTTCGGCGGTGCCGTACCCAACCCGGCCACCGCCGCCGCCCGCCTGGTCGCCGCCCTGCACGACGAGCACGCACGCGTGGCGGTCCCCGGCTTCTACGACGGCATCGTGGAGCTGACCGACCGGGAGCGCGAGCTGTTCGCCGAGCTGCCCTTCGACGAGGAACGCTGGCTGCGCACCGCCAAGTCCCACGCCACCCACGGCGAGGCCGGCCACACCACCCTGGAGCGCATCTGGGCCCGCCCGACCGCCGAGGTCAACGGCATCGGCGGCGGCTACCAGGGCCCCGGCAGCAAGACGATCATCCCGTCCTCGGCGATGGTGAAGCTGTCCTTCCGGCTGGTCGCCGGCCAGGACCCCGGCCTCATCGAGAAAGCCGTCCGCGCCTGGGCCGCCGAGCAGCTGCCCGCCGGAATCCGGTCCGAGATCGACTTCGGCTCGGCCACGCGCCCGTGTCTGACCCCGCTCGACCACCCCGCGCTGCAGTCCGTGGTCCGCGCCATGGGCCGCGCCTTCGAAGGACCGGTCCGCTTCACCCGCGAGGGCGGCTCCGGACCCGCCGCCGATCTTCAGGAAGTCCTCGGCGCCCCCGTGCTCTTCCTGGGCATATCCGTCCCCTCCGACGGCTGGCACGCCCCCGACGAGAAGGTCGAACTGGACCTCCTCCTCAAGGGCGTCGAGACCAGCGCCTACCTGTGGGGCGACCTGGCCGACACCTGGCGTCCCACGCCCTGACCGGCCGGCGCCGTACGAAGGGCACCGCGCGGGGCACACTGGAAGAGCCGCCCCGAACGCCCCGCCCCCGCCGGCCGGTGCCCTCCCGCCCTACGTCCTGCCGAACCGCCCGCCGAAACCGCTGCACTGGGGGAGTTGGAAGCACCCGTGACCACCTGGACCGACGACACAGCAGACCGACCCATCTCGCTGACCGCCCCGAGCGGCATCGACCGCGCCGCCCACCACCGGCTGGACGAGGCCTGGCTCGCGGCGGCGTGGAGCCACCCCACGACCCGCTGCTTCGTCGTCTCCGGCGGCCAGGTGCTCATCGACGAGACCCCGGACGGCCGGACCGAACTCGTCATGACACCGTCCTTCGAGGCCCCCCTCACCGAGGCGCACCGCTACTTCCTGGGCATCGACGAGGACGGCGTCAGCTACTTCGCGCTCCAGAAGGACGCACTGCCCGGCCGTATCGACCAGTCCGCCCGCCCGGCGGGCCTGCGCGAGGCCGGCCTGCTGCTGTCGCCACGCGACGCCGGGCTCATGGTGCACGCGGTGGGCCTGGAGAACTGGCAGCGCACCCACCGCTTCTGCTCCCGCTGCGGTGAGCGCACGGTCATCGCTTCCGCCGGCCACATTCGCCGCTGCCCGGCCTGCGGCGCCGAGCACTACCCGCGCACCGACCCGGCCGTGATCATGGCGGTGACCGACGTGGACGACCGCATCCTGCTCGGCCGCCAGGTCCACTGGCCCGAAGGCCGCTTCTCCACGCTCGCCGGCTTCGTGGAGCCCGGAGAGTCCATCGAGCAGACGGTGCGCCGAGAGGTCTACGAAGAGGCGGGCGTCACCGTCGGCCAGGTCGAGTACGTCGCCAGCCAGCCGTGGCCGTTCCCGTCCAGCCTGATGCTCGGCTTCATGGCCCGCGCCACCTCGACCGAGATCGAGGTCGACGGGGACGAGATCCACGAGGCCCGCTGGTTCTCCCGCGAGGAACTCCACGAGGCCTTCGAGTCCGGTGAGGTGCTGCCGCCCTACGGCATCTCCATCGCGGCCCGCCTGATCGAGATGTGGTACGGCAAGCCACTGCCGACGCGCAGCTTCGTCTGAGGCGTCCCGGGTGGCCGCTGACCCGTACTGGAACCACAACGTCCATTACCACCGGGCCGTGCTGGCCGCCGTACCTCGCGGCTGCCGCACGGCCCTGGACGTCGGCTGCGGAGACGGCCTCCTCACCCGCGCCTGATCGTCGTGGGGCCGGCGTACAACCAGACCCTGCTGGACTGGGTGATCGGCGGCTGCGGACTGCCCGCGAGCCGGCTGTACGCGCGCGTTCGGGGCGGCAAGCGCGACCCGGCCGGCATGCCCGTGGAGGACCCGCCCATGCACTGGGGCGAGGTGCGCGCGGCAGCCCGCCGACTGCTGCCCGGCTGCCGCTTCCGGCGCCGGTTGCTGTGGCGCTACCTCGTGGTGTGGGACAAGCCACACACCTGGGACGGAGACGAGCCGCACGCGCAGGACGCGGAAACAGCAGGGCGGCCCCTGATCTGTCAGGGGCCGCCCAGCTGTGCGATCACCGCGGCGAACCCGCGGAACGTCACGCGGCGAGCTTCTGCTTCACCTGGGCCAGCGACGGGTTCGTCAGCGTGGAGCCATCAGCGAAAAGCACGGTCGGGACCGTCTGGTTTCCGCCATTCGCCTTCTCCACGAATGCGGCGGACTCGGGGTCCTGCTCGATGTTGATCTCGGAGTAGGCGATGCCCTCCCGCTCCAGCTGGCTCTTCAGCCGCCGGCAGTAACCGCACCAAGTCGTGCTGTACATCGTCACAGTGCCCTGCATGTCTCTCGCGCTCCTCAGACAGCTCGGAAAGGTCGTCCAGGAGAAGAACGTAGGCGACCGGTACCCCATTCCCGCCGGGGGTATACGCGCCCCGGCTGTGACACCTGCCGCATTGGTACGACCGCGGATACCCGCCTGTGGACAACCGGCACGGCGGTCTCCGGCGACCTGGCAGCATTGCGGTGTGACAGCAGCAACGCACTCCACCCTCTTCCCGCAGGGCACCGGCGGTTCTTCCGGCTCGGCTCCGCCGAGTGGGGCCGACGCGGTGCTCGAGGGGCTCGACCCCGAGCAGCGCGAGGTGGCCACCGCCCTGCACGGGCCGGTGTGCGTGCTGGCCGGCGCGGGCACGGGCAAGACGCGAGCGATCACGCACCGCATCGCCTACGGGGTGCGCGCCGGGATCCTGCAGCCGTCCAGCGTGCTCGCCGTCACCTTCACCAACCGCGCCGCCGGAGAGATGCGCGGCCGGCTGCGCCAGCTCGGCGCCCACGGCGTCCAGGCCCGTACCTTCCACTCCGCGGCCCTGCGTCAGCTCCACTACTTCTGGCCCAAAGCGATCGGTGGCGGCATGCCACGGCTCGTCGACCGCAAGATCCAGCTCGTCGCCGACGCGGCCGCCGCCTGCGGCACCAGGCTCGACCGGGGCGAGCTGCGGGACGTCACCGCCGAGATCGAATGGTCCAAGGTCACCCAGACCGTTCCCGCCGACTACCCGTACGCGGCTGCGAAAGCCGGTCGCGAGGCCCCGCGTGACCCCGCGGAGATCGCCCACCTCTACGCGGCCTACGAGGACCTCAAGCGCGACCGCGCGGTGATCGACTTCGAGGACGTCCTGCTGCTGACCGTCGCCGTCCTCCAGGACCGTAACGACATCGCCGAACAGGTCCGCGCGCAGTACCAGCACTTCGTCGTCGACGAATACCAGGACGTCAGCCCCCTGCAGCAGCGGCTGCTGGAGCTGTGGCTCGGCGACCGCGACAGCCTCTGCGTCGTCGGTGACGCCAGCCAGACCATCTACTCGTTCACCGGAGCAACGCCCGACCACCTCCTCGACTTCCGTGCCCGGCATCCCGGCGCCACCGTCGTGAAGCTGGTCCGTGACTACCGCTCCACCCCCCAGGTCGTCCGCCTCGCCAACGGCCTGCTCGCCCAGGCCCGCGGCCGCGCCGCCGACCACCGGCTGGAACTGGTCTCCCAGCGCGCCCCGGGCCCCGAGCCCGGCTACACGGAGTACACCGACGAGCCCGCCGAGGCCGAGGGCGCCGCCCGCCGCATCCGCGAGCTGATCGACGCGGGCGTCCCGGCCGCCGAGATCGCCGTCCTGTTCCGTACGAACGCCCAGTCCGAGACCTACGAGCAGGCCCTCGCCGACGCCGGGGTCCCCTACCAGCTGCGCGGCGCCGAGCGTTTCTTCGACCGGCCCGAGGTGCGCAAGGCCGGCGTCGCCCTGCGCGGCGCGGCCCGCTTCGGCGGCAACGACTCCCTGCTGGACGGAACCGTGGACCTGCCCTCGCAGGTCCGCGCGGTGCTGTCCGGGGAGGGCTGGACCACCGAGCCCCCGGCCGGTTCAGGCGCCGTCAGAGAACGCTGGGAGTCCCTGGCCGCGCTGGTCAACCTCGCCCATGACCTAGCCGCCGCCAACCCGGGTGCCACCCTCGGCGACTTCGTGGCGGAGCTGGACGAGCGGGCGGGCGCCCAGCACGCCCCGACCGTCCAGGGCGTCACCCTCGCCTCCCTGCACGCCGCCAAGGGCCTGGAGTGGGACGCCGTCTTCCTGGTCGGCGTCGCCGAGGGCATGCTCCCCATCACCTATGCCAAGACCGATGAGCAGATCGAGGAGGAACGCCGGCTCCTCTACGTCGGCGTCACCCGCGCCCGGGAACGGCTCCACGTCTCCTGGGCGCTGTCCCGCTCACCCGGCGGCCGCCCCACCCGCCGGCCCAGCCGCTTCCTCGACGGCCTGCGCCCCGGCACCACCGCCACCGTCGGCCGCACCGGCTCCGGCGCCGGTGGAAGCGTCGAGCGCGGGATCGCCGGAGGCACCCTCGCCGCTCCCCGGCGCACCCAGCGCACCCCTGCCCGTTGCCGGGTCTGCGGCCGCACGCTGACCGACGCGGGCGAGATGAAGCTGATGCGCTGTGAGGACTGCCCCTCGGACATGGACGAAGGGCTGTACGAACGGCTCCGGGAGTGGCGGGCGGTCCAGGCCGAACGCAGCGGGCAGCCGGACTTCTGCGTCTTCACCGACCGGACCTTGATGGCCATCGCCGAGACGCGGCCCGAGAGCCCCGCCGAACTCTCCCGCATCCCCGGCGTCCTCAGCCGCAAGCTGCGCAGCTACGGACCCGACGTTCTGGCCATCTGCGCAGGCCAAGAACCTGGCCAGGACGACGAGAACGACTGATGCCAACTCGTCGAAAAAATAGTTTGCGCATGCCCCGGCAATCCCCATAGGTTCTAGGCACGGAAGCCGCGGCCTTCTCCAAGGCCCGGACTCCGTGATGTACTTGCATACCCGAGCGGGCTGGTTCACCCCAGTCCCTGAGACGCCGAGAGGAGGCGAGTCCAGTGATCAGCATCAACTTCAGCACCATCAGCACGGCCAAACTGACCGATCGCTCGACCGTCTCCACGTGCATGCTCGGCGCCTCGAACCAGGGCACCGGTGTGTCCGGCATTCGTGCCGTCCGTCCGGCGTCCTCCCTGTCTCTCGCGGGCCTTCCCGTCCGCCGGCGCAATGAGCGACCGACCAAGGCACTGGAAGCGGTAGCGGCACAGGCACATGCCTATGCCTTCGCGGCGGCCGGTGCCGGATTCCGGAAGCAGACGACGCAGCACCACCTGATGTGGGCCTTCCGTGGGCCAGAACCCTGGAGTGATCCAGCCTGATCGCCGATCAGGCCGGCGCCTTCAGGGCCGCGGAACCCCACCCGGGATCCGCGGCCCTTCTGTTTTCCCCGAACGGGGACGACGGAGCGAAGGGGCCTCGGGACAAGAAAAGAACCCGGTACCAAGCCGACACCCGGTCAACCGGCCGGACCGACCAGACGAGGAAGACCAACCGTGCAACTCGAAGCGCACGCCCCGTCCGTACCGCCTTCACAAACGATCCCCCCGCCCGGTCTCACGGAGGACTCCACCTTGACCCCCCTCACCGCGCTCACCGCGCTCGACGACGCCATCGAGAACCTCGGTGTACCCGTCCCCTGCCGCTCCTACGACCCGGAAGTCTTCTTCGCCGAGTCGCCCGCGGACGTCGAGTACGCCAAGTCCCTCTGCCGCACCTGCCCGCTGATGGAGGCCTGCCTCGCCGGCGCCAAGGAGCGGCGTGAGCCCTGGGGCGTCTGGGGTGGCGAGCTGTTCGTCCAGGGTGTCGTCGTCGCCCGGAAGCGGCCGCGTGGCCGCCCGCGGAAGAACCCGGTCACGGCATGAACACCGCAGGAACGATCGATCGCCCCCTCACGCACGACCCCAAGAAGCAGGCCCCGATGAAGCCGTCCACCAGCGAGCCCGCAGGCTCCGCGACCTCAGACTTCACCACCACCGGCGCCACCGAAGCGCGTCAGAACAGGAACCGAGAGATGCAACTCATGCAAGAAGCCCTGGCTCGTGCGCATATGCACGAGCGACTGCACGACGCCGTGCGCGAACGCCGGGCCATGCGCCTGGTGGTCGCCCAGCGGATGCAGCGCCGGGCCGAGCGTGCCTCGCTGCGCGCCCGCCGCGCGCTCGCCATGGCCGTCATGCAGTAACCATCACACCCGTGAAGCGGTGGTCTCCCGGCCCAGGGAGGCGAAGTCTTCCCCGCGGGGGCCGGTTCGGCCGAACGGACCGGCCCCCGCGGTGCGTTGCGCACGACGAGCCGCCGGTCGCGGGGTTATCGTCGCCGGGTGACGAGTCCTCCCGGTGACAGGGATCAGGGCGGCTGCACCCCAGAGCGCCGCCCTGCCGTCTGCGCCCGCTGCGGCACACCCGCCGACGGCCCCCGGCCGGCGACCTGGACCTGCTCCGTGGAGAACGGCATCCGCCAGTACTTCTGCGACACCTGTTCCAGGGAGAACCTGCGGGCGATCGAGGGCCGGCTGGACTCGTCCTGGTGGTGAGCCCCGGCTGTTGCGGCTGCTCGGAGCAGTAGGCCAGTGGCCTCTCGCACCGGTGCCGGTGACTGCCGGTCACGCGCCCGCCGGTTCCTCCTCGGGGGCGTCGTCCTCGGGCACGAAGCCCGGCAGCCACTCCTGCAGTTCCTCGCGCAGCCGTACCGTGGCGCCCAGCTGGCACAGCACTCCGATCGTGCTGAGGGTCACCCGGTGGATCAGCAGATAGGCGGGCGGCAGGTTGAGCCGCTTGCCCAGCTGATACGCGGGGGAGCGGGGGTCGGCGATGCGGGCGGCCTGGCTGCGCATCCAGGAGCGGGTGAAGGTGAACGCCTCGGCCCGGGCCGGCTCGATGATCGGCAGCAGGTAGTCCAGGACCGCGTCGGGGACCAGCTCTATGGACTCCTTCACGAACCCCTCCTCGCAGAGGAGTTCGTAGACCCTCTCGGCGTCGCCGTCCAGCGTCAACCGCAGCGAGACGCCGATCGGCAGGGGCAGTCCGCCGGGGAGCCGGTCGACCGTGCCGAAGTCCAGGACGCCCAGACGCCAGTCCTCCTCGCCGGCCGGCCCGCCCGGCAGCAGCCGGAAGTTCCCCGGATGGGGGTCGGCGTGCAGCAGGCCGGTGCGGGCCGGGCCCGAGAACAGGAAGCGGGCGAGCAGCTGGCCGGCCCGGTCGCGCTGCTCCTGGGTGCCGTCCGCGATGATCTCCGACAGCGGGATGCCGTCGATCCACTCGGTCACCAGGACCTGCTCGCACTGGTGCACCACCGCCGGGACCACCACGTCCGGGTCGTCCGCGAACTCCTCCGCGTGCACGCTCTGGGCCTGGGCCTCCAGCCCGTAGTCCAGTTCCTCGGAAACGCGGTCCTTCAGTTCCGTGATGAGTGGCTTGATGTCCATGCCCGGGATGAGCGGCCCCAGCAGCCGTGCGAAGCGGCTCAGTTGGCCGAGATCGGACAGCAGGGCCTCGCCGGCGCCCGGGTACTGCACCTTGACGGCCACCTCACGGCCGTCGTGCCACACCGCCCGGTGCACCTGGCCGATCGAGGCCGCGGCCGCCGGCTTGTCCTCGAACTCCTCGAACAGGTCGCGCCAATCCGGGCCCAGCCGCTCCTCCAGCACGGCGTGCACCGTGCGGGTCGGCATCGGCGGTGCCGCCTCCTGGAGCTTGGTCAGAGCCGCGCGGTAGGGGCCGGCGATCTCCTCGGGCAGCGCGGACTCGAAGACGGACATGGCCTGCCCGAACTTCATCGCGCCGCCCTTGAGCTCACCGAGCACCTTGAACAGCTGCTCCGCCGTACGCTGTTGCAGCTCCCGCCCGACGATCTCCGCGGACTCGCCCACGATCCGCTTGCCCAGCCCCCAGGTGGCCCGGCCGGCGAAGCCGAGCGGGAGCGCGGCGAGCTTGGCGGTCCGGGTGACCGCCTTGCGGGGAAGATCAGACATGCGCCCTCCAAGTCCCAGTCGGCCGCGCCGCGCCTGCCTCGCGTCGTCGCTGCGTCGACGGCCGTTGCACCGCCATTGTCGCGCGCCGCCGCCCGGCGGTTGAGGAGTGCTCCCCTTTAACTCTCTCCGCCGCACCGCATCCGCATGCAGGATGCGGCCGGACCGGTCGAGAATGCCAGTTCAGACCGGGTAGGGACACCTCCCAGCGGACCCCGGTGCCGGACGGTGTCCCGCCGTCGAGGAAGGCCAGGGCGTGTGCCGCGGCCAGTCCGGCGACCGCCGTGGCCAGCGTCAGATCACAGGCCCCGATCCGGCGGGCCCGGCCGGACCGCCACTGGGAGATCAGCCGGGGCCAGGCCGGGTCCCGGTCCGTGCGGTCCTCGTGCAGACAGCCCGCGCAGCTCGACTCACCGGGCAGGACGAGTGGGCCGACGACGCCCGTGCCCTCCACGACACCGGCGTACAGGTGGGGTGTGCCGGAGGCCATGAGCGGCTCGGCGGTGGACGGATCCGGTGCGTGCACGGCTACGTCGTCCCGTGGCGTGAGGATCACCAGGGAGAGCCCGGGGTCCTCGGCGCCGGAGCCGGGGGAGTGCGGGCGGCGGGGCGGGCGGTCCGGTGCCGCGCGGCGGACGGCGGCCCGCGCCGCCGCGTCCCGGCGCTCGCCGAGGGACTCGGTGGGCAGCCCGCCCGGTGCCACGTCCCAGGGCTCCACGCGGCCCACGTCGCGTACGTCGACCTCGCCGACTCCGGCGCCCGACAGCACCGACGCCAGCACGGCGCCGACCCGCCCGGCGCCCCGCACCTGCACCCGCAGTGCGCGGCGGGCGGCGAGCCGGGCGAGCGCGCCGCCCGGTTCGGAGGTGGTCAGGGTCAGCGACGCGAGGTCGGGGCGCAGCCGCTGCAGGACGTCCTGCTTCTCCCGCAGCGTGTCCGCGGCCGGCCCGCCGCCGCGCGCGTCGTCGACGAGGCCCGCGCGGGTCAGCCGTTCCACCAATGCGTCGACATGGCCGTCCGGCAGGTCCATGCGGCGGCCCTCCTGGCGCAGCAGTGGCAGTCCCCGGGTGCCGTTGAGCAGTTCCAGGAAGCTGCCCGTCGCCGTGTCCATCGGGCCCAGCGTCAGCGCGTGCGCCGGGGTCATCCCGAACTGCACGGTGTTGAGATCACGCCAGCCGCGCCGCAGCGCCGGCTTCACCATCGGATGCATGCCTGGCCCTCGTATCCGTTGAAGCATCCCGGAACGTCCTGTCGCCGACGGAGACGGTCCGCTCCGCCGACGCCTGCCAGCATGCCCGGCCCGTGCGCCGGATGCCCAAGGTTGTCCACAGGCAGGGGATGTTTGTCATACCGGCCAGTCGGGAGGAAATGGTGCAAAACGGATCTACGGATCGGTCCTACGAATCAAACGCATGGTGGGGGATCGGCATCGAACCGCCCCGGAGCCGGGACTTTGCCCACGCACAGCGGGTAACGTCGGGGCGTGTCCGCCGACCCACTGCACCGCGCCGGAAACCCACAGCGCAGCACGACGAACCAGCCGCCCAGCGGCTCGAGGGTGAGCGCGATCGAGGTCCGCAGGAGTGCCCGGCGCCGCCGGACGGTCTCCGCGTACCGCGAGGGCGACCGCACCGTCGTGCTGATCCCCGCCCGGATGTCGAAGGCGGAGGAGCAGCGCTGGGTGACCGTCATGCTCGACAAACTCGCCGCCCAGGAGAGCAAGCGGCTGCTGGGCGACGCCGAGCTGTCCGAGCGCGCCGAGCGGTTGTCGTCCCAGTACTTCGGCGGCCGGGCCCGGCCCGCCTCCGTGCGGTGGGTCAGCAACCAGAACACCCGTTGGGGTTCGTGCACCCCCGCCGAGGGCAGCATCCGGCTCTCGCACCGCCTGCAGGGCATGCCGGAGTACGTCGTCGACTACGTGCTCTGCCATGAACTGGCGCATCTGCTGGTCCCCGGTCACGGACCCGACTTCTGGCGGCTGCTGGACGCCTATCCGCGCACCGAGCGGGCCCGCGGCTACCTCGAGGGCGTGGTCGCCGCCGGACGGCTGCCGCACGTGTCCGACACCCGGGGGGAGTGAGCGTCCCCGCCGGCCCTGGTGAGCGGTCGGACGCGGTTGTGTACCGGGTCTGTACCGACCAGGCCCGGCCGGGGCCGATGTCGGCCATTGCGGTTAGCCTGGCGCGACGCACTCGCATTCGGGATGGGGGACGGTCGTAACGCATGGCCAGGGAATTCCAACGCGGCCACAAGGCCAGGATCAGTGACCTCACGGTGGGCACGGATCTGTACGTAGGCGTGCAGATCTCCGCCCCCGGACTGACCTTCGACATCAGCTGCTTCGGTCTGGACGCCGACGAGCGGCTGTCGGACGACCGGTACTTCATCTTCTTCAACCAGCCGAAGTCCCCGGAGGAGTCCGTCCAGCTGCTGGGTGCCCAGGCGGGCGACACGGAGTCGTTCCGCGTCACGCTCGACCGGATCCCGTCGCAGATCCGCAAGCTGTCCTTCACGGCGACCATCGACGGCGCCGGCCAGATGTCGCAGATCGCTCCCGGATATCTGCGCATCGTGGCGGGCGGCGAGGAGGTCGCCCGGTACTCCTTCAGCGGCTCGGAGTTCTCCACCGAGCGGGCCGTGATGCTCGGCGACTTCTACTTCAAGGACGGCTGGCGGTTCGCCGCCGTGGGCCAGGGCTTCGACGGCGGCCTGGACGCGCTGCTGAAGAACTTCGGCGGCGAGGTGCTGGAGGAGGAGGCGCCCGCCGCCCCGCAGCAGCCGCAGTCCGGCGCCACGCCCGGCTTCGCCCCGCCCGCCCAGACCGGTGCGCCGCCCGCGTTCGGCGCCCCGGCCGCCCCCGCGCCCGCCCCGGCCCCCGCGCCCGCTCCGGCCCCCGTGCCGCAGCCCGCCCCGCAGGGCTTCGCGCCGCCGCCCGGCCACACCCCGCACCCGGCGCCCGCGTCGAACGTGCACGCCGCGCCGACGGTCATCGCTCCCCTGACCCCGCCCGTCGGCGGCACCGTCCCGCCCCCGCCCCCGGCGCCCGCGCCCTACGGCCAGCCGCCGCAGCAGCCGTCGTACGGCGGCCGGCCCGGCGCGCCGATGCCCCCCGGATACGGCCAGCAGCCACCCCCCTACGGCGGCGCGCCCACCGCGCCCATGCCCCCGGGCTATGGTCAGGTCCCCGGCCAGCAGGCCGCCCCCTATGGAGTGCCACAGGGCGCCCCCCAGGGTGGCGCCGGTGTGACGGCGGCGCTCCAGACGTTCAAGGAGACGCCCACCGGGCAGCGCTGGACGCAGCAGAACAAGAAGCTCATCCGCGTCGACCTCGGCATCGGCGGCCAGCCGGTGCTGGCCCGGCAGGGCAGCATGGTGCTCTACCAGGGCAAGGTCGACTTCAGCTACAAGGGCGCGGGCTTCGCCGGCCGGATCGTCGGCAACGCGACCGGCCAGGAGATGCAGCTGATGCGCTGCACCGGCCAGGGCCAGGTGTTCCTCGCCGAGAACTCCACCCACCTGCACCCCGTCGAACTGCAGGGCGACGCGATCTGCGTCTCCGCGGAGAACGTCCTCGCCTTCGACGAGGGCCTGCAGTACGAGGTCCGCCGCGTCGAGGGACACGGCATCCCCGGCGGCGCGCTGTTCACGATGCAGTTCCAGGGCACCGGCACGATCGTCGTCAAGACGCACGGCACGCCCGTCGTGCTGCCGGTGACGCCGACGACGTTCGCCGACTGCAACGCGGTGGTCGCCTGGTCGGCCGCCTCCCAGGTGATCGTCTCCAGCCAGGTCCGGATGCGCCGCAACGCCTACCCGGGCGACACCGGGGAGAGCGTCAACCTGCAGTTCCGGGGCGCGCCCGGCAACTTCATCGTCGTCCAGCCGTACGAGGTCTGAGGGAGCCCGTCATGAACCAGCCGCTCGCGGGCTACGCCCCCGCACCCGTCACCGCCCGCATGGAGAACCACGGCAACCACATGCTGAAGGTCGCCATGCAGACCGGGAACGACCTCCTCGCGCGCGTGGGGTCGATGGTCGCCTACGAAGGCTTCATCCAGTACGAGCCCAACCCGCCGGCCGTCCGGCAGATCGCCCGCGACTGGGTCACCGGTGAGGGCGCTCCGCTGATGAAGTGCTCCGGTGACGGCCTGCTCTACCTCGCCGACTACGGCGCCGACGTCGTCGTGATCAACCTCAACGGCGACGGCATCTCCGTCAACGCCACCAACCTGCTCGCCTTCGACGCGCACCTCAGCTGGGGCGTGGAGCGCGTCAAGGGACTCGCGAAGTTCGCCGGGCAGGGGCTGTGGAACACGAAGATCTCCGGACAGGGCTGGGTCGCGCTGACCTCCCGGGGCAAGCCCATCGTCGTCGACTGCGGCGGCGGCGAGGACGAGACGTACGTCGACCCGGACGCACTCGTCGCCTGGTCCCCGAACCTGAAGGTGAAGGGCAAGCGCAGCTTCAAGGCGCAGTCGCTGATCGGCCGGGGCAGTGGCGAGGCCTACCAGATGGCCTTCTCCGGCCAGGGCATCGTCGTCGTCCAGCCCAGCGAGGACAGCACCGACCGCCTTCGGTTCCGGGGCTGAGGGGGAGCCAGAACATCATGCAGAGCCCGCTTTTCGCCTACAACGACCAGCAGACCCAGGAGCGCTGGAGCCTGCAGAACAAGCAGATGCTCCGCGTCGCCCTGGAGGGCCACGACGACATCCTCGCCCGCAAGGGCACCATGGTCGCCTACCAGGGCCTGGTCGAGTTCGACGCCGAGTACCGCAGCAACAACCAGGCACGCGCGCGTGCGCACACCGGCGAGGGCCTGGACCTGATGCGCTGCCACGGGCAGGGCACCGTCTACCTCGCCAACCTCGCCCAGCATGTGCACGTCATGGACGTCGAGCAGGACGGGCTGACCGTCGACAGCAGCTACGTCCTCGCCATGGACTCCTCGCTGCACCACGAGGTCATCGCCGTCGACAGCCTCTACGGCATCTCCGGGTCCGGTAAGTACCAGCTCAACATCACCGGACGCGGCAAGGTCGCCCTGATGACCTCGGGCGCGCCGCTGCTGATGCAGGTCACGCCCGACAAGTACGTCAACTGCGACGCCGACGCGATCGTCGCCTGGTCCACCGGGCTGCGCGTGCAGATGCAGGCCCAGACCCACTCCTCCGGAGTGTGGCGCAGGCGCGGCAGCACCGGTGAGGGCTGGGAGCTGAGCTTCATGGGCTCCGGATTCGCGCTGGTGCAGCCCAGCGAGCTGCTGCCGCCGCAGCACGCCCAGATAGGCCAGGGCCTCGCCGCGCAGTTCGGCGTGGGTCAGCAGGGGGCGCGCGGTCAGAACCAGGGCAACGTCTGGAGCTGACCGTCCGGACAGCAGACGTAAGGGGCGACCGCCCGTGCGGTCGCCCCTTACCCGTTCAGGTTCCCGTTCAGAGCCGGGCGCGGGTCGCGTCGAGCAGCCGTACGACGGACTCGTCGGCCACGCCCGCCACCTCGTCGTAGGCGAACCAGCGCACGTCCAGCGACTCGTCGCTGACCGCGTGCTCGGCGTCGTGCGGGGCCAGCACCGCGTACTGGACGTCGTAGTGCCGGTGGCACGGGGGCGGGATCGGATGCCGGTCCAGGCGCACCGGGCCGCCGGGCAGCAGCGTCAGCCCGGTGATGCCGGACTCCTCGGTCGCCTCACGCAGGGCAGCCGCTTCCAGGCCGAGGTCGCCCGGCTCGCAGTGGCCGCCCATCTGCAGCCACATCCGCAGCTTCCTGTGCAGGGTGAGCAGCACCCGGCCGCGCTCGGGGTCGATCACCAGGGCGCTCGCCGTGATGTGGCCGGCGTGGCAGGCCTTCCACACGCCGTCCGGGTGCGCCGCCAGGTGGTCCAGGTAGGCCTGGCGCAGCTCTTCCTGGCCCTCGTACCCCTTGAGAACGAGGACCGTGTCGTCATGCAGACTCACTCCCTGTCGTCGCCCTCGGCCTCGTCGTCCTTCTTGCGCAGGTCGGGCTGGCCCTGGGAGCCGCCCGCCGCCTCGCCGAGCATCTTGTCCAGCTCTGAGAAGTCCAGCTGCTCACGGTGGACGAAACCGTCCGGGTCGTCCAGGTCGGTCGCGGTCGGCAGCATGTCCGGGTGGTGCCACAGGGCGTCCCGGCCGTCGACGCCGCGCGCGTCCGTGAGCGAGGCCCAGAGGCGGGAGGCGTCACGCAGCCTGCGCGGGCGCAGTTCCAGGCCGATCAGCGTGGCGAACGTCTGCTCCGCCGGGCCGCCGGTCGCGCGGCGCCGGCGCAGGGTCTCCCGCAGGGCGTCGGCGGACGACAGACGCGGCTTCGCGGCCGCGTGGACCACCGCATCCACCCAGCCCTCGACGAGTGCCAGAGCGGTCTCCAGGCGGGCCAGCGCGGCCTTCTGCTCGGGCGTGTCCTCCGGCTGGAACATGCCCTGCTGCAGCGCGTCCTGCAGCTGCTCGGGGTTCTGCGGGTCGAACTGGCCGACGACGTCCTCGAGCTTGGCCGTGTCGACCTTGATCCCGCGCGCGTAGCCGTCGACCGCGCCGAACAGGTGGGAGCGCAGCCACGGCACGTGCGCGAACAGGCGCTGGTGCGCGGCCTCGCGCAGGGCCAGGTAGAGCCGCACCTCTTCCTGCGGGACGCCGAGGTCCTTGCCGAAGGCCTCGACGTTCGCCGGGAGCAGGGCGGCCTTCCGGGCCGGCCCCAGCGGCAGGCCGATGTCCGTGGAGCCGACGACCTCGCCCGCGAGCACGCCGACGGCCTGGCCGATCTGGGTGCCGAACATGGCGCCGCCCATCGAGCGCATCATGCCGATCAGCGGGCCCGCCATGGCCTGCATCTCCTCCGGCAGGACATCGCCCATGGCCGCGCCGACCCGCTCCGCGACCGGGTCGACCAGCTCCTGCCACGCGGGCAGGGTCGCCTCGACCCACTCCGCGCGGGACCAGGCCACCGCCGAGGCGGAGCCCGACGGCAGGGACGTCGCGTCGTCCAGCCACAGGTCGGCCAGGCGGACGGCCTCCTCGACCGCCTTGCGCTCGGCCGGGCCCACACTGGCGTCCTTCGTGCCGTCCGGGGCGCCCTGGGCGACCGTCTGGCGGGCGATCTGCTTGGCCATGTCCCAGTTCACCGGGCCGCCCTCGTAGGAGAGCATCTGGCCCAGCTGCTGGAACGCGGCGCCCAGGTCGGTGGGGTTCAGCGAACCGAACATGGCTGCGAGCGGATTGTCGGCGCCGGGGCCGCCAAAGCCCCCGGCTCCGGGCAGGCCGCCGAAACCGAACGGGTTGGCCGGTCCCTGCCCACCGCCGCTCTCCTGGTCCTTCTTCTTGCCCTCGTCGCCGTCTTCCGGCTCCTCCGGCGGAAGGCCGAATCCGAATGGGGTGTCACTCACGGGATTCCTCGGCTGGTAAGGCCACCGGTTCTCTCCGGCGGCGCGGCTGCCCGACGTCACCACCCAGCGTAGACACCCGGACCCGATCGGGCCTCGGTGCTTCGCCCACGGAAGGCCTGCGGCAGGATGGATGCACCTGGTACGCACGCGTCACTCGCGCTCGTACTGAAGACAACCGCTGGAGACGCCCGGTGAGTTCCCCAGATCCGCAGGTTCGCGCAGCGCGAAACCTCTCCACCCCTCCCGCCGTGCGCGGGCCCGTCGTCGCGGTCACCGGCGCCGCCACCGGGGTCGGCGCCCTGCTCACCGAGCGGCTCGCCGCCTCCGCGGAGATCAAGCAGGTCATCGCCATCGACGAGCGGCGCGGGGAGTGTGCCGACGCCCAGTGGCACATCCTCGACGTGCGCGACCCGGCGATCGCGGACAAGCTGCGGGGCGCGGACGTGGTCGTGCACCTCGCGCTCGACCTCGACCTGGAGACCGATCCGGCGGCCCGGACGGCTTACAACGTCCGGGGGACGCAGACCGTGCTGACGGCCGCGGCGGCGGCCGGAGTGCACCGGGCCGTGCTGTGCACCTCGGCGATGGTCTACGGGGCGCTGCCGGACAACGAGCTGCCCCTCTCGGAGGACGCCGAGCTGCGCGCGACGGCCGAGGCCACGGGCGTGGGCGACCTGCTGGAGATCGAGCGGCTGGCGCGGCGGGCTCCTCGGGCCCACCCGGGGCTGAACGTCACCGTCGTGCGGCCGGCCGTCCTGGTCGGGGGTACCGACACCGCGCTGACCCGGTACTTCGAGTCACCGCGGCTGCTGGTGGTGGCCGGGTCGCGGCCCGCCTGGCAGTTCTGCCACGTCGAGGACCTCTGCGCTGCTCTGGAGTACGCCGTTCTGGAGAAGGTCGAGGGGGAACTGGCCGTCGGCTGCGACGGGTGGCTGGAGCAGGAGGAGGTCGAGGAGCTGACCGGGATCCGGCGGATGGAGCTGCCGTCCGCGGTGGCGCTCGGCGCGGCGGCCCGGCTGCACCGGATCGGGCTCACGCCGTCTCCGGCGGGCGATCTGGCCTACACGATGTACCCCTGGGTGGTCAGCGGGAGCCGGCTGCACGACGCCGGGTGGCGGCCGAAGTGGACCAACGAGGAAGTGCTCGCCGAACTGCTGGAGGAGGTCTCGGGGCGGCACACCGTCGCCGGGCGGCGGCTGGGGCGGAAGGACGCGACGGCCGCGGGGGCGGCCGGGGCGACGGTGGCCCTGCTGGGCGCGGCGGCGGTCGTACGGCGGGCCCGGAAGGCGCGTCGGCGCGTGTGAGGCGCCCGGTGCCGCGGCCGGGCGGGCGGGGTGTCGCCTGCCCGCGCCGGCGAGGTGCCGCTGCGCCCGCCCGTGCCGTCCCGAGCGGCACGACCGCCCGCCCCCGGCCGCTGTAGAAGACTCCAAGCGGCCCCGCGCGCGTGCCTGGTGAAAGTCGTATTCCTGGATGTCGCAGGCGTGCGGCACGATGGGGGTATGGCACACACGAACGAGCACCCCGGTGAGCAGGCGGCTCAGGATCCCATCAGGCTGATCGGCATCCGGGAGACCGCGCTCTCCGTCGACGAGGTGTTCCAGGCCGTCGGGGAGGAGGCGGCCGGCGGTATCGCGCTGTTCGTGGGGACCGTGCGGAGCCACGACGGGGGCGCCGACGTGGACGCGCTCGGGTATTCGTGCCATCCGAGTGCCGAGGCCGAGATGCGGCGGATCGCCGAGAAGGTCGTCGCGGACCATCCGGTGCGCGCGCTGGCCGCCGTCCACCGAGTGGGGGAGCTGCGGGTCGGGGACCTCGCCGTCGTCGTCGCCGTCGCCTGTCCGCACCGCGCGGACGCCTTCGACGCCTGCCGCAAGCTGATCGACGACCTCAAGCACGAAGTGCCCATCTGGAAGCACCAGAAGTTCTCCGACGGGACCGAGGAGTGGGTCGGCGCCTGCTGACGCCGACCGATCGTCACCTGCCGACTCCCGTCACGTTCGGCGCACACTTCCCTCGGGTTGCGTAACCGGCACCCTCGCGTGAGCGTTGTCAGTGCGGATGGTTAATCTGCTGATCAGTCAGTTGCGGACGCTCATGGGGTTGGGAGGTCGGCATGGCGGCGCTTGCCTGGTTGCTGATTCCGCTCGTGGCTGCGATAGCTGCCGGACTGTGGGGCAGTTGGGCCAGCCGGACCCGCAGGGCGCGCAGTGACGGTCCCGAGCTGGACGGGTACGCCCGATTCCGCGCGGCCATGGAGAAGTCCGACTCGGGTGCGCGCGGCGCGTGACGTGGGTGCCCTGACGGTGGGCTGACAGAGGCGTCCCGTACTGTCGTGCCATGCCACGCCGCACCGCGACGATGCTCGCCTCCACCCTGATGCTGATCGCGCTCCTGTGCGCGGGAGTGCTCATCCCCGTGCCGTACGCGGAGATGTCTCCCGGCCCGACCGTGAACACGCTGGGGGAGCACGACGGCGAGCCGGTGCTGCAGATCTCCGGGCACAAGACCTACCCGGCGGACGGTCACCTGAACATGACCACCGTCCGGGTGACCAGCGCGGACTTCCGCATGAACCTGGTGGAAGCCGTCTACGGCTGGCTGGCGCACGACAGCAAGATCGTCCCGCACGACACGCTCTACCCGGACGGCAAGACGGAGGAGCAGTCCACCCAGGAGAACGCCGAGGAGTTCAGCCAGTCCCAGGAGAGCGCCAAGGTCGCCGCCTTGAAGAAACTGGGCATCCCGGTGAAGTCCTGGGTGATCGTCTCCACCGTCGTCAAGAACTCCCCGGCCGAGGGCAGGCTGCACGCCGGCGACGTGATCAAGGCCGTGGACGGCACGGCCGTCAAGCAGCCGGCCGACGTCGCCAAGCTGGTGACCAAGCACAAGCCGGGACAGGACGTCGTCTTCACCGTCGTCCCCGCCAAGGAGCAGGCCGCCGCCGAGAAGGCGAACAAGGCGGCGACCAGGACGCAGAAAGTGACGATCACGACCGCGACCTCCGACGACAGCGGCGCCAAGCGGGCCATCGTCGGGATCTCCGCCGGGACCGACCACACCTTCCCGTTCACCATCGACATCAAGCTCGCCGACGTCGGCGGCCCCAGCGCCGGCCTGATGTTCGCCCTCGGCATCTACGACAAGCTCACCGCGGGCGACCTCACCGGCGGCAAGTTCGTCGCCGGCACCGGAACCATCGACGACAACGGCACCGTCGGGCCGATCGGCGGCGTCGAGATGAAGACCGTCGGCGCGCGCAGCATGGGCGCCCGGTACTTCCTGACGCCGGCCGACAACTGCGCGGCGGCCGCCAAGGACACCCCGAGCGGCCTCACCCTGGTCAGGGTCAAGACGATCGGGGACGCCCTCGACGCGCTGAAGGACATCCGCGCCGGGAACACGGCGGCGCTGCCCAAGTGCACTGCCAAGGGCTGAGCGAAGTGCACTGCCAAGGGCTGCTGAGCGGCCCGTGCCACGGCTGCTGAGCGGCGCGTGACACGGCTGGGGGCGCCCCGCAGGACTGGGGCGCCCCCATCGCCGTACCGTCAGGACGTCAGTCCGCGAACGTCGCGGACAGGGCCTCCGCGAGGCCCGGCACCAGGTCCGGGCCGGTCAGGACCTCCGTCGGGGAGTCCTTCTCGCGCAGCCGCAGTGCCGACTCACGGCTGCCGTCGCGGAGCACGGCGACCGTCATGCGGACCTCCTGGCGCTCGGGGTGCTCGGCCACCCACCTGGCCAGCTTGGCCTCGCTCAGATTCTGCGGGACCTGCGCCTCGGCCGACGGCGGCAGCATCAGGCGCTCCACCGTGAGCGCGCAGCCGGCCACCGCGTCGGGCCAGGCGATGGTGCCGAGGAACTCGTCCAGCGGGTTGCCGGACGGGATCTCGTCCTGCTCGATCGGGGTGAGAGCGGCGGTTTCGGAGGACACTTCCTCGAGGCCCAGCTGAGCCGCGAGCGAGGGTTCCTGGACCCGCAGCCGTGCGGTGTCTACGAGGGCGAAGAGGCGAGCGGGCTGGTCCCAGCCGAGGCCGGAGGCGTACTCGTCGATCTCGAGTACGGCCCGGGTGAGCGGGCTCGCTGCCATGGGAGTGTTGGACATGGTCACAATCCTGCCTCGTTCCCGGCCGGAATCGGGAACCGAGTAAACCGTGAGTAAGTTGCATAGGTGTGGGCCCGCGATCACGGGGGGCCACGGCGGGCCCGCGAACACGGGGGCCTGACGGATCGACAGCGAACTTCGAGGTGCGCACCTTGGCTTTCCAGATGCCGGACCGCGGCGGAGGCCCGACGGGGCCGCGGATCAGAGCGGGCCGCCCGTCCCGGCGCGTCCGGACCCTGCTCATGACACTGGGCGTCCTTGCCGTCCTCGGCATGGCGTTCACCATGTTCGCGGGCTTCTGGACGGACTGGCTCTGGTACCGGTCGGTGCATTACTCGTCCGTGTTCACCACCATGCTGTGGACCAAGATCGGGCTGTTCTTCGTCTTCGGTCTGCTGATGGCGTTGGCCGTCGGCGTCAACATCTGGCTCGCGCACCGGCTGCGGCCCCCGCTGAGCGCCATGTCCATGGAGCAGCAGAGCCTCGACCGGTACCGGATGGGCATCGCGCCGTACAAGAAGTGGCTGCTGCTCGCCGTGACCGCCCTCGTCGGGCTCATCGCCGGCGCCTCGGCGTCCAGCCAGTGGCGGACCTGGCTGATGTGGGTCAACGGCGTCCCCTTCCACCAGAAGGACCCGCAGTTCCATCTGGACGTCGCCTTCTACGCCTTCGATCTGCCCTGGTACCGCTTCCTGCTGGGCTTCGGTTTCGCCGCCGCCATCCTGTGCCTGATCGCCGCCGCGCTCACCCACTACCTGTACGGCGGGCTGCGCGTCACCAGCCCGGGCGCGCGTGCCACGGCCGCCGCAACCGGGCACCTGTCGGTGCTGCTCGGCATCTTCGTCGCCCTCAAGGCGGTCGCCTACTGGCTCGACCGGTACGGCCTCGCCGTCAAGTCCAGCGACTTCAAGGCGACCGGGAACTGGACGGGCCTGCGCTACGTCGACGCCAACGCCTACCTGCCGGCCAAGACGATCCTGTTCTGCATCGCCGTCATCTGCGCGCTGCTGTTCTTCGCCACCCTGTGGCGGCGCACCTGGCAGCTGCCGGTCATCGGCTTCGGCCTGATGGTCCTCTCGGCGATCCTGATCGGCGGCCTGTACCCGGCGATCGTCCAGAAGTTCCAGGTCCAGCCCAACGAGCAGGCCAAGGAAGCCCCGTACGTCCAGAAGAACCTCAAGGCGACCCGCGAGGCGTACGGCATCGACGACACCCAGGTCACCGAGTACGCGGGCAAGTCCACCACCTCGGACAAGACCAAGCTGCGCGACCAGGTCGACGACGCGGCCAGCATCCGCATCATGGACCCGAACATCGTCTCGCCGACGTTCCAGGTGCTTCAGCAGATGAAGAACTACTACGGGTTCCCGACCAACCTGGACGTCGACCGGTACGCCGCCAAGGACGGCAAGGACCAGGACACCGTCCTCGGTCTGCGGGAACTGAACCTGGACGGCATCCCGAAGAACAACTGGATCAACGACCACTTCCGCTACACGCACGGCTATGGCGTGGTCGCCGCCAAGGGCACCGAGGCCAACGCCAACGGCGAGCCGGTCTTCACCGAGTACGACCTGCCGTCGCAGGGCGACCTCGGCACGTACCAGCAGCGGGTCTACTACGGCGAGAAGACCACCACCTACTCCATCGTCGGCGGTCCCCAGAAGGAGATCGACTACTCCGACGACGACGGTGAGAAGACCACCAGTTACCGGGGCGGGAGCGGGGTCAACCTCGACAACCCGGTCAACCGGGCGGCGTACGCGGTGGCGTTCAACGAGCCGCAGATCCTGTACTCGGGTGCGATCGGCAAGGGCTCGCGGATCCTGTACAACCGCACGCCCAAGGAGCGCGTCGAGGCGGTCGCCCCCTGGCTGACCATCGACGGCGACGCCTACCCGGCGGTCGTGAACCACCGTATCCAGTGGATCGTCGACGCGTACACGACCACCAACGGCTACCCGTACGCGTCCCGTACGACCCTCGGGGACACGACGGCCGACTCGCTGACCGCGACGAACAACTCGCGGGCGGTGGTGGCCCAGCAGAACCAGGTCAACTACATCCGCAACTCGGTGAAGGCGACCGTCGACGCGTACACCGGCGACGTCAAGCTGTATGAGTGGGACACCAAGGACCCGGTGCTGAAGACCTGGATGAAGGCCTTCCCCGGCACGGTGGAGGCGAAGAGCGCCATCTCCCCGGACCTGATGAACCATCTGCGCTACCCGCAGGACCTGTTCAAGGTCCAGCGCGAGCTGCTCACCCGCTACCACGTGACGGACGCGCAGACGTTCCTCACCGGCAGCGAGGTGTGGCAGGTGCCGGACGACCCGACCAACAAGTCGGGCAACGCGGTGCCGCCGTACTACCTGAGCATGAGGATGCCCGACCAGGCCAAGCAGGCGTTCTCTCTCTCGACGACGTTCACGCCCAACGGCCGGTACAACCTGAGTGGGTTCATGTCGGTCGACGCCGAGGCCGGCAGCAGCGACTACGGCAAGATCAGAATCCTGAAACTGCCGACCCGTACGACGGTCGACGGGCCCAAACAGGTCCAGAGCCAGTTCAACTCCGAACAGGACATCGCCGCGGCGATCAAGCTCCTCAAGGGCGGTGACTCGGAGGTCGAGTACGGCAACCTGCTGACCGTGCCACTGGACGGGGGACTGCTCTACGTGGAGCCGGTCTACGTACGGGGTGGCGGACTCAAGTACCCGTTGTTGCGGAAGGTGTTGGTCACCTACGAGGGCAAGACCGCGTTCGAGAACACGCTCGGGGAGGCACTCGACAAGGTCTTCGGCGCGAAGGGTTCGACCACCACGCCACCGGACACCGGCACCACCAAGCCGCCCACGTCCACCAACCCGACCGTCCAACAGGCCCTGCAAGACGCCCAGAAGGCCTTCGACGCCGGGCAGGATGCCCTGAAGCAGCCGGACGGACCGGACTGGACCGCGTACGACAAGGCACAGAAGGACCTCAAGGACGCGCTCAAGCGGGCCGAGGAGGCCCAGGCCAAGGCCGGCAACGGCAAGAACGCCGACAAAACCACCGAAAAGGGCACAGACAGGGGCGCCGACAAGAGCAGCGACAAGAGCGGGAGTTGATCAAGTGCCCTCCGCGCCGTGGTACGGTTACCAGGCAACGGCGCGGGGTGGAGCAGCTCGGTAGCTCGCTGGGCTCATAACCCAGAGGTCGCAGGTTCAAATCCTGTCCCCGCTACTGCGATCGAAGGCCCGGATCCTCAAAGGATCCGGGCCTTCGTGGTGTGCGAACTCATGTCCGGAGGGGAGGGACGGCCGCGCCACCGTGGGGAGTTGGGGGGTTCTGTGTTTGACTTGTCTCTCTGTGGGCATGTCGACAAAACGCTCAAGTGACCTCATGGGCTGCGGTATACCGGGTATACCCAGGTTGCAGGTGGTGCGACGATGGACGTTATGGGGGACAAGGCAACTCTGTTCGGGACAGGGCGATTTGTGCAGCCTTCCGGCGAGGAGGCGTCCCACGACGAACGGGACGACATGGGGGAAGCCGCTGAGGAACTGCGCCTTCGGCTGGCCGCCGAGACCGGCGACGCCGAGGCCATGAGCGTCCTCGGAGCCATGCTGCTGCGCCGTGGCGACCTCGACGGAGCCGAATCCCACCTGCGGGCCGCCACCGCGGTCGGCGACCGGGCCGCCGCCAACAACCTGGGTGTCCTCCTGCATCAGCGCGGCTACGCCGAGGAGGCCGCCGGCTGGTGGCGGATCGCCGCCGTCGCCGGTTCCGCCGCCGCCGCGCACGCCCTGGGCCGCCACCACCGCGAACGCGGGGATGAGCCGGCCGCCGAGTACTGGCTGCGCCAGTCCGCCGAGCAGGGCCACGCCCTCGGCGCCTACGCGCTCGCCGACCTGCTGGAGCACCGTGGGGACGTCGGCGCCGAGCACTGGATGCGGGCCGCCGCCGAGTGTGGGCATCGCGAGGCCGCCTACCGGCTGGCGCGCGCGCTCGACCGCAAGGCCGGACACGAGGACGAGACCGTAGCCGACAACGCTGTCGAAGAGGCCGAGCAGTGGTACCGGCAGGCCGCCGCCCGCGGCCACCGGCGGGCCGCGCTGCACCTCGGGGCGATCCTGGAGAAGCGCGGCGAGCTGAAGGAGGCCGGGCGCTGGTACCTGACCTCCGCCAAGGACGGCGAGACGCGCGCCGCCTGTGCCCTCGGGTTCCTGCTGCGGGACGCCGGGGACACCGAGAGCGCGGCCGTGTGGTGGCTGCGCGCGGCCCAGGAGGGCGACGGCAACGCGGCCAACGCGCTCGGTGCCCTGCACGCCGAGCGCGGGGAGACCCAGACCGCCGAGCGCTGGTACCGGGCCGCGCTGGACGCCGGTGACGACAACGGGGCGTACAACCTGGGCCTGCTCTGCGCCGAGCAGGGGCGGACCGCGCAGGCCGAGCAGTGGTACCGGCGGGCCGCCTACGCCGGGCACCGGGAGGCGGCCAACGCGCTGGCCATCCTGCTGCTCCAGGGCGGCGACACGACCGGGGCCGAGCCGTGGTTCTCCAAGGCCGCCGAGGCCGGCAGCGTGGACGCCGCGTTCAACCTGGGCATCCTGTACGCCGGGCGGGACACCGCGCGCGACGCGGAGATGGCGCTGCGCTGGTACGAGCGGGCGGCAGCCGCCGGGCACACCGAGGCCGCTCTGCAGGTCGGGATCGCCCGGCTGCGCGAGGGGGACGAGCAGGAGGCCGAACGGCATCTGCGCTGTGCCGCCGGCGGCGGAAGCGCGGAGGCCGCATACCGGCTGGCCACCCTGCTCGACGCGCGGCGGCCGCCGGAGCCCGCGCACGAGCTGGGCGAGGTCGTGCACGAGAAGACCGAGTGCGAGGAGTGGTACGAGCGGGCCGCGTCCCAGGGGCACCGGCGGGCCCAGGTGCGGGTGGGCATGCTGGCCGCCGCCCGGGGTGACGTCGTGGAGGCGGCGCGCTGGTACCGGGCGGCGGCGGAGGCCGGGTCGCGCAACGGTGCCTTCAATCTGGGGCTGCTGCTGGCGCGCGAGGGGAGCGAGCCGGAGGCCGCCGTGTGGTGGACGCGGGCCGCCGACGCCGGGCACGGCCGGGCGGCCTTGCGGCTGGCCCTGGTCTACGCGCGTCGCGGAGAGCTGGCGGAGGGGCAGAGGTGGGCGGACCGGGCGGTCGCCCTGGGGCCGGAGGAGGTCGCCGAGCGCGCGGGGCGGTTGCGGGACGCGCTGCGGGAGGAACTGTCGGCGTGAGTGGTGGCTCGGTAAGCGGCGTGAGCGGTGGCTCGGTAAGCGGCGTGAGCGGTGGCTCGGTAAGGGATTTGCCTCCCGGCGCCTTCCTCACGTAGTGTCGTGTTCACCGACGCGGGGTGGAGCAGCTCGGTAGCTCGCTGGGCTCATAACCCAGAGGTCGCAGGTTCAAATCCTGTCCCCGCTACTGAAGCCGAGGGCCGGAATCCAGAAATGGGTTCCGGCCCTCGGTGTGTGTGCCGACGGCAACGGCATGCGTGAGGGCGTACGAGAGAGCCCCGGCACCTCGAAGGTGCCGGGGCTCTCTCGTGAAGTGAGGGGTTACGCGCTGACGCAGTTCGGGCAGAGACCGCGGTACGTCACCTCGACGTCCGACACCGTGAAGCCGAAGCGCTCGGAGTCGGGCAGGTCGGCGAGCGGGTTGCCCGTCGGGTGGACGTCGCGGATCGAGCCGCACTGGGCGCAGACCAGGTGATGGTGCGGCCGATGCGCGTTCGGGTCGTACCGCTTGGCGCGCTTGTCCGTGGTGACTTCCAGCACCTCGCCGAGGGAGACCAGCTCGCCCAGCGTGTTGTAGACGGTCGCCCGGGAGATCTCCGGCAGCTTCGCGACGGCCCGCGAGTGGACCTCGTCGGCCGTCAGATGGACGTGGTCGCCGTCGAGGACCTCGGCCACCACGCGTCGCTGCGCGGTCATCCGCCATCCGCGTCCACGCAGCCGTTCCAGAAGGTCGCTCATGGCTACCAGCCTAACAGCAGGGAGGACCAGGTTGGGAACAGGTGTGAGATTGGATCGACGTTTGACTTAGACAAAGTCTATTGTAGGATCAGGTACGGCTTTGGCCATGGGGCAGGATGAGTCACTGAGGACGCAGGAGGCGCACGTGACGCAGGGACCGCTCACCACGGAGGCCGGAGCCCCGGTCGCCGACAACCAGAACAGCGAGACCGCGGGCGTCGGCGGCCCGGTGCTCGTGCAGGACCAGCTGCTCCTGGAGAAGCTGGCCCACTTCAACCGTGAGCGCATCCCGGAGCGGGTGGTGCACGCCCGTGGCGCTGGCGCCTACGGCACCTTCACGGTGACCGCCGATGTCACGAAGTACACGCGCGCCGCGTTCCTCTCCGAGGCCGGCAAGGAGACCGAGGTCTTCCTGCGCTTCTCCACCGTGGCCGGCAACCTGGGCGCGGCGGACGCCGTCCGCGACCCGCGCGGCTTCGCGCTGAAGTTCTACACCGAGGAGGGCAACTACGACCTCGTCGGCAACAACACCCCGGTGTTCTTCATCCGGGACGCGATCAATTTCCCGGACTTCATCCACACCCAGAAGCGCGACCCGTACACGGGCTCCACGGAGGCCGACAACGTCTGGGACTTCTGGAGCCTGAGCCCCGAGAGCACCCACCAGGTGACCTGGCTCTTCGGCGACCGCGGCATCCCGGCCTCGTACCGTCACATGGACGGCTTCGGCTCGCACGCCTTCCAGTGGAACAACGCGGCCGGCGAGGTCTTCTGGGTCAAGTACCACTTCAAGACCGACCAGGGGATCAAGAACCTCACCGCCGAGGAGGCCGAGGTCCTCGCGGGCAGGGACCCCGACTCGCACCAGCGTGACCTGCGTGAGGCGATCGAGCGCGGCGAGTTCCCGAGCTGGACCGTGGGTGTGCAGATCATGCCGGCGACGGACGCGGCGACGTACCGCTTCAATCCGTTCGACCTGACCAAGGTGTGGCCGCACGCGGACTACCCGGTCGTCGAGATCGGCAAGCTGGAGCTGAACCGCAACCCGCGGAACGTCTTCGCCGAGGTCGAGCAGTCGATCTTCAGCCCCGCGCACTTCGTGCCGGGCATCGGCCCCTCGCCCGACAAGATGCTGCAGGGCCGGCTCTTCGCGTACGGCGACGCGCACCGCTACCGCGTCGGCATCAACGCCGACCATCTGCCGGTGAACCGCCCGCACGCCACCGAGGCGCGCACCAACTCCCGTGACGGCCGGCTCTACGACGGCCGCCACGGCGCCGCGAAGAACTACGAGCCGAACAGCTTCGGCGGTCCGCGGCAGACCGGCCGCCCGCTGTGGCAGCCGTTCGACGGGTTCACCGCGGGCACCGGCGGTCACCCGACGCCGTCGCACGCCGAGGACGACGACTTCGTGCAGGCGGGCAACCTCTACCGGCTGATGACGGAGGAGGAGAAGGAGCGCCTGATCGCCAACCTCGCGGGTGCCGTCTCGCAGGTCTCGCGCGAGGACATCGTCGAGCGCGCGATCGGCAACTTCCGCAATGCCGACGCCGGCTTCGGCAAGCGGCTGGAGGCGGCGGTGCAGGAGCTGCGCGGCTGAACCGGCCGCCTTCACGGCCGGGCGGGCCGGACCCCCAGGTGCTCGGGGTCCGGCCCGCTTCGCGTGCTCAGGGCACCGGGGTGGGTTCGGGCGCCGGGATCCAGCAGCGGATGATGTCGCGTACCGAGACGATGCCGGCCACGTCGCCGCCGTCGAGGACGACCAGGTGCCGGAAGCCGCCGTGGCTCATGGCGCGGGCCGCCTCCTGAAGGGTCCAGGTCGGGGTGGCGAAGACGACGTGGGTGGTGGTGTGGGCGTGGGTGTGTTCGGTGTCCGGGTTCTGGCCGAGGCCGACGGAGTTGAGGATGTCGCGTTCGGTGAGGATGCCGATGCCGCCGGCGTCCGGGTCGAGGACCACGGCGGCGCCGACGCGGCGGGCGGACATCAGGGCGGCTGCCTGGCGGAGGGTGTGGGCGGGGCCGACGGTGAGGATCACCGTGCTCATGGCGTCACGGACGAGCATGGATGGGGCCACCTCCTGGGAGTCCCTGCCGTTGTGCAGCCCGGCGCCGGAGGCGCCCGTTCGGCACTGCACAAGTTCACAAGCGGGGGTGGGCCCAGAGTGCCAGGTAAAGGGAGGGTCAACAAGAGGGCGCGCGACGCCAGTTGAGGGCGTGCGTGGGTTTCTCCCGTGGCTCAGTGGCGCCGGTCGAGATACCCCAGCAACTCGTCGTGCAGCAGGCCGTTGGACGCGGCGGCGTTGCCGCTGTGCGGGCCCGGGCGGCCGTCGAGGCCGGTGAAGCTGCCACCCGCCTCCGTGACGACGATCGCGTTGGCGGCCATGTCCCACAGGGACAGCTCCGGCTCGGCGCAGATGTCGACGGAGCCCTCGGCGACCATCATGTACGGCCAGAAGTCGCCGTACGCGCGCGTGCGCCACACCTGGCGGGTCAGGTCCAGGAAGCCGTCGAGACGGCCGCGCTCCTCCCAGCCGGAGAGGGAGGAGTACGCGAACGAGGCGTCCGCGAGCGTGCCGACGCCGGAGACGTGGATGCGGGTCGCGGAGGTCAGGCTGCGGCCGGTGAAGGCGCCGTGGCCCTTCGCGGCCCACCAGCGCCGCCCGAGGGCGGGTGCGGAGACGACGCCGACGACGGGCTGGAAGCCGCTCTCGCCTTCGCCCTGGCCCCCACCGTCCGCTTCCATGAGGGCGATGAGGGTGGCCCAGACGGGGACACCGCGGACGTAGTTCTTGGTGCCGTCGATCGGGTCGATCACCCAGCGGCGGGGACCGGTGCCCTCGATGCCGTACTCCTCGCCGAGGATCGCGTCCCTCGGCCGGGCGCGCTGGAGGTGGCCGCGGATGATTTCTTCCGCGGCCTTGTCCGCTTCGCTCACCGGGGTCATGTCCGGCTTCGTCTCCACCTTGAGGTCGAGGGCCTTGAAGCGGTCCATGGTGGCGGCGTCGGCGGCGTCCGCGAGGACGTGGGCGAGGCGCAGGTCGTCGAGGTAGTCCGGCATGTGACGAACGGTATCTGCCGGGCGGGTACGGGGGCCAACAGGGGCGAGGGTGGCCGGGGTGCCGGGGGAGCGCCCCGAAAGGGCGCGGAGAGCCGCGCGACCGGCCGCGACGCGCCTGCGGCCGGCGTACGGCCCGCGGTCCGACGGCGGTCACCGCCGACGGCCGAAGCTCGCCCCCGTACCACCGCGAACCCTTGACAGTGCATACAAGCGCGTCAAATCTGGGCACAAGAATCGCTCCGCCCCAGGGAGGCGAGATGCCTGCTGCCCGGGAATCGCTACTGGACGCCGCCCGTACGGCCCTCGCGCGCCGGGCGTGGTCCGCGGTGCGGATGGTCGACGTGGCCGCGGCGGCCGGGGTGTCCCGGCAGACCCTGTACAACGAGTTCGGCAGCAAGGACGGGCTGGCCCGGGCCCTGGTCCGGCGGGAGGCCGACGGCTATCTCGCCGGGGTGGAACGGGCGCTCGGCAGTTCCGCCGAGGCCGGGGAGCGGCTCACCGCCGCCGCCGAGTGGACGGCCGCCGCCGCGCGGGACAACGCGCTGGTCCGGGCCATGCTCACCGGCTCCTGGAGCGAGCGGTTGCCGGCGCCGCCGCTCGTCGGGGTGCCGTCCTCCTCCGCGGTGCCCGCGCAGCGCCGGGCCGACGGCCCGCTGCCGACGCCCGGCGACTTCGTGCGGATCGTACGGGACCGCGCGCTGACCGCGCTGACCGGCCCTGGCACCATCCCGGCGGCCCCGGCGGTGACCGCTGTCCCGATGCCCACCGCGGCGACCCCGGCGGGCACCGCTGTCCCGATGCCCACCTCCGCTCCGGCAGGCACTACTGACCCGGAAAGCATCGTCGCCCCGGAAGCCCCCGTAGCCACGCCGGCCCCGACGGGCACCGGTGCGCGCGCAACCCCCACTGCCGCGGCGCGCACCACCGTCGCCCCGACAGCCACCTCGGCCCCGGCAGCCACCTCGGCCCCGGCCACCTCGGCCCCGGCAGCCACCGCCACCCCTGCTGACACCTCCGCCCCGTCAGCCACCTCCGCCCCGATAGCCACCGCCGAGCTGGCGCTCTCCTGCGAGCTGGTCGTACGCCTCGCGCTGTCCTGTGTGGCGGCGCCGCCGAGGGAGGGCGGGATGGCCGAGCTGGTGCAGGCGGTGCTCCCGCGGCAGCCGGTGTGACGCGCTTCCAGGCGCGACTCCTCCTCCGGCCTGCCCGTCCTCGCCGTACTCCTTCTTCGGCCGGCCCCCTTCGTGTGGTCGGCGTCCCCCGCTACGACGGCTGCCGGTGCCGCGGACGGTGCTGTGGCCCGACACCGTCAGGACTCGTACGGACGGCCCCGGAAGTACACGGCCCTGTACGGCCGGGGACGGTCACCACGCTCGTGCGCGGCATCGGAGCGGTCGGCGGGAGCCGAACACAGGGACAGCGCGCGCAGCCTGTCCAGACCGGCCAGCACCTCGGCACGCCGACCGGACTCCTTCATCCAGCGGGGCAGCCGCGCGAACATCGCCCTGGTCGGACGCGTGCCGCCGCGCTCGCGCAACGCGGCGCCGACATAGGCCGCCAGCGCCTCGACGTGCTCCTCGTTGCAGGCGCCCAGCCGGCCACGGCGCCGCACCCCGCGCAGGCCAGTCGCCGGGGCTGGAACAGGAGTTCACTGAGGTATTCGGGCGCCGGGAGCCCGGGCCGGGGAGTGACGTGCGCGCGGCCACCGCAGCGGGGACAGACCACCAGCACGCGGCCGGCGAACTCGGCCAGCAGGCGCCCGGGATCGCGGTGCCGGGACGAATCGCCACGCCCCTCGGATCCCATGCCGGTGTCCCGGCCTAGTGGGCGGAGCCGGACAGCTGCAGGCCGATCACGCCGACGATGACCAAGCTGATGGAGACGATCTTCAGGGTGGACACCAGGTCACCGAGGAAGACCATGCCGTAGATCGCGGTACCGGCCGCGCCGATCCCGGTCCACACGGCGTAGGCGGGGCCGACGTCGAGCTTCCGCAGCGAGAGGGTCAGCAGGCCGAAGCTGCCGAGCGCGAACGAGGCGAACGCGATCGTCGGCCACAGACGGGTGAACCCGTGCGAGAGTTTCAGGCACACGGCGAAACCGGTCTCCAGAATCCCGGCCACTATGACCAGCAGCCACGCCATGCGCTGTCCTCCCGTTGGTCCGGATCTCCGGCTGGGTGCGATTATGCACTTGCCGGACTCCCACCCGGGCAAACAACGCGGTGCTCAGTCGCCTTCCGTGCGCTCCCGCGTGGCCAGCAGCCGGCGCAGGGAGTACAGCCGTGCCGGGTCCGCGTGACCCTTCTCGACCCACGCGTCCAGCGCGCAGTCCGGCTCGTCGTGACTGCACGCGCGCGGGCAGCCCTCCGTGCCCGGCTTCAGGTCCGGGAAGGCGTGGATCACCCGGGACGGGTTCACATGGTGCAGTCCGAAGGAACGCACCCCCGGGGTGTCGACGACCCAGCCGGCGCCGCCCGCCAGCGGCAGCGCGAGCGCCGAGGTGGTGGTGTGCCGGCCGCGTCCCGTCACCGCGTTCACATGACCCGTCGAACGCCGCTGGTCCTCCGGGACCAGCGCGTTGACCAGGGTGGTCTTGCCCACGCCGGAATGTCCGACGAACGCCGTGACCCTGCCGTCCAGCTGCTCGCACACCCGGGCCACCGCGGAGCCGTTCTCCAGCTCCTCGCGGCTGGTGACGACATACGGGATGTCCAGGGCGCCGTACAGCTCCAGCAGTTTGTCCGGCGGGGCCAGGTCCGACTTGGTCATCACCAGCAGCGGCTCCAGACCGCCGTCGAAGGCGGCGACCAGGCAGCGGTCGATCAGCCGCGGGCGCGGCTCGGGGTCGGCCAGGGCCGTGACGATCGCCAGCTGGTCGGCGTTGGCGACGACCACCCGCTCGAACGGATCGTCGTCGTCGGCCGTGCGCCGCAGCACGGACGTGCGCTCGCCGATGCGCACGATCCGCGCGAGCGTGTCCTTGTTGCCGGACAGATCGCCCACCAGGGCCACCCGGTCGCCGACGACGGCCGCCTTGCGGCCCAGCTCACGGGCCTTCATCGCCATGACGACCCGGTCCTCGACCAGGCAGGTCAGCCGTCCCCGGTCGACGGTGAGGACCATGCCCTCGGCCGCGTCCTCGTGCTTGGGCCGGATGTTCGTACGCGGCCGGTTGCCCTTGCGGTTGGGACGGCTGCGGATGTCGTCCTCGTCGGTGTGCTTGCCGTAGCGGCGCATGACGTGTCCCTACTGCCCGAGCATCCCGGTCCACAGCTCGGGGAAGTCCGGCAGGGTCTTCGCCGTCGTCGCCACGTTCTCGATCCGCACGCCCTCGACCGCCAGGCCGATGATCGCGCCGGCGGTCGCCATGCGGTGGTCCTCGTAGGTGTGGAAGGTGCCGCCGTGCAACGGGCGCGGGCGGATGTGCAGGCCGTCGGCCGTCTCGGTCACGTCACCGCCGAGTTCGTTGATCTCCTTGGTGAGCGCGGCCAGCCGGTCCGTCTCGTGCAGCCGCAGATGGGCCACGCCCCGCAGGGTCGAGGGGGAGTCGGCGAGTGCAGCGACCGCCGCGATGCCGGGGGTCAGCTCGCCGACGTCGCTCAGGTCGACGTCGATGCCGTGGAGGGCACCCGAGCCGGTGAACACCAGCCCGTAGTCGCTGAGTTCGCAGGAACCGCCCATCTCGGTGAAGATCTCCCGCAGCCGGTCACCCGGCTGAGTGGTGTGGGCCGGCCAGTCCGGGATCAGCACCTTGCCGCCCGTGACCAGGGCCGCCGCCAGGAACGGCTGCGCGTTCGACAGGTCCGGCTCGATCGTCAGGTCACGGCCGAGCAGCGCGCCCGGCGTCACCCGCCACACGTTCGGCTCGCCACCCGACTCCGGGGTGTCCACCTGGGCGCCGACCGCGCGCAGCATGTCCACCGTCATCCGGATGTGTGGCATGGAGGGCAGGGTCGCGCCGGTGTGCCGCACCTCGACACCCTGGTTGAAGCGGGGCCCCGACAGCAACAGCGCCGAGACGAACTGGGAGGACGAGGAGGCGTCGACCGACACCGGTCCGCCGTCCAGGGCCCCGCCGCCGTGCACGGTCAGCGGCAGCGCGCCCCGCCCGTCGTCGTCGATCCGGGCGCCGAGCACGCGCAGCGCGTCGATCACGCCGTTCAGGGGGCGCTCGTAGGAACGCGGGTCCCCGTCGAAGCGGATCGGGCCGTCGGCGAGGGCGGCCACCGGGGGCAGGAAACGCATGACGGTGCCGGCGTTGCCGACGTCGACCGTGGCCGGGCCGCGCAGGTCGGTGGGCAGCACCCGCCAGGCCTCGCCGGTGCCGTCGGGGCCGACCCCCTCCTCGATCTCCACGCCCATGGCCCTGAGCGCCCCGGCCATCAGCAACGTGTCGCGGGAGCGCAGCGGGCGGCGCAGCCAGCCGGGCTCGGAGGCCAGGGCGGCGAGGACGAGGGCGCGGTTGGTGACCGACTTGGACCCCGGCACGTGGACCGTCGCGTCGACGGCTCCGCTCGCGTGCGGGGCGGGCCAGAGGGCGGTAGGGGCGGTGTTCGGGGCCATGGGGCCACTGTATAAGGAGGGCCCGATGTCAACCTTCCAGCAGCCATCCCCCGCCGCCGATCAGCGAGCACAGCGACACCGCGTGGAACAGGAACAGCCACAGGCCCGCCGGTACGTGCGCCAGGCGGGACAGCTGGTCCGCGTCCGAGTCCCCCGCCCCTCCCCGCGACCGCTTGGCCTGCAGCTCGAACGGCGGCCGTACGCCACCGAACAGCAGGAACCACACCACCGCGTACGCGAACGCCGCCTGCACCTGCGGTCCCGCCAGCCAGGACACCAGCAGGAAGGCACCGCCCGTGAGGACGACCGTCAGTACGCCGTACGCGTTGCGGATCATCACCAGCATCACCACCAGCAGGGCGGTCGCCACCCACAGCAGCAGCGTGATGCGCCCGGCAGCGAGCAGGGCGGCCCCGCCCAGGCCCAGCAGCGAGGGCGCCGTGTACCCCGCGGCGGCCGTGAAGATCATGCCCAGGCCGTAGGGCTTGCCCCGGCTGACCGTGAGCCCGCTGGTGTCGGAGTGCAGGCGGATGCCGGTGAGCTGCCGTCCGGTGAGCAGGGCGACCAGGCCGTGGCCGCCCTCGTGCGCGATGGTGATCGCGTTGCGGGATATCCGCCACAGCTGATGCGGGACCACCGCGGCGAGCGCGGCGGCGAGCGTGGCCAGCACCACCCACAGATCGGGATCGGGCTGGGAGCCGGTGAGCCGGTCCCACAGATCGGGCAGCGCGGTGGCGGCGAGGCTGTCCATGTGTCCGAGTGGCTCCCTGTACTGGTACGGAGTCTGGCAGTGTGGCACGTATGTGCGGACGGTATGCATCGAGTCGTAGGCCCGAGGATCTCGCAGGAGTCTTCGAGGTCGAGAAGTGGGAGCCCGAGGAGACCCTGGAGCCGGACTACAACGTGGCTCCGACCAAGGAGGTCTACGCCGTCCTCGACCGTCCCCTGAAAGACGCGGACTCTCCGCACCCGGTTCGCCAGCTGCGCAGGCTCAAGTGGGGCCTGGTGCCCTCCTGGGCCAAGACACCCGAGGGCGGCGCCCGGATGATCAACGCCCGCGCGGAGACCGTCCACGAGAAGCCCGCCTACCGCCGCGCCTTCGCCGCCCGCCGCTGCATCCTGCCCGCCGACGGCTATTTCGAGTGGGTCACCGGCGAGCAGGAGCGGGATCTGGAGGTCGAGGGCAGGAAGAAGCGGCCGCGCAAGCAGCCGTACTTCGTGCTGCCCGCCGACGGCTCGGTGTTCGCGATGGCCGGGCTGTACGAGTTCTGGCGCGACCGGACCCTGCCCGACGACCACCCGCTGGCCTGGTGGGTCACCTGCTCGGTGATCACCACGGAGGCGGAGCGAACCCCCCTGGCCGTCGCCCCCGCCGAGGGCCCGCACGCCCTCGCCGAGATCCACCCCCGGATGCCGCTGATGCTCACTCCGGACCGCTGGGACGCATGGCTGGACCCCTCCCGCACCGACCCGGACGACCTGCTCGGGCTGCTGGCCCCGCCCCCGGCCGGCCTGATGCGCGCCTACCCGGTCTCCACGGCCGTCAGCAACGTCCGCAACAACGGCCCGGAGCTGCTGAAGGAGCTGGAGACACCGGAAGAGGGCACACTCTTCTAGCGTGATCGAGACTGTCGAGACCGAGGCCGGGACCGCACGTGTCACCTGGCACCGGGCGAAGAAGGCGCGGCTGGTGCTTGCCGTGAGTCATGGGGCCGGCGGCGGCATCGAGGCGCGCGACCTCCAGGCCCTCGCGCGGACCCTCCCCGGGCACGGGGTGACCGTCGCCCTCGTCGAGCAGCCGTGGCGGGTCGCGGGCAAGAGGGTCGCGCCCGCGCCGAAGACCCTGGACACCGGGTGGCGCGGGATCTGGCCCGCGCTGGAGCGGCCCGGCCTGCCGGTGATCTCCGGCGGGCGCAGCGCCGGTGCCCGGGTCGCCTGCCGTACGGCGGCCGAGCTGGGCGCGCACGCCGTGCTCGCGCTGAGCTTCCCGCTGCACCCGCCGGGCAAGCCGGAGAGGTCCCGCGCCGGGGAACTCCTGGGCGCCGGGGTACCCACGCTGGTCGTGCAGGGCGGGAACGACCCCTTCGGCAAGCCCGGGGAGTTCCCGGAGGGCGACTTCGAACTGGTCGAGGTGCCCCGCGGCGATCACGGCTTCGCCGTCCCCAAGCGCGCGGACATCACGCAGGAGCAGGCCCTGGAGATCGTCGGCGGCGGTGTCGCCGGGTGGATCGCGTCACTCGGGTGACCGCCGGGAATGCCGCACGACGGACCACTGTTGTGGCGGAAAGGAGTGCTGAGGCCTCGGCACCGACGTCGTAGGAGAGGAAGTCCGCCGCATGGGTTCGACCATCTGCCCGAGCCGTAAGCGCAGCGCTGACCTGGACTGGACGGTGCTGCACGCGGCCAGGACCGCTCCTATTCGAGCGGCGGCAGGCACGGGTCGTGTTCTATCCTCCGAATCGAGTGGGATCGGTTTCGGTCCTGCCCAGCATCTTGAGGAGGTGGGTCCGGTCACTGGGACCGACGCAGGGACCGACAACGGTCAGGCGGAGCTGCCCGAGGGCCAGGGCGTGAGCGCGGAGACGGAGGCGAACTCCGAGTCCACCGCGGAGCGCAGTGCGCGCTTCGAGCGGGACGCGCTCGAATTCCTCGACCAGATGTACTCGGCCGCGCTGCGCATGACGCGCAACCCGGCCGACGCCGAGGACCTGGTGCAGGAGATGTACGCCAAGGCGTACGCGTCCTTCCACCAGTTCCGTGAGGGCACCAACCTCAAGGCGTGGCTGTACCGGATCCTCACCAACACCTTCATCAACTCCTACCGCAAGAAGCAGCGCGAGCCCCAGCGCTCCGCCGCGGAGGAGATCGAGGACTGGCAGCTCGCCCGCGCCGAGTCGCACATGTCGACGGGTCTGCGCTCCGCCGAGTCGCAGGCGCTCGACCACCTGCCCGACTCGGACGTGAAGGAAGCGCTGCAGGCGATCCCCGAGGAGTTCCGCATCGCCGTCTATCTCGCGGATGTAGAGGGCTTTGCGTACAAGGAGATCGCGGACATCATGGGGACGCCCATCGGTACGGTGATGTCCCGGCTGCACCGGGGCCGCCGTCAGCTGCGCGGCATGCTGGAGGACTACGCCCGTGAGCGTGGTCTGGTCCCGGCCGGCGCCGGAGAGTCGAACGAAGCGAAAGGCTCGGGCTCATGAGCTGCGGAGAGCCGCACGAGACGGACTGCAGTGAGGTCCTCGACCACCTGTACGAGTTCCTCGACAGCGAGATGCCGGACGTCGATCGCGACAAGTTCCAGCACCACTTCGAGGAATGCTCGCCGTGCCTGGAGAAGTACGGTCTGGAGCAGGCCGTGAAGAAGCTGGTCAAGCGGTGCTGCGGACATGACGACGTACCCGCCGACCTGCGCGCCAAGGTCATGGGGCGGCTTGAGCTGATCCGCTCCGGTCACACCGTGCCCGAGCACGATGTGACCGCCACCGCCCAGGAGAGCTGAGCGCCGGGTCATCACCCGAACGTGCTAATCCTCAGGTCGTAGGCCCCGCATCCCCGACATCCCGCCCTAGGCTCCGAGCCTGGGCAGGCATGGTCGGGGGAGGGACGCGATGGATGCGCTACCGGCGAGGGCACGTGGCTATGTGGCCTGTGTCGCCCTGCTGGCCGTGCTCTGTGTGCTGCCGCTGCCGGCGACCCACGCCCCCTGGTGGCCGATCGCGCTGCTCGCGGCGGTCTACGCGGCATGTGAGCACGTCGTACGGTGTCGCTTCGGCGGCACCTTCTACCCGGTGCTGCTCGCCGGGGCGCTCCTGCTGCCCCCGCCGGCCGCCGCGCTGGTCCCGCTGCCCGCGGCCCTGCTCTGCCCCGTCGAGGACCGGCCCGCGCCGGCGCGCCGCGTGTGGCGGGCCGCGCAGCCCTCGCTCGCCGTGTGGGGCGCCAGCGCGGTGCACTGGGCGCTCGGCGGCCGGGACGCCGTCGTCACCTGCGACTTCCCCTACGCGCTGCTGCCGGCCGGCGCGGCCGTGCTCACCTTCTGCGTGATCCTCACCGTCCTCGACGGCGGCATCCTCGCCACCGCTGAGCACGTACCGCTGCGTCGGGCCTGGCGCGGGCTGCTGTCCCGCTCGCTCGCACCTGTGGCGGTGCACGGACTCGCCGGGCTCATGACGGCCGTGCTGTGGCGCAGCCCGTACGGCCCGGTCGCCGCGCTGCTCGTACTGCTGCCGATGTACGTCTCCTCCTGGGTGTTCGCCCAGTACCACCGCGAACGCGCCGCCCACCAGGCCACCATCCGCGCCCTCGTCCAGGCCGTCGACATCAAGGACGGCTACACGCGCGGCCACAGCGAGCGCGTCGGACAGGCCTCCGTGCTGATCGCCCGCGAACTCGGCATGGACGACGAACGCGTCGAGGTGCTGCGCTTCGCCGGAATCCTGCACGACGTCGGCAAGCTGGGCGTCCCCACCCGGCTGCTGCGCAAGGAGGGACCACTCACCCCCGAGGAACGGCGGATCATCGAACTGCATCCCGAGTACGGGCACGAGATGGTCCGCGGGATCTCCTTCCTCGGCGAGGCCCGCGCGGCGATCCTGCACCACCACGAACGCCTCGACGGCAGCGGCTATCCGTACGGCCTGGCCGGCACGCAGATCCCCGAGTGCGCCCGGGTCGTCGCCGTCGCGGACGCCTTCGACGCGATGACCTCCACCCGTTCCTACCGCCGGGCCCGCCCGGTCGAGGCGGCCGTCGCGGAGCTGGAGCGCTGCGCCGGGGCCCAGTTCGACTCCCGCATGGTCGCCGCGCTCGTCCGCGCCCTGCGCCACTACGGCTGGCACCCCACGGTCACCGCCGACGAGCCGTCCTGCGCCACGGCATCCGGCGAGCGCGTCCCCAGCACCGGGACGTCCCGATGACCGCCCTGCGGCTCATCCACGGCGCCGCCGCCCTGGCCGCGGCCGGCTCCCTCGCCGTCACCCTGTGGACCGGCTTCGACGACCGGGGCGTCGCGCTCGCCTTCGGGGTGCTCATAGCCGTCGGCGAGCTGACCCGGTGGAGCGGCGCACCGGTGCGGCAGGCCGCGCCCCTCGGCGCCGCCGGATCGCTCTCGTACGCCCTGCTGGGCGCCGACGCCGGGCGGCCCACCCAGCACGACGCCGCCCAGGTGGTCACCGTCGTCCTCGTCGCCGCCCTGCTCGGCGCCGTCCCGCACATCTGGTGCGGCCGCACCCCCACCCTCGACCACCTGGCCCGTCGCGTCCTCACCGTCGGCTTCGCCGCCGTCTGCTTCCAACCCCTCTACAACAGGGGTGTGTTCGCCTCCTGGGACGGCCCCGCGTACGCCCTCCTCCTCGTCACCCTGCTCGGCCTCACCAGCCTCTGCGACGCCGTCCTCGGTGCCGCCCTCGCCCACTGCCGCACCCGCTGGCCGTTCGGCCCGCTGCTGCGCGAGGAGCTGCACGGGCTGCTCGGCATCGGCTCCGCCGTGTGCGCGACCGGGGTGGTGATGGCCCTCGCGGTCGCCGTGGCCGGACTGTGGGCGCTGCCCGTGTTCTGCCTGCCCCTGCTGCTCACCCAGCTCTCCGTCCGCCGCCACGCGGCCGTGCGCGCCACCTACCGGCAGACCATCGCCTCCCTCGCCCGCGCCACCGAGATCGCCGGATGCACCCCCACCGGGCACGCCCACCGCGTCGCCGCGCTCAGCCTCGGCGTCGGCCGGGACCTGGGCCTGACCGGACCCGAGCTGACCGTGCTGGAGTACGCGGCCCTCATGCACGACATCGGGCAGCTCAGCCTGGTCGACCCGGTCCCGGCCGGTGCCACCGCCGGCCTGCCCCCCGCGGAGCAGCGGCGCATCGCCCTGCTCGGCGGGGCCGTCGTCCGGCAGACCGGCGTGGACGCGGCCGTCGCCGTCGTCGTCGAGCGGCAGGCCGACCCCTACGCCGAGCAGCCGGTCGCCGCGCGGATCGTCCGGGCGGTGAACGCCTACGACGAGAAGACCCGGGACGCCGGACCCGAGGGGCCCCTGCGGGCGCTCGAGGAGCTGCGCCTCGGCACCGCCGGGGACTACGCTCCCGAGGTCGTGGAATCGCTCGCCCGGGTCCTCGCCGAGCCCCGGGGGTGGCGCGAGACCGGGCCGGCCGAGGACGACGGGAGACGGACGGCACTGTCTGACCCCGTCCGCGGCTGGGTAACCCATGGGTAATGAGCGCCTTTCCCACCGCACGTGGTTGGATGCGAGGGAGAGGGTGTCCGGGGGCACAAGCCAGCCCACTGTGAACTGGAACTGGCAGGCGGGAATCGTGAGGATCTTCGGAAAGGGACGGCACCGGCCCTCCGCCTCCTGGCGGCAGGCCACGGACCGCGCGTTCACGCTGATCGGCGACGGCCGGTACGAGGACGCCGGTGAGCTGCTGACACGGGCCGCCGACCTGGAGCCCTGGCTGTCGGAGTCCTGGTTCAACCTCGCTCTGCTGCACAAGTTCCGGCACGACTGGGAGCAGGCCCGCGCGGCCGGACTGCGCGCCGTGGCCCTCCTGGACCGGGAGACCGGCGCTCCCGACTGGTGGAACGTGGGCATCGCCGCGACCGCGCTGCAGGACTGGCCGCTGGCCCGCCGCGCCTGGCAGGCGTACGGGCTGAAGGTGCCCGGCACCCCCCGGTCGAAGGCCGGGGGAGGCGCCATGGCCTCCGGCGAACCCGTCGGCATGGAGCTGGGCAGCGCGGCCGTGCGGCTCTCCCCGGAGGGCGAGGCCGAGGTGGTGTGGGGCCGCAGGCTGGACCCGGCGCGGATCGAGGTGCTGTCCATCCCGCTTCCCTCGTCGGGGCGGCGCTGGGGCGAGGTGGTCCTGCACGACGGCGTCCCGCACGGCGAGCGCACGACGTCCACCGGGCACTCCTACCCGGTCTTCGACGAGATCGAGCTGTGGGCGCCGTCCCCCGTTCCCACCTGGGTGGTCCTGCTGGAGGCGGCCACGGAGGCGGACCGGGACGCGCTGGAGCAGCTCGCGGCCGACGCCGGGTTCGCCGCGGAGGACTGGTCGTCGTCGGTGCGGCTGCTGTGCCGGATGTGTTCGGAGTCCCGGATGCCGTCGGACGAGGGCGAGGGTGTGCACCTGGACCCCCATGACCACAGTGAGCCCGGTCATCCCGGGCCGCTCGGGCACCGCACGGACGGGCAGCTGTGGGTGCCGGAGCGGGAGTGCGGTATCGCGGCGCCGGCCTCCCTGGTCAGGGGACTGCTCGACGGATGGGTCGCGGACAGCCCGGACTCCAGGGACTGGCGGGATCTCGAAGAGGTTTGCTGAGCCGCGGTGACCGGCCACCTTTAGGCTGTACTCGCAGAATTTTCCAGGCTTGCAGGAAGGCGTACGTCGGTCATGGCTCAGCAGGACACCGATCAGCAGCACGCGGGCGTGCTCCCCGTCGATGACGAGGGCTATGTCGTCGACACGGAGGACTGCGAGGAGCGCGAGACGGCCTGGCGGGAGCGCGGGACGTCGCGCCCGATCACCGTCGTCGGTAACCCGGTGCTGCACAAGGAGTGCAGGGACGTCACCGAGTTCGGTGCGGAGCTGCAGCAGCTGGTCGCGGACATGTTCGCCAGCCAGCGCACCGCCGAGGGCGTGGGCCTGGCCGCCAACCAGATCGGTGTCGACCTGAAGGTCTTCGTCTACGACTGCCCCGACGACGAGGGAGTCCGGCACGTCGGCGTGGTGTGCAACCCGAAGCTCGTCGACCTGCCCGCCGACAGGCGCCGGCTGGACGACAGCAACGAGGGCTGCCTGTCGGTACCGACCGCGTACGCGCCGCTCGCCCGCCCCGACTACGCCGAGGTGACCGGCCAGGACGAGAAGGGCAACCCGATCAAGGTCCGCGGCACCGGCTACTTCGCACGCTGTTTGCAGCACGAGACCGACCACCTCTACGGCTACCTCTACATCGACCGGCTGTCCAAGCGGGACCGCAAGGACGCGCTGCGGCAGATGGCCGAGAACGAGCCACGTTACCCCGTGGTCGCCAACGACTAGGCGGAGCTGGGCCGTTGGGGCGCCCGATCGGGATCACTCCCGGTCGGGCGCCCTTCTTACGGCCGTGGTTCGCTCGTCCGTGCGTCGTACAACCGCTCCCTTCCGCGCTCCTGGTGATCCTTAACCGGTCATGAAGGGGGGATTCTCGGCTCCTTGGGGTAGTGAGTGGAGCAAATCCGTTCCCACGGCGGTCAGTTGTGGTGCTGAATGGAAGTGCGGGGATACGCAACGGCGCACGCCCGGCACAACGGAAGGGGGCGTGCGCTCCTGGCGGCTGAGAGGGGTTTGTTCTGTGCAAGCTTTCCCACACAGCACCACAGCGACACCGACGGCGGTCGTGGTACCACCCTCACTGGCACTGCCGGTGATCGAGTCCGCCTTTCCCCGGCGACTGCATCCGTATTGGCCGCGGCTCCAGGAGAAGACGCGGCGCTGGCTGCTGGAAAAACGGCTCATGCCGGCGGACAAGGTGCAGGAATATGCCGATGGACTGTGCTACACCGACCTCATGGCGGGCTACTACACAGGTGCCCCGGACGAGGTCCTGCAGGCCATAGCCGACTACAGTGCCTGGTTCTTCGTCTGGGACGACCGCCACGACCGCTACGTCGTCCACGGCCGGGCGGGCGACTGGCGGCGGCTGAGGTACCGCCTGCACGCGGCCCTCGACGCACCCAGGCACCATCTGCAACACCCCGACCCGCTGGTCGCGGCCTTCGCCGACAGCGTGTTACGGCTGTACGGCTTCCTGCCGGGCACCTGGAACCGGCGGTTCGCCCGGCACTTCCACGCGGTGATCGAGGCCTACGACCGCGAGTTCCGCAACCGCACGGAGGGATACGTTCCCGATGTCGAGGAGTACCTCGCCCTGCGTCGGCACACCTTCGCGCACTGGATATGGACGGACCTGCTCGAGCCGAGTGCCGGGTGCGAACTCCCGGACCCCGTGCGAAAGCACCCGGCCTATCGCCGGGCCGCACTGCTGAGCCAGGAATTCGCCGCCTGGTACAACGATCTGTGCTCGCTGCCGAAGGAAATAGCGGGCGACGAGGTCCACAATCTCGGAATCAGTCTCGTCAGCCATCAGGGACTGACTCTCGAAGAAGCGGTGGACGAAGTCAGGCAGCGCGTCGAGGAATGCATCACTGAATTCCTCCAAGTCGAGCAGGAAGCTCTGCGATTCGCCGATGAGATCGCCGACGGTACGGTCGCCGGCAAGGAATTGAGCGCCGCCGTCCGCACCTGTGTCGGCAATATGCGCAACTGGTTCAGTTCCGTCTACTGGTTCCACCACGAGTCCGGCCGGTACATGGTCGACAGCTGGGACGACCGGTCCACGCCCCCGTACGTCACCAACGAAGCGGCAGGTGAGAAATGACCGTCGAGTCTGTGGAGCCCGCGGCCCCCGAGGCCACCGAACTGCGCGAACCGCCCCTGGCAGGGGGCGCCGTACCGGGTCTCGGGCACGGCCTGAAACTGGTCCGCGACCCGCTCGCCTTCATGTCCCGGCTGGGCGAGTACGGCGACGTCGTACGCCTCAGGCTCGGCCCCAAGACGGTGTACGCCGTCACCACGCCGGCGCTCACCGGCGCGCTGGCCCTGAGCCCCGACTTCAAGATCGACGGCCCGCTGTGGGAGTCCCTCGAAGGGCTGCTCGGCAAGGAGGGCGTGGCCACCGCCAACGGCCCCCGGCACCGGCGCCAACGGCGCACCATCCAGCCCGCGTTCCGGCTGGACGCGATACCGAACTACGGGGCCGTGATGGAGGAGGAGGCGCACGCGCTGACCGAGCGCTGGCGGCCCGGCGAGACCATCGACTGCACCTCGGAGTCCTTCCGGGTCGCTGTCCGCATCGCCGCCCGCTGCCTGCTGCGCGGCGAGTACATGGACGAGCGCGCCGAGCGGCTGAGCATCGACCTCGCCACCGTCTTCCGGGGAATGTACCGCAGGATGGTGATCCCGCTCGGACCGCTGTACCGGCTGCCATTTCCGGCCAACCGCGAATTCAACCGGGCCCTGGCCGATTTGCATCTTCTGGTCGACGAGATTGTCGCCGAGCGGAGGGCATCTGGTCAAAAGCCGGACGATTTGCTGACGGCATTGCTGGAGGCGAAGGACGACAATGGCGACCCCATCGGGGAACAGGAGATCCACGACCAGGTCGTCGCGATACTCACCCCCGGCAGCGAAACTGTCGCGTCCACGATCATGTGGCTGCTGCAGGTCCTCGCGGAGCATCCGGAACACGCCGAGAAGGTACGGACCGAGGTCGAATCCGTGACGCGTGGTCGGCCGGTCGGATTCGAGCACGTTCGCGCGCTCACGCACACCAACAATGTCGTCGTCGAGGCCATGCGGCTCAGGCCCGCCGTTTGGATATTGACGCGGCGCGCGGTGACCGACACCGCGCTCGGCGGCTATCGCATTCCGGCCGGGGCGGACATCGTCTACAGCCCCTACGCCGTCCAGCGCGACGCCCGCTCCTACGCCCGCCACCTCGACTTCGACCCCGACCGCTGGCTGCCCGAGCGCGCCAAGGAGGTACCGAAGTACGCCATGAGCCCGTTCAGTGTCGGCAACCGCAAGTGCCCCAGCGACCACTTCTCCATGGCCCAGCTGACCCTGATCACCGCGGCGATCTCGGCGAAGTACCGCTTCGAGCAGCTCAGCGGGTCCGACGACAGCACCCGTGTGGGCATCACGCTCCGCCCGCACAACCTGCTGCTGAAGCCCGTGGAGTGGTGAGGAGGCGGGCACGGAGCGCTTCCTGACCGTCGGCTCCCGGCCCGCGACTCCTGATGCCGGCGCGCGCTCAGGCGGCCTGCGGGCCCCGGAACGCGCGCCGGTAGGCGTTCGGAGTCGTCCCGAGCGCCCGGACGAACTGGTGCCGCAGCGCGGCCGCCGTACCGAACCCGGTGCGCCAGGCGACGGCGTCCACCGTCTCGTCCGTGCCCTCCAGCAACTCCTGTGCCAGCAGTACCCGTTGACGCAGGATCCAGCGGTAGGGCGTGGTGCCCGTCTCCTGCTGGAAGCGACGGGCGAAGGTGCGCGGTGCCATGTGGGCGCGGGCGGCGAGCTGTTCGACGGTCACCTCCTGGTCGAGGTGGGCCTCCATCCATGCCAGGACCTCTCCGACGGTGTCGCACGAGGTCTTCGGCAGCGGCCGCTCGATGTACTGCGCCTGGCCGCCGTCCCGGTGCGGCGGCACCACCATCCGGCGGGCGATCTTGTTGGCGATCTCCGGGCCCTGCTCCTTGCGCACCAGGTGCAGACAGGCGTCGATCCCGGCGGCGGTGCCGGCGGAGGTGATCACCGGGTCCTCGTCGACGTAGAGGACGTCCGGCTCGACGATCAGCCGGGGGTACTGGCGGGCCAGCTCGTCCGCGTGGTGCCAGTGCACGGCGCAGCGCCGGCCGTCCAGCAGCCCGGCCGCGGCGAGCAGGAAGACCCCGGAGCAGACGCTGAGCACCCGGGCACCGCGGTCCACCCCGTGCCGCAGGGCCCGGAGCAGCTCGGGCGGGAACGCGCGGGAGTCGTAGCGGGAGCAGGCCGGCACGGCGATCAGGTCGGCCGACTCCAGGCGCTCCAGGCCGTGCTCCACGTGCACCGCGAAACCCGCGTTCGAGCGCAGCACCGGACCCTCGGCCGAGGCGACCGCGAAGTCGTACACCGGCAGGCCCTCGTCACTGCGGTCGGTGCCGAACACCTCGCAGACGACGGCCAGCTCGAAGGGGTTCACGCCGTCGAGGAGAACGGCCACCACGTTCTGCAGCATGCCCCCAGTGTGCCTGACGGATGGCAGTAAATCGAGGGTGTGCGGCAGTCCTGCCACTTACGGTAAGTAGTGAACGGCGCGACAGTGGTGTCATGAACGGAAACCAGATCGAAGGCCTGATCGGAATGCTCGCCACGTTCGCAATCCTGGTCATCCTGGTCCTCCCCTCCGTGCTCGGCATCGTGCGCGACAGGCGCATCGACCGGCAGCTCAGGGAGGCCCAGGAGGACCGGGGAGGAAGGCGTCGGGAGAAGGAGACTCAGAAGTCCTCGTCCAGGTCGACCGTGCCCTCCACCGCGACCTGGTACGCCGACGGGCGGCGCTCGAAGAAGTTCGTCAGTTCCTGAACGCCCTGCAGCTCCATGAAGGAGAAGGGGTTCTCCGAGCCGTACACCGGGGCGAAGCCGAGACGCGTCAGACGCTGGTCGGCGACGCACTCGAGGTACTGCCGCATCGAGTCGGTGTTCATGCCGGGGAGGCCGTCACCGCACAGGTCGCGCGCGAACTGCAGCTCGGCCTCGACGGCCTCCTCCAGCATGCCGGTGACCTGCTGCCGCAGCTCGTCGTCGAAGAGCTCCGGTTCCTCCTTGCGGACGGTGTCGACCACCTCGAAGGCGAAGGACATGTGCATCGTCTCGTCGCGGAACACCCAGTTGGTGCCGGTGGCCAGACCGTGCAGCAGACCCCGGCTGCGGAACCAGTAGACGTACGCGAAGGCGCCGTAGAAGAACAGCCCCTCGATGCACGCGGCGAAGCAGATCAGGTTGAGCAGGAAGCGCCGGCGGTCGGCCTTCGTCTCCAGTCGGTCCAGCTTCTCGACCTCGTTGATCCACTTGAAGCAGAACCCGGCCTTCTCGCGGATGGACGGGATGTTCTCCACGGCCGCGAACGCGGCGGCGCGGTCGTCCGGGTCGGGCAGGTAGGTGTCGAGCAGCGTCAGATAGAACTGGACGTGCACGGCCTCCTCGAACAGCTGGCGCGACAGATACAGGCGCGCCTCCGGGGAGTTGATGTGCTTGTACAGCGTCAGCACCAGGTTGTTCGCGACGATCGAGTCGCCCGTCGCGAAGAACGCCACCAGGCGGCCGATCAGGTGCTGCTCCGCGGGCGTCAGCTTCGCCAGGTCGGCGACGTCCGAGTGGAGGTCGACCTCCTCGACGGTCCAGGTGTTCTTGATGGCGTCCCGGTAGCGCTCGTAGAAGTCCGGGTACCGCATCGGGCGGAGGGTCAGCTCGAAGCCGGGGTCGAGAAGATTCTGGTTCGTCATCACAGTCGGCGCGAAGCGCCGTCCTCCAGGGGTGGTGGTCGGGTGGCGGGCGGGAGTTACTGGCAGGCCTCGCAGGACTCGGGGTTCTCAAGGGAGCAGGCGACCGCGTCGGGATCGGCGGCCTGCTGGACGGGGATGGTCTTCCGGGCCTGCGCCTGGGCGGCGCGGGCGATGCGCGTCGCCGGGCGGGAGCGCAGGTAGTACGTCGTCTTCAGACCCGACTTCCAGGCGTACGCGTACATCGAGGAGAGCTTGCCGATGGTCGGCGTCTCCAGGAACAGGTTCAGGGACTGCGCCTGGTCCAGGAACGGGGTGCGGGCCGCCGCCATGTCGATCAGACCGCGCTGCGGGATCTCCCACGCCGTGCGGTAGAGCGCCCGCACCTCCTCGGGGATCCAGGCGAAGCCCTGCACCGACCCGCTGGAGTCGCGCAGCGCCTCCCGGGTGCGCGCGTCCCAGACGCCCAGGTCCTTCAGCTCCTGCACCAGGTACGAGTTGACCTGGAGGAACTCGCCGGACAGCGTCTCGCGCTTGAACAGGTTGGACACCTGCGGCTCGATGCACTCGTACACGCCCGCGATGGACGCGATGGTGGCCGTCGGGGCGATGGCCAGGAGCAGCGAGTTGCGCATGCCGACGGCCGCGATCCGCGTCCGCAGCGCCGCCCAGCGCTCCGGCCAGGTGAACTCCACGCCGTAGTGGTCGGGGTGCAGGACACCCTGGGCCGTACGGGTCTTCTCCCAGGCCGGCAACGGGCCGTTGCGCTCGGCGAGGTCCGCGGAGGCCTCGTACGCGGCGAGCATGATCCGCTCGGCGATCCGGGTGGACAGCGCCTTCGCCTGGGGGGAGTCGAAGGGCAGACGCAGCTTGAAGAGGACGTCCTGCAGGCCCATCGCACCCAGGCCGACGGGGCGCCACTTGGCGTTGGAACGGCCCGCCTGCTCGGTCGGGTAGAAGTTGATGTCCACGACCCGGTCGAGGAAGGTGACGGCCGTGCGGACCGTCTCGTCCAGCCGCTCCCAATCGATGTCCCCGGCGGTCACGAAGGCACCGAGGTTGACCGAGCCCAGGTTGCAGACCGCCGTCTCCCCGTCGTCCGTGACCTCCAGGATCTCCGTGCAGAGGTTGGAGGAGTGCACGACATGGCCCGCGGTCGCCGTCTGGTTCGCCGTGCGGTTGGCGGCGTCCTTGAAGGTCATCCAGCCGTTGCCGGTCTGCGCGAGGGTGCGCATCATGCGGCCGTACAGGTCGCGGGCCGGGATCGTCTTCCTGGCCAGGCCGTCGGCCTCGGCCTTGAGGTAGGCGGCGTCGAACTCCTCGCCCCACAGGTCCACCAGCTCCGGCACGTCCGCCGGGGAGAACAGCGACCACTGCCCGTCGGAGTTGACCCGGCGCATGAACTCGTCCGGGACCCAGTGCGCCAGGTTCAGGTTGTGCGTACGGCGGGCGTCCTCACCGGTGTTGTCGCGCAGCTCCAGGAACTCCTCGATGTCGGAGTGCCAGGTCTCCAGGTACACCGCGGCCGCGCCCTTGCGCCGGCCGCCCTGGTTCACCGCGGCCACCGAGGCGTCCAGGGTCTTCAGGAACGGAACGATGCCGTTGGAGTGCCCGTTGGTGCCGCGGATCAGCGAACCGCGCGAACGGATCCGGGAGTACGAGAGCCCGATGCCGCCGGCGTGCTTGGAGAGCCGGGCGACCTGGTGGTAGCGGTCGTAGATGGAGTCCAGCTCGTCCAGCGGGGAGTCGAGCAGGTAGCAGGACGACATCTGCGGGTGCCGCGTACCGGAGTTGAAGAGCGTGGGGGAGGAGGGCAGGTAGTCGAGGCGGCTCATGAGCCCGTAGAGCGCCGCGACCTCGTCCACCGAGCGGACGGTGTCGTCCTCGGCGAGGCCCGCGGCGACGCGCAGCATGAAGTGCTGGGGCGTCTCGATCACCTTGCGGGTGATGGGGTGCCGCAGCAGGTAACGGCTGTGCAGGGTGCGCAGGCCGAAGTAGCCGAAGCGGTCGTCGGCGTCCGGGTCGATCAGCGCGTCGAGCCGCCCGGCGTGCAGCCGCACGAACGCCGCGGTCCGGTCCGCGATGAGCCCCTCCCGGTGTCCCACGGCGACGGACTGCGTGAAGGACGCCACGCCCTGCGAGGCGGCCTCGTCCCCGATGGCCAGGGTCAGCAGGCGGGCGGCCAGCCTGGAGTAGGCGGGGTCCTCGGAGATCAGGCCGGCGGCCGCCTCCGTGGCCAGCTCGCGCAACTCCGCCTCGTCCGCGTGCGCGGACCGGCCGCGCAGCGCGGCGGCGGCGACCCGGCCGGGGTCGGCGTCGGGGAGGTCGGCGGTCAGCTCGGTCAGGGTCCGCAGCAGTGCGGCACCGGGACCGTCGGTCTTCAGCTCGCTGGCTGAAGCCGGGTCGGCTGGCGCGATGGTCACGTGGGGCTCTCCCTCGCTCGGCACGGGGGCCTGGCGGAGGGCAGGGGCAGCCACGAGCGCGCACGGCGTCGCGTCCACCGGCCCACTCCACGAGGCCCGGACGTCTCAAGGCACCCGGACCGGACGGCCGGGCGCGCTGGCGGCAGGTCCTCGGACTGAACAGGCGTGCGGATGCACGCAAGTACACCGTTGCGGGACAGTTCCGGATTCGCACCGGATTCCCCTGCGGCGACAGCGAGCATGAGCATACATCTAGTGCCGGGCTGCCATGTCACCCCCAGATGTTGTGTCGCACCGCCTTCGTAGCGTCAACTCACAAGCGAGAAGAGTGAGGTCGTCCCGGTGCGGCACGAGATGCCCGTGCGGCTCGGCTCCGCGGACGAAACGGCTGTGCCGGTGCGAGCTGACGGGCGCGGTGGCGCGCCTGGCCCCGGTCGAGTGCCCCTCGACGGAGCGGCAGAACCACGGGGAAGCGTCACGTGAGCCGTCGGCGCGCTGCGCGGCATCACCGTCGTACAGACCCTGGAGCGCCGGCTGTAGCTGGCGGGCACGGCCGGTTCCGCACCCCACCGCGCCGGTGCCGGCTCGGACCGGCGGCGCCCGCATCCGTTCGTCCCCGAGGCGGGCGGCCTGGTGGCCCTCGCCCTGGAGACCGGGCAGCCCGAGCGGTTCGGCTGGAGTGCCTGCCCGACCGCAAGTTCCGGTTGTGCCCCTCCCCGTCCCGCCGACGGGTGCCCCGGGGTGAGATCTGTGAGCGGTTCCCACGCCGGCAACAGGCCCTGCTGCCCCGCCCCTTCCGGCGCCGCTTCCCCAGATGGGTGAGCATCAGGCACCGCGAGACGCTCGCCTGGCACGGCATGGGCGCCGGGGGTCTGGACCGGTTGTGGGACGCGATGGCCGGGCGCACAGGCGGCTGGAGAGCCACCCGTGCGCCCGGCCGCGTCCCGTCAGTGCGCGGACCCCGCGGTGGCCGGCGGAAGCTCCACCTGGACGCCCGGGTCGCCCGCGTCGGCCGCGTAGTCCTCCGGCTTGGTCTCGTCGATGCCCTCGGGGGCCTTCACGGCCTTCAGGACGACGGTGAGGACCACGGTGACGAGGACGTTCAGCACGAAGGCCGTGAGGCCGATGTAGCCGATCTCGCCGATGCCGGGGATCTCCTTGGCGTTGCCGCCGAAGTGCTTCTGCGTCGGGGAGGCGATCCCGTACGCGGCGACCGTGCCGTACACCATGCCGACCGCCCAGCCGGCCAGCAGCGCCCAGCGGTGGAACCAGCGGGTGAACAGGCCACCGACCAGGGCCGGGAAGGTCTGCAGGATCCAGATGCCGCCCAGCAGCTGGAAGTTGATGGCGACCGTCTTGTCCATGGTGAGGACGAAGATCAGCGCGCCCACCTTCACCAGCAGCGACACGATCTTGGAGACCCGGGTCTCCTGCCGGGGCGTCGCGTCCGGGTTGATGAAGTCCTTGTAGATGTTGCGGGTGAAGAGGTTCGCCGCCGCGATGGACATGATCGCCGCCGGCACCAGCGCGCCGATGCCGATCGCCGCGAAGGCCACGCCCGCGAACCAGTCCGGGAACATGTCCTCGAACAGCTGCGGGATCGCCAGCTGCCCGTTGGTGACCTTCACCCCTGCCGCGATGGCCATGAAGCCCAGCAGCGCCAGCAGGCCCAGCATGAGCGAGTACAGCGGCAGGATCGTGGTGTTGCGGCGGATCACCTCACGGCTCCTGGACGACAGGGTCGCGGTGATCGAGTGCGGGTACATGAACAGGGCCAGCGCGGAACCGAGCGCCAGCGTGGCGTACGTCCACTGGCCCGTCGGGGCCGGTACGACACCGCCCACGCCCGTGGTCGAGAACTTCTCGCCCGCCTTGGCGAAGATGTCGTCGAAGCCGCCCAGTCTGATCGGGATGTAGATGATCGCCACCGCGATGACGATGTAGATCAGCGTGTCCTTGACGAACGCGATCAGCGCGGGCGCGCGCAGGCCGGAGGAGTACGTGTAGGCCGCCAGCACGCCGAACGCGATGAGCAGCGGGAGGTCCTTCACGAACCAGTTCGTGTTCTCCCCGCCGCCGACGCCCATCACGTCCAGCACCGCCTGGATGCCGACGAGCTGGAGCGCGATGTACGGCATCGTCGCCAGGATGCCGGTCAGCGCCACCGCCAGCGACAGGCCCTTCGAACCGAAGCGGCCGCGCACGAAGTCCGAGGTCGTCACGTAGCCGTGCTTGTGCGAGACCGACCACAGGCGGGGCAGGAACGTGAAGATCAGCGGGTAGACCAGGATCGTGTAGGGCACCGCGAAGAAGCCGGACGCGCCCGCCGCGTAGATCGCCGCCGGCACGGCGACGAAGGTGTAGGCCGTGTACAGGTCGCCGCCGAGCAGGAACCAGGTGACCCAGGTGCCGAACGACCGTCCGCCCAGGCCCCATTCGTCCAGCGAGTGCTCGTTCTCGGCCCTGCGCCAGCGCGCGGCCAGGAAGCCCAGGACCGTGACGGCCAGGAAGAAGAAGATGAAGACGCCGAGCGCGACGCCGTTGACGCCGTCCTTCACTTCGCGGCACCCCCGTTCCCGGCCTGGCGGCTGCGCTGGTCGCGCTGCCACAGCTGGTACGCCAGCATCGTGAGCGCCGTGGAGATCAGCACCCAGAGCATCTGGTACCAGTAGAAGAACGGGACCCCGATGAACGCGGGGCCCGTCTTGGCGTACGAGCCGACCCACAGCATCGCCACGAAGGGCGCGACGAGACACAGTCCGATGATCACCCGGGTCGGTGTGACGACCGGTGGTCTCACTTCAGGTGTTTCCGACATGCCGCGGCTCCGTCCCCTCGCTGATCACCTGTGTAATGCGCAGGCAATCTAGGTGACGGTGTCATCGCACGGGAAGACCTCGTCCGCATATCGGTATGTCGATTTCGGGGTCACGGCGTGAAGACGCCGCCGCACTCAGTCCTGCGGCCGCTTCAGGCGCGCCACGAATTTGTACCGGTCGCCCCGGTACACCGACCGCACCCATTCCACCGGCTTGCCCTCGTGGTCCAGCGAGTGCCGGGAGAGCATCAGCATCGGCAGGCCGACGTCGGTGCCGAGCAGACCCGCCTCGCGGGGGGTGGCCAGGGAGGTCTCGATGGTCTCCTCGGCCTCGGCGAGGTGGACGTCGTAGACCTCGGCGAGCGCGGTGTACAGGGACGTGTACTTCACCAGCGACCGGCGCAGCGCCGGGAAGCGCTTGGCGCTCAGGTGCGTGGTCTCGATCGCCATCGGCTCGCCGTTGGCCATGCGCAGCCGCTCGATGCGCAGCACGCGCCCGCCGGCGGTGATGTCGAGCAGCTCGGCCAGCCGGTCGTCGGCGGTGACATAGCCGATGTCCAGCAGCTGCGAGGTCGGCTCCAGGCCCTGGGCCCGCATGTCCTCGGTGTACGAGGTGAGCTGCAGCGCCTGGGAGACCTTCGGCTTGGCGACGAAGGTGCCCTTGCCCTGGATGCGCTCCAGCCGGCCCTCCACGACCAGTTCCTGCAGGGCCTGGCGGACGGTGGTGCGGGAGGTGTCGAACTCTGCGGCCAGCGTGCGCTCGGGCGGGACCGGCGTGCCCGGCGCCTGCGTCTCCGTCATGTCGAGCAGGTGCTTCTTCAAGCGGTAGTACTTGGGCACACGCGCGGTACGGACGGTTGTGCCGGCCTCGTTCTCCGCACTGCTGACGTCGGTGCTCATGCTCTGCCTTCCCGGCTCCGGATGCCGAAAGCGGCCGACCTGGCATCGGCCACGGCTCACATCGTGGCACGGCTTAGTGTGTCAGGAGTCCACCCGCACGCTCCGTGATCTCCTCTGTATACCGGTGCACCCGCTGTTGGTCTAGTCCATAAGGCCCCGGGGTGGGCGGTGAGCTTGAGTTCTAGTGGTCGTCGCAACACCCCAGCTCAAGGGGTGCGATGTTCGAGATCCGCAAGACCCGGACGGTGGCCCAGGGCCGCAGGAAGCTGACCCGTGAGCGGGAGGAATACTTCCGGCTCATGCAGCAAGGCGTGAGTTACACGGAGGCGGCCAGGGTCGTCGGCATCAACCTCCGCACGGGAAAGCGATGGCGCAACGGCCGCAACCCCTCCGGCCGGCAGAAGGCGGCAGCACCGGCCAGACCGGTGCTGCCGCCTTCTGGTGCGTCCCGGTGCCTGCGTGAAGCCGACCGGATCTACATCGCCGACCGGCTCCTGGAGAAGGCGACGGTCCGTGCGATCGCCACCGAACTGGGCCGCAGCCCCTCCACCGTCAGCCGGGAGATCCGCCGCAACCGGCACCCCACGAACGGC